>JBKJUC010000010.1:0-21748 GCA_046590325.1 Burkholderiales bacterium | reverse complement strand
CGGCCCCTCCGGCGGCGGCAGCAGCGCCGATTGGCGACATCGCTGGCGTGTGGACGATTACCGAGACGGCGGTAACTTCCGCTGCTCCGGAATGCCAGCCACCCGGCAACCCGCTGGCGAACTACGCCCTGACAGTCGCGCAAGCCACGCCAACGACCAATGCCATTACCGTAACGGACGCAGCCAATCCCGATGCGTCGACCGACTTTTCGGGCACGATCACCGGCAACAAGCTGAGCTGGTCCGGCAGTTTTGCGGAGCGTGGCGGCACGACGACCTACAATTCGGTGAACCTTACCGTCGGAGCGGAGTGCAACACGCTTTCGGGCACCACGACTTGGACTTACGTTCAGGACCCCGCGGTCGCCACCTTCTCGTGCTCGGGTGTCACCGAGCTCTCTGGCACGAAGGATGGCGGAGCCACATGCACGCCGCCGCCGGCATCTGCATCTTAATCTGCATCGTAAGACATGCGGTTTCGAGGCGAACGCTGAGAAACCACAGGGCAGCACGGCAAGAACCCTTGCCGCGGTAGTGAAAAAGGACCCGAAGCGGGTCCTTTTTCTTGCTTGTTCCTCCGCACGCGTGCCAAGGCGTTCGTCGGGAAAATTCAGCGGCCGGCTACGCAGCCGCGTGCATATTGACCAGGGCGGCCGGCTGGCTGCTCGTTTGCATTTCAGGCGCTCCTGTCGAAAAGCGGATCAGGCGCAGACAGAGTATCTTTTCCATCGCGTCCACTGCATTTGCACTGGGGCGGATCAATCGACCACGGGATGGGAGCGCACATGGAGACCGGAAAGGCCGACATACTGATGGTCGACGACGAGCCCAGGAACCTGCTGGCTCTCGAGGCCTTGCTGGAGCCGCTCGGGCAGAACCTGCTGCGCGCACAGTCCGGCGAACAGGCCTTGAGGGTGGTGCTCAAAAACGACCTGGCCGTGATCCTTCTCGACGTGCGGATGCCGGGAATGGATGGCTTCGAAACCGCCCGCATGATCCGCACGCGCGACCGGTCCCGGCACACGCCCATCATTTTTCTGACCGGTGTGTCCACGGAAATGGAATCGGCCTTCCGTGGCTATGAAGTCGGCGCGGTGGACTACCTGGTGAAGCCCCTGGTGCCGGCGGTACTGCAGTCGAAAGTTTCGGTATTCGTGGAATTGCACAAGAAGAACGCGGCGCTGTCCCGTGAAATCAGCGAGAGGCGAGTCGCAGAAGTTCAGTTGCGTGAATCGGAAGTGCAGTTGCGGGCGCTGGCCGCACGCCTGGTTTCCATACGCGAAGAAGAGCGTGCCCGGATTGCGCGCGAAATCCACGATGAACTGGGTCAGGTGCTGACTGGCCTCAAGATGGATGTGACCTGGCTGGCCAGGCAGCTGGCCGGCACTGATGAACTGATTGTGGAGAAGGCCGAAGCCATGTGCCGCCTCCTCGATTCCACCGTGCAGCTCATTCGCCGGATTTCGACCGGCCTGAGACCGCAGATCCTCGATGAAATGGGGCTGGTGGCGGCGTTCGAGTGGCAGGCCAAGGAATTCCAGAAGCGCATGGGCATGCGGTGCCGGCTCAGGCTTCCGGAGGCCCAGTTGGACCTGGACAAGGAAGTATCGACCGCCGTGTTCCGGATATTCCAGGAAATCCTGACCAATATCGCACGCCACGCCAGGGCGAGCGGCGTCGAGGTGGACCTCAGCATTTCCGCTGATCTGCTAAAGCTCAGAGTGGTGGACGACGGCGTCGGAATATCCGAAAGCCAGATTCGCGGCCGCGAATCGCTTGGCTTGCTGGGCATGCAGGAACGAGCCCAAATCTTCGGGGGCGAGGTAAGCATCGAGGGTGTCGCCGGACGCGGTACCACCGTGTCCGTCTCGATCCCGATGCCGCTTCCCGCGGCCTAGCCGGGAAACGCGGCCTAGCCGGGAAACGGGGGCCTAGCCGGGAAACTAAGGGTCCGGCCAGACGCAATCGTACTGCGTGCAAACCGAGGGGCCAGTGGCCAGAGGTCATCGAGAGATGGCCTCTTATTCTTTCCGGACTATGTGCGCAAGCGCACGGAACCGTGCAAAGCGCGGTGGGATAGTTGCTTCGTGCGCAGGGATCCGCGGCCGGAATCAATCGGCCGCACACGGATGCCTTGGATCCCACCATCAAGGAGAAGTTAATGTACGGCTCCATTCTAGTAGTCGAAGAGGAGGTATCCGCCCGGCAACTGCTTGCCGCCAATCTTCAGAACTCCGGATACAAGGTTCGTTGCGCCGGCGATGTTGCCCAGGCCGAAACATTGGTGCGCGAAGTCCGGCCCGACCTGGTCGTGCTCGACTGGGTGTTGCCGGGAATTCCGGGCCTTCCGTTCACGCGCCGCCTGCGCAGCGATCAGCGTACCCGGGACATATCGATTGTTCTAATCAGCGAGCGTGCGGAAGAGCAGGACAAAGTCGCGGCGCTGGAGGGTGGAGCGGACGACTATCTGACCAAGCCGTACTCCGGGCGCGAGCTGCTTGCAAGAATCAAGGCGGTAATGCGCCGGCGTACGCCGCAACTCGCCGATGACGTGGTCGAGATCTCGGGGCTTCAACTGGATCCGGCGGCGCGCCGGGTCACCGCCGGAGACCACGACATCGATCTGTGGACCACCGAATTCCGCCTGCTGCACTTCTTCATGACCCATGTCGGCCGCATCTTCAGCCGGGCCAAACTTCTTGATGAAATCTGGGGCCATGACGCGTTCGTTGAAGAGCGTACCGTCGACGTCCACATCCGCAGGCTCCGCCAGGGGCTGGCGCCGACCGGCCACGACAAGGCCATCGAAACGGTGCGCGGACTGGGCTATCGATACCGGGCGGACATCGCCTGAGATCCGTTCAATGGGCATTCTGCCTTCCCAGCACGACGACGATCGTTCTCAGAACGATTTTCAGGTCGAGCAGCAGCGACCAGTTCCGCAGGTACGCAAGATCGTACTCGATGCGCATCTGCATCTTGTCGAGGGAACTGGTTTCGCCGCGCAGGCCGTTGACCTGCGCCAGACCGGTTATGCCGGGCTTCACCTTGTGCCGGATCATGTAGCCGCGAATGACTTTGCGGTACATCTCGTTGTGCGCTATCGCATGGGGACGCGGCCCGACGACGCTCATCCGGCCTTGCAGGACATTGATGAACTGCGGCAATTCGTCGAGCGAGGAGGCCCGCAGGAAAGCACCGAAACCTGTCACGCGCGGATCTCCGCGGGAGGCCTGCCTGATGAGGTCTCCGTCCTCAATTACGTTCATCGAGCGGAACTTGTAGACCACGATCTGCCTGCCGTCCAGCCCGTAACGGCGCTGTTTGAACAGTGCCGGGCCTGGCGAACTCAGTTTCACGCCAATCGCGATGGCGAGCATCAACGGCGCGATCAGGGCCAGGATCGCGGACGCAAGGATGACATCGCTGGCGCGTTTGATCAGGCCGTCGGCTCCGTAGAAAGGCGACTCGCGCACGGCGACCACCGGCAAGCCGCCGATGGTGTCGATCCGTGCCTGGACGAGGTCGAAAAAGCAGACGTCCGGAGCGAAGTAGATCGACGCCGTCGTATCGTGCAGTTCCTCGAGCAACTGGAGGATTCGCGGCTGCGAAGCCATTGGCAGGGCGATGTATATGAGGTCGATGTGATGGGCTTTCACATAATCCGAAAGTTCATGCAGCGAGCCGAGACTGGGAGCGCGATCAGCATGGTTCATCCGGTCGGTGCCGCGATCGTCAAAAAACCCTGCGACGCGGGTGCCGAGCGAGGGATTTTCCGCGATGCGCTCCGCCAGCCGGCAACCGGTCTCGTTCGCGCCCGCAATGACGGCCGTCCGCTGCAGGCCGTCGACGGCGAGAAGGCGCGGCAGGAGGGCCGGAATCAGGCGATGGGCCGCGAACAGGGAAAATGGAGTGACGACGAACCATGCAATGAGGGCGCGCTGGTCGAATGCATCAAGGGTTCCGGAGGCCCACCCGACGAGGATCAACAGCAGGATCATCGCCAGCCAGCCGGTCACGACGTCGCGCAGCAATGCGCCGGGACCGGTCGCGTTCTGCGCAAGGCTGGTGGGATAGGTCATCGAGAATACGAGAAGCGCAAGAATCAGGCTGGCCCCATCGAAGCGGCCTTCGAACCAGAGGACGCAAACCGCCAGAGCTCCGATCGCCACCACCGGATCGATTGCGGCGCGCAGCAGGGCGGATGCGCCGAGTTTCCCGGGTGACAGGCGCGGCCGGGTTTCGGGGAAGGCGGGGAAATTTGGAATCGAAGACATGAGTGGTGAAACGTTAAGGATAAGGATGGGTCTGGATGTGTTGCAGCTTAGAACATGCAGTATTCAACGTTGATGCAGCGCATGCGCAGCCGCGATAGGCCCATTGGACTACGAGGCGTCACGACGCATCCTGGCGGTCAGTGCCGAGCATTGGCACGGGACGCCCCGCCCCGATCTTGTGTCATCTCTGCGTAATACGCGGACCACTACATTGGCCGCAATTCTTCTGATGGTAAAAGCCCGATGCGACTTGCGACACCGGACCTGACTCAGCTCCTTCATCCTGAAGCCGTGCTATCGACTGAGCACGACGTGGAGGCGGACGCCGCGACTGGGACTCCCGGGACACTGGACAACGTCGAGCAGCAGGGACTGATACTCAACCTGGACGCCTCCCTGAGGGTGCATACGCGGCCGCACTTCTTTAGCTGGACCCAAGGCATGCTGCAAAGTCTGATCAGGCATGAAGTGCTGATCTGCGCGCTGCGAAGCGGCGAACCGCTGGCACTTTCCGTCGACAGCTTTGCGGTGAACGTCGCCGAGCCTTCCGCTTTCAGCGATGCTTTCCTGCGGGATGCGCCGGTTGCGCCGGCTCTCGTAAAAGCGTGGGAGGAGCGCCAGTTCCGTCCGCTGGTGTGTGAGGTGGGCGACTTGAAGGCGCTGGCCGGCGGGACCTTCGCCGGGAAACTGGAGCGGATCCGGGCAACGCGCCTCATCGCGCATGGGACCCACAATTCCGAGGGACTGATGGAGAGTTTCTTCACTTTCTCCTGCATACCCGAAGGCGACGTGTACAGGCAGGCCTACCTCGCGCAACTGCTGGTGCCGTTCTTGCACACGGCGTGGGTACGCACCCGCATGAATGTGCGCGCCAGGGGAAATGACGCTCCAAAAGCCGTGAAAAGAAGCGCAATCACGACGAGGGAACAGGAAATTCTGAGGTGGATTTATCTCGGCAAGAGTAATTTTGAAATCGGCACCATCCTCAACATCAGTCCGCTGACCGTAAAGAATCACGTCCAGAAAATATTGCGCAAACTGAATGTGGTCAACCGCGCCCAGGCAGTGGGCAAGGCTCTCGATCTGCGACTGCTGAGCCCATGAGGACTGCAGAGACCTTGACGCCGGCAGCAGCGTCCGAGCGCGTGCGCGTTTACCACCGGTCAGGAACTTTCGCAGGAGCGGTCATGAATCTGCTGGTGAAGCTTCTGGTAACGGTCGCCGCGGCAGGCGCCATGGGAATCGCCGGGGCGCAAACGCGCGAGCCGGGCGAAACCATGGACGCCCCCGCGCAAACCGCCACAGATCCCCGCTTCGTCTCCTCCATTCTGAGCGCTTATCCGTTCGCGGAAATTGCCGATCTGCCGGCGGGAGCGGAACGCCTCCTGCTGGAAGGCGATAGCGTGGGCGGCGTGCTTGCGGGGGCATGGCCCGAAGATTCCAGTGTCGACATGCCGGCGCCAGCATCGCTCGCGGGCGCGAATACCGGAGGCTCTTTTGTGAGCGTGGTTTCAAATCGGAACGACGCCTTCGACGATCCGTCCACAGGCGAGGTTCCAGCCGCCTATCCCTCCGTACCGGGGACGGCCGGCTGGAGCTCCGGCGCGGTGTTCCCGTTCCCGATCGATGAAATTCCCGAGCCCTCCTCCTGGATGCTGCTGCTGTGCGGGCTGGCGGCTGCGGCGTTCATGGCGCGGCGCAAGCGTGGGTCGTTCGCGGACTGAGGCCGGCTCAATTCGCATGCGCCGCGAAATCCGGAACCGATTCCGGAGGGCGGATGAAGCGGTTGTGCATGGTCCGTTCGGACCATGCACGAAAGTCACCGATAAACATCGCGTATCTCATAGTGAGTCTCGATCGAGTCACGGCGGCGACTCGAACCCGTAGATCCAGATTCAACGACCGCCCGAACCCCAAGACATGCATGCATGACAATGAAGTCGCCAGCCATGATCAGGAAAATCCTTCGCGTTTCAATATGGGCCGCCGCGGTGGTGGTTCTGTGTTCCTGCGGAAAGCCCGACGTACGCAAGACACCCGGGCCGCTCGCCGTTCCAGCCGTCGGCGGGGGGGGCTCGAGGCATCAGGTCGATGGCGTTAACGCGCGCACCGGCAGTACTGACGCAAAACCGTTGACGGCAAAACAGGCGACGGCAAAACAGGCGACGGCGAAACAGGCGACGGCGAAACAGGGCGCTTTTCCTGATGCACCGGTACGGGAACGAGGGGTCGATCAGGAACTCCTCGAGCAGGCGGCACTTGAGGTCGAGCTGGATCGCGATTCGCAGGTCGCGCAGGCGATCGAGCGCGCGAGGCGGCAGATCCTGGCGCAAGCCTTTATCGAAAGAGCCATGATCTCCGCGCCACCAGCGAGCCCGCAGGAAATCAGGAAATTCTACGTGGAGAATCCAGCGTTATTCGGGCAGCGGCGCAGTTATCGCATCGTCGAGCTGATGGTGGCCATGCCGGAAGGGCAGATTGGCACCCTGCAGGATGTGGCGGCGGGGGCAAAGAATCTCGCCAGCGTCGAGCGCTGGCTCGAATCCCGCAAGCTGTCTTTCGAAACTGCGACACGGCGCGTAGATGCGGAACACATCCCGGCGAACACCCTGCGCCGGCTTTTTGAAATGCGCGACGGGCAGATCGCCGTATTGAAAACCTCTTACGGTGCTTCCGTGTTACGGCTTGAAGAGTCCGTGGAAGCTCCGTTCACCGAGAAGCAGGCGGCGCCCGCAATCGCGCGCTATCTGCATAACCGCAAGCGGATCGAACTCGTGCAAGCGGAAGTCGCGAAGCTGCGCGAAAGGGCGAAGATCGAGAACAACGGGATCAAGCGTGTTCGCCAGGCGACCGCGGCGCAAAACACCGCAGAGAAAAACACCGCAGAAAAAAACATCGCAGAGAAAAACACCGCAGAGAAAAACACCGTAGCCCAGAACACCGTAGCGCAAACCGGCGGACCGCTAAGGCCGCCGGCGGCAAGACCACTGATGGTACGCAACACAACCGATCTCCTCGGGCTGAAGTAGGCCGGGATGGAAGGAGCCAGACATGACCAAGTTACAAGTTATCAGACCTGACACAGCAAGGCGGACTCCCATGTTGTCCGCTTTGACGACGGCATCGCGATGGCTCGCCATGCTGGCCGCCATCGCTCTGTTTTCTCCCGCGATTCACGCTGCAGCCGCTTCACGCGAGACCCTCGGAGCGGGTGACACCATACGCGTTACGGTATTCCAGAATCCGGACCTGACCGTCGAAACGCGCATCTCGGAGCGGGGAACCATCGTATTTCCGCTGATCGGGGAGATCGTGCTTGGCGGACAGACTCCGGCGGGAGCAGGCAGCCGGATCGCAGCGCAACTGAAACAGGAGCGTGTGATGAAGGATCCCCAGGTCAGCGTTTCCGTGGTCCAGGTGCGCAGCCGGCAGGTATCGGTGCTCGGCAATGTCGTGCGCCCCGGGCGCTATGCGCTGGACGATACCAATCTGACGCTCACCGATATCCTGGCCCTCGCCGGCGGCATCAGCCCGGGCGGTGCCGATACCGTCACCGTGGTGAATAGCGGTAACGGCACGGAGAAAAAGCGGGAGATCAACGTACCGGAGATGATCGCAAGGGGCGACATGTCCGCCAACTTCGAGATCCAGAACGGCGACACCATTTTCGTCCAGCGCGCACCCGTTTTCTATATATATGGAGAAGTCCAGCGCGCGGGCGCCTACCGGCTGGAGCCCGACATGGTGGTCATGCATGCGCTGTCCCTGGGCGGCGGGATGACACCGCGCGGCAGCGATCGCGGACTCTCGATCCACCGCCGGATGCCCAACGGGGCGGTGCGCAAGATTGAAGCGAAGCTGTTCGAATCGGTGCGGCCCGACGATGTGATTTATGTGAAAGAAAGCCTGTTCTGAAAATGCCCCGCATGCCACAGCCACTAAAGGAAATCCGGTAACCACATGAACCTCTACCAGTTCCTCTCGGCGTTGCGCGCGCGTGCCAGCCTGTTTGCCTTCCTGCTGCTGGTCACTGTCCTGGTCGCCACGCTGGTCAGCTTGCTGCTGCCCAAGATCTATACCGCGACGGTGTCGCTGTTGCTGGATGCCAAGGAGGAACAATCCTTGAGCACGGCCCTGCGCCCACTCGTGTCGTCACAGGAACGGGCCAGCTACCTGCAGACGCAACTGGACATCATCACCAGCGAGAAGGTGGCGCGCAAGGTGGTGGACGACCTGAAACTGGCGCAGCGTGCGGTCTCCGCGAACGTGCTGGAGGACGTGGCGAAGCATGGCGGGTCAATCGAAGACAAACTGGTCGAGGTCCTGATGCAGGATCTCAAGGTCGACACTTCCCAGAGCAGCGTCATCCGGCTCAGCGTTTCATCCCGGGAGGCACGTTACTCGGCGGAGGTCGCCAATGCTTTTGCCAAGGCCTACATCGATACGATGCTCGAATTGCGCGTGGAGCCTGCGCAGAAGGCGGCGGCCTGGTTCGACGAACAGTTGAAGAGCCTGCGGACCAACCTGGAAGACGCCCAGGCGAAGCTGACCGACTATCACCAGCGGCGGGGGATCGTTGCCGCGGATGAACGCCTCGATGTCGAGAACACCCGCCTGGCCGGCCTGTCGGACCAGGTGGTGAGAGCGCAGGAACAGACCTTCGAGTGGAAAAGCCGGGAAGATCAGGCGCGCGAATCCCTTGGCCCAGGCGGGTCGCCGGCCAATCTGCCGGAGGTCATGGACAACCCGTTCATCCAGAAACTCAAGGAGGATGTGCTGCACGGGGAAGCGAAACTGCGGGAACTGAGCGCGCATTACGGACCCAACTATCCGCAATACCAGCGTCAGGTCGAGGAGAACGAGAGCCTGCGCGAGAAGCTCGACGCCGAGATGAAGACATTCGTGGCGGGAATCCAAAGCTCGGCGCGCCAGAGCCGGCAGCGGGAGGCCGGGTCCCGCAGGGCAATGGCTGCGCAGAGCGCGCGCGTCCTCGGGTTGAAGGAAAATCGCAATGAGCTCACGGTACTCAGGCGCAACGTCGAGTCCGCCGAGCGGGCCTACGATACGGCGATGCAGCGATCCGTCGTCAGCCTGGTCGACAGCCGCGCCAACCAGACCAACGTCATGGTACTCAACCCGGCAGGCGTGCCGCGCAAACACTCCAGCCCGAATATCCCGCTCAATATCGCGCTGTCAGTGGTCGTCGGAACGATCCTTGGAATCGTGATGGTAATGTTGATGGAAGCGCTCGACCGCCGGGTGCGTTCACGCAGCGACCTGGAACTCGATGTGCCGCTGCTTGCCGTGCTCAACCAGCCCCGGCCCGCGGGGCGACGTCTCGGTTTGCCGGACCGTAGCCGGCGCGCTTTACCGAATCCAGGCTGAGGAGCAACCATGAATACCCAGGAAAACGTTCTGCCGATTGAAGGTTCGAGCCGGGTCATCGGGCGAGGCGACCGCCGCATCGGCAGCATCCTCGCGGAGGAGGGAAAGCTCGACAGCGCCGACATTGAACGGGTAATGGCTTTGCAGCACCTGGAAGGATTGAGATTCGGGGATGCTGCGCTGCGCCTGGGCATGATCAATGTGGTTGATCTGCACAGTGCGATTGCCAGGCAGTACAACCTTCCGCATCTGTTGCCCGGCAACGACAGTATCAGTGATGAACTCATTGTCGCCCAGGACCCTTTCAATCCCCGCGCCGAAGAGTTGCGCGGGCTTCGCACCCAGTTGCTGATCCGCTGGTCCAATGCCGGGATCAAACAGCGGGTGCTGGCAATCGTCAGCCCGGGTTCCGGAGAAGGGCGCAGTTATATTGCCGCCAATCTGGCCGTGGCTTTCTCGCAGCTTGGCGAACGCACACTCCTGATCGACGCCGACCTGCGCAATCCTCGCCAGCATCTCATATTCAACGTCTCCGACCGGGTCGGCCTTTCAGCGGTTCTCTCGGGACGCGCGGGTCGCAGCGCCGTGGCACCGGTTCCGGAGTTCGGCTCGCTATCGCTGCTGCCCGCCGGCGCGAGGCCGCCCAACCCGCAGGAATTGCTGGCCGGCCTTGGGCTCGGTGTGCTGCTGCACGAGTTGCGGGCCGACTTCGACGTGATCCTCCTCGACACGGCGCCGGCGAAGGCTTACGCCGACGCGCAGGCAGTGGTGTACCGGGCGGGAAGCGCATTGGTGGTTGCCCGCAAAGACGCCACCCGGCTCTCGGATACCAGGGCCGTCATCCGGGAACTGGGCGATATGGGCGGTCGGGTCGTCGGCACGGTGTTCAACGCATTTTGAGCGATACCGGGCTGCGGGCGATTTTCGTCACGGGCTCACTCGCGCACGGCGGTGCCGAACGGCAATCGATCACGCTCATGAACCGTCTGGCGGAGCGGGGCCACGAATGCCATCTGGTCCACATCAAGCGCGTCGGCACTGACCAGCTCGACCGCATCCGGTTGCGTCATGGCGGCAGCGTGCACGGCCTCGATGCGGTGCGTTACTTCGACCGCCGCGCGCTGGCCGGCTTCGCGGCGCACATCTCCCGCATCAACCCTTCGGTGATCCTCGCCGCGAACGGCTATGCGTTGATGTACGCCACGCTGGCGATGCGCCTATCGAGCCGGCGAGTTCCCGTAGTCGCAACCTTTCACTCGATGCGGCTGCTCGGCGCCAGGGAGTGGTTGCAGATGCTGGCGTACCGCCTGTTCTTCTGGTTGGCCGATTGCTCGGTGTTCGTCTGTGAACGGCAGCGGCGGCACTGGTTGTGGCGCGGCGTGTTTGCGCAAAAAAACCGGGTGATCTACAACGGCGTGGACACGGAAGAGTTCCGTGACCGCTCGGATCCCGAGGAACGGGGGACATTGCGCAGTGCGCTCGGTTTTTCCAGAGCTGACTACGTGATCGGCATATCCGCACGGCTGAGCCGGGAAAAGAACCATGTTCAACTGGTCGAGGCGGTGGCGAGGTTGCGCGCCATGGGCATCCCGGCCCGTGTCCTGATGGTGGGCGACGGGGGCATGCGTGAAGCAATCGAATCGCGCGCGCGCGAACTCAAGGTTTCCGACGCCATCGTGATCACGGGATTTCAGCAGGACGTTCGCCCCTATGTGGCGGTGTGCGATGCCATGGTGCTGTGCAGCCATACCGAGGCCTTCTCACTGGCGGGGATCGAGGCGATGTCCATGGGCAAGCCGCTCGTCCATTCCCAGGTCGGCGGCGCTGCGGAGATGATCCGGCCGGGTGAAAACGGTTTTCTGTTCCCGGTCGGCGATACGGCCGCGTTGGTCGACAGTCTCGCGCGGCTGGCCGACGTCGGGGCGCGTGAACGCATGGGTAGCCAGGCGCGCGCGAGCGTGGAATCGCTGTTCTCCGAAACGAACATGGTGGATCGCTACGAAAAACTGCTGGTGAGTCTGTGCCGGACCCGCCCCGCCACAGGGGCGGTTGTGTTCCGCTGACGCGGTCAGCGACCGGGAAATCGCGCAAAGGTCCCACACCGGTCACGGAATTCCCCGCCGGACAGGTGGAGGACGGGGCCAACATCCATCCGGCTCAAGCTATCCATCCGGACTCTGTTGTATCCATCCGGACCATGCTGCCCCCGTAAGCACGACATGCAGGTAGTCGAGACTGCTTCGAAAGCAGGAGGAAATCCATGGACATGTACGAAGAAGTTCGAGATAGCCTGAAAAGTCGTCCGCGCACCTGGCTGGTCACTGGTGCAGCGGGGTTCATCGGCTCCCATTTGACCGAAAACCTGCTCAAACTCGATCAGCGGGTGGTGGGGCTGGACAACTTTTCCTCGGGGGACCGCGGCAACCTGACCCAGGTCAGTGACGCCGTCCGCCAGATGCAGTGGCGAAACTTCCGGTTCATCGAAGGAGACATCCGCTCGCTTTCCACATGCCGCCAGGCGTGCCGCTCGGTGGATTTCGTGCTGCACCAGGCCGCGCTTGGCAGCGTGCCGCAATCGATTGCGGATCCGGTGCTGGCCAACGAATCCAACGTGACGGGATTCCTCAACATGCTGACGGCGGCGCGCGGAGCCGGCGTGTCGCGCTTCATTTACGCCGGATCGAGCGCCGCCTACGGTGACGATCCCCGGCAGCCGCAGGTGGAGCCCGCGATCGGCAGGCCGCTGTCGCCTTACGGATTGACCAAGTACGTGAACGAGTTGTACGCGGGGATCTTTGCGCGCTGCTATGGGCTGGAGTCCATCGGGCTGCGCTACTTCAACGTGTTCGGTCCGCGCCAGAACCCCTATGGCGCCTACCCGGCGGTCATTCCGCTGTGGATCGCCGCCATGATCCGCAACGACCCGCTCTTCATCAACGGCGACGGTGAAACCGTCCGCGATTTCTGCCACGTCGACAACGTGGTTCAGGCCAATCTGCTGGCGGCCACCGTCGACGATCCGGCTGCCCTCGACCAGGTCTACAACATTGCACTGGGCGAAGGCATCACCCTCAACCAGTTGTTCGAGACCATGCGGTCGCTCCTCGAGCCGCGCTTCCCCGGCCTGCGCGACCTGCGCCCGGCGTATCGCGCGTTTCGCGACGGGGATGTGCGTCTGTCACAGGCCGACATCGGCAAGGCCCGGCAGCTTCTGGCTTATCAGCCCGTCCGGCCGGTGAGCGAGGGACTGGCGCACGCGATTGACTGGTACGTAGCCAAGCTTGCGCCGCGCCGTTCGCTCCCGATCGGGACGCCGCAGCCGACGACCGCGACCGGCGGCTTGCAGTCCAATCCTTACATCGCGACACCGACATTGTCCTGATGCTCTCGACCATAGCGGATCGAATGGCGCGGGATAGAGGAACAACCATGGTGACTAGCACAGAATATGGCTGCCCGGCGCCGCCCGCGTGCGTTGCAAGCTCCGGCCCGGGCCTGGTACGGATGCGTCCCAGGGGGTACGTCGCGGTCCTTCTGCTCGCCGGTGCGCTGGGTTCCTGCGGCGGTGGCGGCGGTGGTGAGGGCGACTCTGCACCGCCGGTGGACGGCGGCGGCAATCCGCCCGGCAACTCGGTCAGCATCAGTTCGCCGGCATCGGGACTCACCGTTGCGGACAGCGTCAATGTATCGGCCGACGCCAGCATCACAGGCGGGATCGCGGGCGTCCAGTTCCAGGTGGATGGCACGAACCTCGGGGCGGAAGATACCGACGCGCCTTATTCGGCCCCCTGGGATACCACTGCCGGAAGCGACGGTTCCCATACCTTGACGGCAATCGCACGCGGGAGCGCCGGCGAACTGATTACTTCGGCGCCGGTCAGCGTCACCGTGGCGAATAACTCGAACCCTCCGCCGCCCGATCCCACGGTCCCGGGACGCGTCGAGCAAACAGGCGCCGCAGTAACCCTGAGCCCCGGTTGGACACAGGCCACGCCGGAATGGTATGCATGGAGCGGGGACAGTGCCGTGCGGTCCGAAGTGCCTGGCGCGACCGCCACGTACGCCTTCACCGGGACCTCGGTTACGTGGATCGGGCAACGCAGCAACCTCAGCGGAATCGCACTTGTCAAAGTCGACAATGGCGCAGGCGTCCTTGTGGATCTGTTCGCGCGCAACGTCGAAACCAATTCTCCGGTCTTTGCCGTGAATGGCCTTAGTCCCGGCAGCCATACGCTGACGATCCAGGTTACGGGCACCAGGAACGAGGACTCGCAGGGCAATGCGGTCGTGGTGGACGCTTTCGACATTCCGGCCGCCGCGGTTTCGCATTTGCAGGAGACGGATCCGGATGTCGTGTTCACCGGTGCCTGGGCCCAGGCGGATGACCGGTTGGGATGGAGCGGCGGCGGGCTCGCCACGCAGCCGGATCCGCCGGTGGGGGGCGCGCGGGTGGCCGAAACGAATGGCGCAAAGGCCACGTTGACGTTCAGAGGAACGGCAGTCACCTGGACTGGCTTTCGCGGCCACGACGGCGGCATCGCCCGCGTACAGGTGGATGACGGGCCACTCACCACGGTCGACACCTATTCGCAGTCCGACAAGGTCCAGGCGATTGTCTTTACGGCAACGGAACTGGCCGACGTGACACATACGATAACTATCGAGGTAATGGGCACCAGGAACTCCGCTTCGACGGGCAGAAAGATCGTAGTGGACGCCTTCGACGTCACGACACCGGGACGGCGCTATCAGGAAGACGATCCTGCAGTCGTCTACAGCCCGGGGAACTGGATTTTCGGCAACCGCAACAGAACCTGGAGCGAAGGGAGCATTTCCGAATCCCCCGTCAACGGCGCGAGCGTCACGTTCACCTTCACCGGGACCTCGGTGAGCTGGATCGGTTGCCGCAAGCTATCCACCGGAGGCGCGGATGTCTTCATTGATGACATTCTAGTGGACCACGTGGAGACGTATAAACCTGCCCCGATGGAGGCTTACCAGACCACCATCTTCAGAAGGGATGGGCTTCCCCCTGGCACGCACACATTGAAGATCGTGGTGACGGGTAGCGGCCCCTATACCGTGATCGATGCTTTCGATGTCCGACCTTAAAGGGGATTGGATGCGCGCGATCGACTGGAGGATGCCGGGATGAAGCAAGTGCGCCATTATCTGCGCAACGGCGCCCTCGACATCGGCGAGGTGCCCATGCCTGCGATCGGGCCCGCCGACGTACTGGTGCGAAATCATTACTCGTTCGTGAGCGTCGGCACCGAGAAGATGAAAGTTTCCCAGGCTCGCATGAGCCTCGTGGAAAAAGCCCGAGAACGCCCGGACCAGGTCAAAGTCGTTCTCAGCACGCTCAGGGAGCAAGGCCTGATGCCCACGCTTCGCAAGGTGCAGGAACGCCTCAAGGCGCCCACGACCCTGGGCTATAGCTGCTCCGGAACCGTGGTATCGGTCGGTTCGCAGGCGGAAGCATTCCGCGTGGGCGACCGCGTCGCGTGCATTGGCGAAGGCGTGGCCACCCATGCAGAATACAACGCGGTGCCACTCAATCTGGTGGTCCGCGTTCCAGACGGCGTGAGCCTCGAGGCGGCGAGCGCAAGCGCCGTCGGCGCGATCGCACTGCAGTCGATACGCCAGGCGGAACTCGAACTCGGCGAAAGCGTGACGATCATCGGACTGGGATTGCTCGGTCAGTTTCTGGTGCAACTATGCCGTGCCAATGGCTGTCGTGTGATCGGCGTCGATCTCGATCCGGGAAAATGTGCGTTGGCGGTCCAGAACGGCGCCGATGCCGCGTGCGGCCCTGAAGCAGAAGAAGCCCTGCGCCATGCATTGCAAATCAGCGGCGGGCTTGGTGTCGACGCCGTGTTGCTCACCGTCTCGACCCGGGATCTCGAGCCGATCGAATTGGCGGCGGCGATGGTGCGGGATCGTGGCCGCGTGGTTTGCCTCGGCAATACCGCGATCCAGTTGGACTGGCGCACATGGTTCGGCAAGGAGATCGATTTCCGCTTCAGCCGCGCCATGGGGGCTGGTATCAACGAACCGGACTATTCCGTGCGCGGCAGGGATTACCCTGTCGGCTACGTGCGCTGGACGGCAAACCGGAATATGCAGGCCTTTCTCGATCTGATCGCACAAGGCAGGCTCGCCATACCCCGGCTCATTACCCACCGCTTCCCGTTTTCCGAGGCAGTTGCCGTGTTCAACAAAATTGCCGGCGGCGAACTGGGACACGCGGTCGGTATTGTCTTCGAATATCCGGAGCCCGAGCCGGGGATCATCGCACTGCAGCCGCGCACGGTCGTATTCGGCGGGGCGCGGTCGCCCGTGCGTCAAGGTCAGACCGGCGCGGTGCGGCTGGGTCAGATCGGCGCCGGCAACTATGCCAAGTCGATGCTCATGCCCTATTTTCCCTCTCTCGAGGGCCTGAGCCTGGAGGGCATTTGCACGACCCGGGGCGCCAACGCCGAGGCCCTTGCGGGGCGCTATCGGTTTCACAAGGCGACGACCGATCCCGCAGAGTTGCTTCGCGATCCCGAGGTGAATGCGATCATGGTGGTCACGCGGCATGACAGCCACGCGCGCTATGCCGCGTCCGCGCTCGAAGCAGGCAAGCATGTCTACGTCGAGAAGCCGCTCGCCCTCACCGAGGAGCAACTCGCCCCCGTGATCGCGGTGCTCGGCAGGCGCGCTGCCGGCGGCCCCACGCTATGGCTCGGCCACAACCGGCGCTTCAGCGCGCTCAGCCAGCGCGCGCTGGCTCATTTCAGCGGCATTGACGTGCGCCAGGTCACCTGCACGGTGCGCGCGGGGGGCGTACCGGGAGACAGTTGGTACCAGGATGGCGTCGAAGGCGGCGGCATGCTGTTCGGCGATGTGTGCCACTACATCGATCTCGCGATTTTCTTTGCGCAAAGCCTGCCGGTCGAGGTGAGTGCGTTTTCTACCCCCGACCCTGCGCACCGCGAGGAAAGCTGGGCGATCACGCTGCGTTTCGCCAACGGCGGCATCGGCGTGGTGCACTACACCTGCGGCAGCCAGAAGGGACTGGACGGCGAAGCCATAGACATCCTCGGCGGGGGACGCTCCGCGCAGATCACCGGTTTTCGCCGCCTCATCCTTCGCGGCGGTTCCGGTGGCGGCATGCGCCGGTTCCAGTCCGACCGCGGCCAGAAGGCGATGTTGCAGGCGATGGTCGCGCAGTTTTCCGGCGCGCCGGGCGCGACCGACCACACCGACAGCTTCCTCGTCTCCGCACAGGCATTGCTTGCTGCACAGCGTTCCATCGTGCAGCGTCGCATCGTGACCATGGAGCCGCAGTTCCCGTTCGCCATCCTCTGACCGCCGCATTGCAATGTTCACTCGAACTTCGCCCGTCCCGTCTTCGTTGACTGGATCCAACGCGGTAGCCGCTGCCGACATAACAAGGGTCCGGGCGCGGCACCGTCTCCTCGTCGTCGGTCCGCTGCCGCCGCCTCTCGGCGGAGTACAACTCGTGATCGACATGCAGCGCCGCTCGATGCTTGCGCAGGAATTCGAGCTGCATGTGGTGGACACCTCGAAGCGGCAGCTGCGCTGGGCCGTTGAAAATCCCACCTGGAAGACCCCCCTCTACCTGATGCGTGACTTCTCGCGGCTGGCGCGGGCACTCATGCGCGTGCGGCCGGACGCCGTGCTGGTTCACGCGGCGCCGAGCCTCTCGTTCCTGCGCGACTGGATGTTCATGGTCGCCGCGCGGCTGGCCGGCGCCAAGGTCATTTGCCACTATCACGGTACCTTGCATACGAGTTTCCCTTCGGGGGAGACCCGCAGCGGACGTCTTATCGGACGATTCCTGATGTCGGCCGCGCACCGCGTGATTGTGCTTGGCCCGACTTATCAGCGAGAGATGGGCAAGGCGTGGCGGCGCGACGACATCGCCTGGGTGCCCAACATGGCCGATATTCCGCTGTTTCTCAACATGCCCGCCGATACGCCCGCGCCGTGGCTGGCGCACGGCGACAAGGCGGTGCTGTTCGTGGGACGCCTGTCCGCGCCCAAGGGCATTTACGACCTTTTCGATGCCATCCCGCGCGTACTCGAACACCACCCCGAGGCAAAATTCGTCCTCGTCGGCGTCGCCGAGAGCGACGCGCTGGAGGCCGTCCTCCGCGCGGAGGTACAGCGACGCGGCATCGCGCCACATGTCACATTTCTGGGTTCCCTCGAAGGCCGCGCAAAGGCTGCGGCATTCGTGACATCGACGATGATCGTAGTGCCATCCTGGACCGAAGCATTTCCTCTCGTCATCCCCGAAGCAATGGCCGCTGGATTGCCCGTCATCGCCACATCTGTGGGCGCAATCCCGGATTTCGTGACAGACGGAGAGGACGGCTTCCTGATTACCCCCAGGAATCCACAGATGCTGGCGGACAGCATCCGCCGCTTGCTCGACGACGATGAATTGCGCCGGCGCATCAGCGACCGAGTGCGGGCGCGCGCACCGCATGAGTTCTCGATCGAGACGGGTTGCGCCAGGGTGGCTGAATTGCTTAAAGCGAGCCTCACAGGCATGTCTGCCGTTGCTGAAGCCCTCCAGAGCGAATCGCCCGATGGTCTGAATGGAGGGCATCCAGCCGCAAAAACTGGCAACGATTGGCAATGATTGTTGTCAGGATGTCATCGACGGTTCAAAAACCCGAATGATGAGGATGGCGGGCGGCCAATGCATTTATCGATGCCGCCATCGGATCAGGATTTAAGACTGGAGTAAACGGTGGATAGTGCCCTGGCTCAAGAACGTGTACGTGCATATTGGAATGGCAAGCCCTGCGAGTCGGAACTCAGTGATCTGCCCCGGTGGTCGCGGGAGTACTTCCTGGATATCGAGCGCCGGCGCTATGCGCTTCAGCCCCATATTCTTGAGATCCAGTCCAAGCTCGATTGGAAGGGAAAGAAAGTCCTCGAGATCGGCACCGGCCTGGGTACCGATGCGCGCCGCATCATCGGCATGGGTGGTGTCTACACCGGCATCAATGTCGACAACGCCTCGACCGAGGCCACCTTGCAGGCGCTGAGGGCGTTTGCCAGGCCCGGCGTCGTGTTGGTAAAGGATGCGACGTCGCTCGATTTCCCGGACGGCTCGTTCGATGTGGTCTATTCATTCGGGGTTCTGCACCATATTCCAGACGCGGAAAGTGCCATCGCTGAAATCCACAGGGTTCTCAAGCCGGGAGGCGAACTCCTCGTGATGCTCTATAACCGGAGTTCGATCAACTATGCGATCGAAATCATGTTCCTGCGCAAACTCTGCTTGCGAATCCTGCACTTTCCGGGCGCCATCGCGCTGCTTCGATTGCTGGGATTTCCGCGCGACAAACTGGAGCGTCACCTGGAGTTGCGCAGGACGCAGAGCGGAATGACAGACGAGGAATGGCTGAGCCGTAATACGGACGGGCCGGACAATCCTTATTCCCAGGTGTACGCGGCGAAGGAGGCGGAGGATCTCCTCAAGGCATTCCGCATCGAGCAGAACGAATTGCATTTCTTCGATCATCGCCACTGGGGCAGGCTGGGTCACCTGTTGCCCGAGAGGGTGCGCAAGGCAATCGGTCGTCACTGGGGTTGGCATCGAATTGTTTACGCGAAGAAGTCGACGACATAAATGTGCGGAATTGCGGGATGGGTGGCGAAGGCGGATCGCGGGCTCTCGAACGAAACGCTTGAGTCGATGCTGCAGGCGATCGCCCATCGCGGGCCGGATGGACAGGGCACGCGCTCCTTTCTCAATGCCGGCACCGGGCACCACGTGTTCCTGGGGCACCGGCGGCTGGCGATCATCGATCCGGAAGGTGCGCGCCAGCCGATGTGCGACGACGGCGCGGGCCTTGCACTGACCTTCAACGGCGAGATCTACAATTTCCGCGAATTGCGCAAGGAACTCGTTTCACTCGGCTACATTTTCAAGCGCGACTCCGATACCGAAGTTCTGCTGCGCGCCTATCAGCACTGGGGTACCGATGTGGTGCTGCACTTGCGGGGCATGTTCGCATTCGCGATCTGGGACGCCCGCAACCAGCGCCTGTTCCTGGCCCGCGACCGCTTCGGCGAAAAGCCGCTGTTCCTCTATGAGGAAGGGAGCGGGCTGTATTTCGCCTCTGAGATCAAGGCGCTGCTGCGGGTCCCTGGCGTCAGGACGACGGTGGACCTTCAGTCCGTCTGGGACTATCTGTCCTATCGCTACGTGCCGGGCCCGAAGACCCTGTTCGGAGGCATCCGCAAACTGATGCCCGGGACCGTGGCCATCTGGGAACAAGGCAGGCTCCGGGAGGAGCGCTACTGGTCCGCTCCCGACCGCAGCGTGCGTCCATTGCTGCGGCCGCAGCCCGATGCCGTCGAAAACTTCCTGTCCCGCCTCGACGAATCCGTCCGGATGCAGATGGTGAGCGATGTGCCCTTTGGTGCGTTCCTGTCCGGCGGGCTCGATTCCTCCACCATCGTGGCGCTGATGAGCCGTCACAATGCCTCCATCAAGACGTTCTCGGTGGGTTTCGGTGAAGGCGGTTACAGCGAGCTCGGGTACGCTGCCGAAGTGGCGCGGAATTTCGGTACCGAGCATCACGAACTGATCATCACGGACCGCGACCTGGTGGACAAACTGCCCAGGCTGGTCGCGTTTCGCGATGCGCCTGTTTCCGAGCCTTCGGATATCCCCATCTACATGCTGGCGTGCGAAGCCGCGCGCAGCGTCAAGATGGTGCTTACCGGGGAGGGAAGTGACGAGATACTCGGCGGCTATCCAAAACACATGTTCGAGCGCTTTGCGCCCACCTATCAGGTGTTGCCGGGCTGCGTCCGCCACCGCCTGATCGCGCCCCTTGCCCATGCGCTGCCTTACGGCTTTCGGCGCATAAAGACCGCCGTCACGAACCTGAACATCGAGGACTGGCGCGAACGTTACGTGCGCTGGTTTGGCGCGCTGAACCGCGGCGAGCGCGACAATCTCTCGGTCCTGCGGATTAACGGCAACCCGGTCGGCGATGCGGTCGCCGCTGCACCGCCATTCGACGCTGATCCGGGAAACAGCCCGCTGCGGCGCATCCTTTACTTTGACCAGACCAGTTGGCTGCCGGACAACTTGCTCGAGCGCGCAGACCGGATGACCATGGCGGCCTCGATCGAGTCGCGCGTTCCCTTTCTGGATCACGAACTGGCCGCATACGCTTCTTCGCTGCCGGACCAATACCGCGTGCGGGGCACGCGCTCCAAATGGATCCTGCGCGAAGCGGGCAGGAAGCTCCTTCCCGAGCGCATCCTGACGCGGCCGAAAGTGGGTTTCCGTGTTCCGGTAAACCGCTGGTTCCGCGGCGAGATGCGCGACTATCTGCTGGATCATCTCCAGGGCACATCCTCGAAAACCAGGGACTATTTCAACCGCCAGGCCCTGGACCGCGTGCTGGCGGAACACATCGATGGCAGGCAGAACCACGAGAAGCTGCTGTGGGCCCTTCTCAACCTCGAGATCTGGCACCGGCAATACGCCGTGGCATGACACGGTTCGGGCCAGCGGCCACTGTTCCGATCAGACTACTGCCGCCTCTGCTTGCGTACGTCCGGCTTCAACAATGCCTCGGCATGCTGGCAGTGGTGCTGGCGAAGGTCGCCGTCGCGCACGCTTATAGAGGCGGCATTCGTCGCCCGGCCGGAACACCGGCCCAATCATCACGATCGAGAGGGCGGGGCATGATTCCTGGCATTTCGGGTTGCGGCAATAGCGGGGCCGACACTGCGGGCCCTGCTTCCCGTTCCTGCGCATGAACCATCAAGCCCAAAAGACCCGGATGTTCCCGGCGGCTTTCGGCGAAGACGACGCCAGCTTCGCGCCTGTCGCCAGGGTGGAGGGAATGAAGCAGCGTTTCCAGTGGCGGCTCAACCGTCTTCGCTGCATGACGCTGTCGGAGATCTCTCATCGCGTCGCGCGCACCCTGGCAGTTCAACTGGAGCGGACCGGCCTGTTTGGCTCGCCGGGCGTGCCCCCTCCCGACCTGGCGCCGGTCCCGAATCACTGGATACATGCCGCGGCGAACGTTTCTGCC
>JBKJUC010000275.1:0-38332 GCA_046590325.1 Burkholderiales bacterium | reverse complement strand
GCCAAGGCGGTGCCCATGATGCCGTACACGACGCCGATTACCGTGTGGCCGGTGACGTCGAGCAGATGCTTGCCGCGCGGCCCTCCGACACGGACGACGGCCCGCTGGACCTTATCGGCCGCCTTTTCGCCGGTGCGATAAAGGAAAAACGCGACGAGCACGGCGAGGGTCAGTTGCACCAGGCCGCTGATCAGGGCGCTACCTGCAGCGAGGAACGCGGTGCGCGCCGGCGGGATCAATCCCTCGAGTTCCTGGTACAGCCGGCTGCCGTCGTGCGCCACGCTTCTCCAGTATTCCGCCAGCCACGCGCCGACCACCGGCAGGCCTGTCACCCAGCGCGGCAGATTGGGCAGCCCGCCATCGAACACCCCTTTCAGCGCTACTCCCAGCTCGGCCGCGTTGTCCGCCAGGCTCAGCGCGACGATTACCAGCGGCGCCAGCAGAATGAGGGAGGCGCCAAGCGTCATCAGTGCCGCGGCAATCGTATTCCTGCCGCGCACCTTATTACGCAGACGCACGTTAAGCGGCCAAGTGGCAAAGGCCAGGATCACGCCCAGCAGCAAGGCCGTGACGAAAGGCGCCAGCACGGCCAGGCAGCCGATGAACAGGATGGCAATGATGGCTATGCCGAGCAGCCGGTCAATACGTTGGGTTTGGGGCATGGGATGTCGTGAAGGCCGTGAATGTCGTGAATGCCGTGAATGTCGTGAATGTCGTGAATGCCGTGAATTCCGTGAATGACGTGAATGTCGTGAATATCGTGAATATCGTGAATGCAGTGAAACGGCCAGGGCTTTAAAGCTTCTAAGACATCCGCGACATTCACGACATTTATGGGCGACTGCCCGGTATACCCGCAAGGGTGCACGACATTCACGGCATTCACGGCCCTTGCGGCCCTTGCGGCCCTTACGCCTTCTTCGCCGCCTCGAGTTCCTCCCACCTCTTCAAACAGTCGATAAGTTCGACGTCGATGGCCGCCGAACGTTCGTTCAGGCGTTTCGCCTCCGCCGGTGCATCACGATACACCGAGCCGTCGGCGAGCCGCCGGCTGATCTCCGCCTGCTCCTGCTCCAGCGCTTCGATGTTCGCCGGCAACGCCTCGAGTTCGCGCACGTCCTTGTAACTCATCTTGCGCGCCCGGCCTGGCTTGGGAGGGGGTGCCGGCGCGCCGGCTTTTGCGGCGGGCGCGCGATCGCTGTCGCGCTTGCGCGCCGCCTGTTCGTCGGAGAAGCGCTTCCAGTCGGCATAGCCGCCGGGATTCTTGATCCAGAGTCCGCCGCCTTCGGGAGCGATGTAGTCGGTGATTACGTTGTCGAGGAAGACGCGGTCGTGGCTGACCAGCAGCACCGTTCCCGAGTATTCCTGCAGCAGCGCTTCCAGCAGTTCGAGTGTGTCGATGTCCAGGTCGTTGGTCGGTTCGTCGAGAACCAGAAGGTTCGCGGGCTGGCTGAACAGGCGCGCGAGTAGCAGACGATTGCGCTCGCCGCCCGACAGCGCCTTCACCGGCGCGCGTGCGCGCTCGGACGGGAACAGGAAATCGGCGAGGTAGGTCATGATGTGCTTGCGCGCGCCGCCGATCTCCACATAATCCGAGCCCGGCGCGATGGTGTCCGCAACACTCGCCTCATCGTCGAGTTTGGTGCGAAACTGGTCGAAGTACGCCACGCTCAGGCGGCTGCCGCGGCGGATGACGCCGGCATCCGGTTCGATCTCGCCGAGAATGAGCTTGATCAGCGTCGACTTGCCGATGCCGTTCGGTCCGATCAGTCCGATCTTGTCGCCGCGCAGGATGCGGCAGGTAAAATCCTGCACCACCACGCGTTCGCCGAAGGACTTGCCGACCTCTTCGAGTTCCGCAACCAGTTGTCCCGAGCGTTCGCCCTGGTCCACGCTCAGGTTGGCGCTGCCGATGCGTTCGCGGCGCTGCGACCTCTCCACCCGCAAACTCTCGAGCCTGCGCACCCTGCCCTCGTTGCGCGTGCGGCGCGCCTCGATGCCCTTGCGGATCCAGACCTCCTCCTGCGCCAGCAGCTTGTCGAACTTCTGGTTGCTCACGGCTTCGATCGCCAGTTGTTCCGCCTTGCGCCGCTCGTATTCGGCGAAATTGCCCGGATAGGCGGTCAGGCGCCCGCGGTCGAGTTCGACGATGGCGTTCGCGACGCGGTCGAGGAAGGCGCGGTCATGGGTGACGAAGAACACCGCCCCGCCAAAATCGATCAGCGTTTCCTCCAGCCAGAGAATGGAATCGAGGTCGAGATGGTTGGTGGGTTCGTCCAGCACCAGCAGTTCTGGATCGCCGGCCAGCGCCTGGGCCAGAGCGACGCGTTTGCGCATGCCGCCGGAGAGCGTCTGCACGCGGGCATCCGGCGGCAGCGCCAGGCGTGAAAGTACGGTTTCCACCCGCTGCTCGATGCGCCAGCCATCGCGGCGTTCCAGCGCTTCCTGCGCCTCCTGCAGGCGGGCCAGGGCGGCATCATCCACGGAGTGTTCGAGTGCGTGCAGTGCTTCATGATAGGCGGCGAGCAGGCTCGAGATTTCTCCGAGGCCGGCGATCGTCGCTTCGAAGACCGTCTGGCCGGGATCGAGCTCGGGCTCCTGCGTCACATAGCCGACGCGCAGTTCCGGACGGCGCCACACCCGGCCGTCATCGGGCGCGGCCATGCCGACGAGGATTTTCAGGAGGCTGGATTTGCCCGTGCCATTGCGTCCGATGAGTCCGGTGCGGCTGCCCGGTTCCAGGACCAGGTCGGCCTTGTCCAGCAGCGGCACATGGCCGTAGGCAAGGGAAACAGATTCGAAAGTTGCGATGGGCATGAAGGGCCAGCCTCAAAGAGAGGCGGCATTTTACGCGGTCGGGAAGCCGCGTGAGAAAGAAGGTGAAAGCTGAAAGGTTAAAGGGGAAAGTGAAGGCCAGGACCGAACGATCCGGGCTCATCCGTTCTTACTTTTACCTTTACCCTTTCACCTTTTAACTTTTTTCTAGCCAGCGGCTGCATGCGTCAGCATGCGTGGGGCGTCGCGCGGCGCGGCACGGCGTTCGACCGCTGCGGGCATGTTGGCGAACCACTGCGGGTGTGCGTCCGGCGACGCCCAGACCTGGAAGTGCAGGCGCGAAAGCGCCGGAGCATCGCCAAGCAAGACTGCTTTCTGCGTCGCACTCAGTGCCTGCGGCCCGAGCTTCACGGCTTGATCGACCCGTTGCTGGGCAATCTGCCGGAACGCGGGCGGTTGAAACTGGCGCACGTTGGCGGAGGCGCAGGCCAGGGCATTGGCCAGCGGATCGACCACCGCCTCGACGAATCCGGGCGGCGGCGGCGCCCGCCGCAAATGCTCCTGCATGCGGCGCAATTCTGCAGGCGAATCGACTTCCTCCGGAATCACGAATAACCCGGCCTTGCGCAGCCGCTTGCCCAGAGAAATCCGGCTGGAGTAGACCGACATGGGGATGGACAGCATCAGCGCGCCGACCACCGGCAACAGCCAGAGCAGGAACGGCGGATTGAGCCAGTAGACGCCCGCCGCCCAGACCACGCCGAGCAGCGTATGCAGCCCATGGCGCTGCAAGGCTTCGGCCCAGGTGGTTTGCGTATCTTCCCGTGGCGGCGATTTCCATTGCGCGCGCAGGCCCATCAGCGCGGTCACGACGAACTCGGTGTGGAACAACATGCGCACCGGTGCCAGCAGCATTGAACTGACGGATTCCAGGAACACGCCCAGCGTCAGCCGCAAGCGGCCGCCGAACGTCTGCGCCCCCTGCACCCAGATCAGGACTACGCTGAGTAGTTTTGGCAGGAACAGGACGATGGCGGTGATGGCCCAAAGGGTTAGCGCGCGTTCCACATGCCATTCGGGCCAGATCGGGAACAACTGGTTCGGACTGAAAAAATATTGCGGCTCGACCAGCGTGTGCACCGCCAGCAGCGCGGTGGACAGCAGCAGGAAGGCGAACCAGAGCAGCGCGGAGAAGTAAGCCATGACGCCGGTGACGAACACCGCGCGATGCGCGGCATGCAGGCCTTCGGCGAGGAACAGCCTGAAGTTGAGCAGGTTGCCGTGGCACCAGCGGCGGTCGCGCTTGAGTTCGTCGACCAGGTTGGGCGGCATTTCCTCATAGCTGCCCGCCAGGTCGTAGGCCAGCCATACCGCCCATCCAGCGCGGCGCATCAGTGCCGCCTCGACGAAATCATGCGACAGGATTTCGCCCGACATGCTGCCCGTTCCCGGCAGGCGGCCCAGCGCGCAATGCTTGATGAAGGGCGCCATGCGGATGATCGCGTTGTGGCCCCAGTAATGGGATTCTCCCAGTTGCCAGAAATGCAGGCCGGCAGTGAACAAGGGCCCATAGACGCGCGTGGCGAACTGCTGCATCCGGGCATACAGCGTATCGCGTCCGGCAGCGCGTGGCGCGGTCTGGATGATGCCGGCGTTCGGGTTCGCTTCCATCAGGCGCACCAGCGTGGTCAGGCAGTCGCCGCTCATCACGCTGTCTGCGTCGAGTACCACCATGTAGCTGTAGTCGGCGCCCCAGCGGCGGCAGAAGTCCGCGACGTTGCCGCTCTTGCGCTTGATGCGGTGCTGGCGCCAGCGATAATGAATCCGGCCGAATCCGCCGACGGCACGGCAAAGCTCCAACCAGGCGTGGCGTTCCGCAACGCGGTTGTCGGCGTCGTTGCTGTCGCTCAGCACGAAGAAATCGAACCGGCCCAACTCACCCGTTCCCGCGAGCGACTCGTAAGTGGCGCGCAGTCCTGCGAACACACGCGATACATTCTCGTTGCAGATCGGCATGATGATCGCGGTGCGCGCTTCATCCGGGATCGGCGCGGCAGCCGCCGCGGTACGCGAAATTGCGTAGTGGTCGCCGCCGGACAGTTGTACGAAAAATCCCAGCACCGCGGTCCAGAATCCGGCCGAAACCCAGCAGAACAGGATGGCGAACAGCGCAAGAATGGCGATCTCAAGCGGCTGGCGCCCGTGATAAGGCAGCACCGCCGCCATGAAATCCGTGGCCAATGCGGTCTGCAGCAGAACCAGCAGGCCGAGGACGATGCGGCGCACGGCGCCGGTGCGATGCCAGTCGCCGCGCGGATCGGGGGAATCGGCGCGGCGGTCGCGTTCCGGTTTGCGCCACGACGACTCGAGTTGCCAGCCCTTGGGCGGCCAGCGGCGCGGACTCATCGAACTGCGATGAAGTCGCGGCGCCGTGTTCAGGCGCATCCGGCCATTGCGGTCGCGCACGATCGCAAGGTGCCCATGCTCGGTATGGCCGGCGCCAACGGCTGTCTCCAGCCGGTGTTCGAGCGACGCATCCGCCGGATCCTGCGGATCGAACTGGCGGTCGGACAGCGTCCCGTGGAAATGCGCCATCGCTGCGCTCGAATCGGTGTGGTCGGCCGCAGCCTGCGACAGCAGCAGGCGCCGGTGGCCGGACAAGAAGGGCAGGCGCGCCAGGTAGCGCCGGCATGCCTGGGAGGCATGCATCAATCGACTGGCAGTATGTAGCTCCATGTTTCCGATACCTGATTATTGTCCAGACGCAAAAAGGCCCGCAGCTCCGCCGGCTTGCTGTTGTCCACGCGGCGCATTTCCAGAACGAGCCGCCAGCCCCCCGTCGCTTCGTTGCGAAACGTGTGCCTGCGCAGGATCTCGATGCCGGCATCGTTCGAAATCACGCCTTCCAGCCTGGCGTCGGGCGCCAACTTGCGCAGCAGCGGCCCCTCGAAGTCGATGATCATGCCGACGTTGCTATCGGGGTTGCGCGGGTAGCCATGGCCGCGCCTCGACTGCGTGACCCACGAGTTCGGCGGCCTGGTGTCGGCTTCCTTTTGCCAGAGCAATCGATACTCCACGTCCCAGGGCTGCTTCAGCGCAGGCGCCGTGTCCGGCACCCAGTACGCCACGATGTTGTCGTTCGACTCGTCGGGCGACGGAATCTGCACCAGTTCGATTCGTCCGGGGCCCCACGCACCTTTGGGTTCGACCCACGCCCCGGGCCGGCGTTCGTAGCGGGCCTCGAGGTCTTCGTAGCGGGAGAAATCGCGGTCGCGCTGCATGAGGCCGAAGCCGATCGGATTCACCGTCGCGAACGACGTCACCAGCAGGCGTTTTGGATTCTGCAATGGTCGCCAGATCCATTCGTCGCTGGCGATGTGCACCAGCAGGCCGTCGGAATCGTGCACCTCGGGCCGGTAGTCGTCGCCGCCCGAACGCTGGTTCTCGCCATAGAAGAACATGCTGGTGAGCGGCGCAACGCCGAACTTGCCCACTGCTTCGCGCAGGAACAGGCGCGCTTTGACCTCGATCGCGGTTTCGACGCCGGGCCGAAGGATGAAACGGTAGGCGCCGGCCATGCGCCGCGAATCCAGGAGGCCGTAGAGGACCAGTTCCTTCGCCCCTGCAACCGGACGTTCGATCCAGAATTCGACGAAGCGCGGGAATTCCTCCCCGGACGGAAGGCCGGTATCGACAGCCAGGCCGCGCGCCGACAAGCCCCAGTTCTGGTCCCTGCCGAGGGCGCGGAAATAACTCGCACCGATGAACGACAGCACTTCGTCCTTGACCTTGCCGTTGTTGAGCGGGAAATGCACGCGCAAACCCGCGAATCCCAGTCCGGCTGCTTTCTCCGGCTCGAGCTTGATGCTGCCGTAATCGAACAGCGCGGGATCGAACTTGATCTCGGTTGCGCCCTGCTCGCCCACCTCATTGATCTTCACCGGCTGGTCGTAGTGGAACCCCTCATGAAAGAACGTGATCTCGAACGGAAGTCGGGCGCTGCGCCACAAGGCGTTGTCGGGACGGAAACGGATGTCCCGGTACTGCTGATAACTCATGCCCTCCAGTTCCTTGGGCAGGTTCGTGGCTGTTTTCTTCCACGGCTGCGCGGCCAGTTGCTCCGCTGCCTTCGCCACATCATCGAAGCCGAAGCCGAAAGCGCAAGGCGGCAGGCCCGCCGCCGCCAGCAGCAGCAGGATCGCAACATAACGGGATGGGTGGCACCGTCGGGGGAAAGTCGGCTGCACCGGCAGTGCGGGAATCATTGGTTCATGTTTCTGCGGAAAGTAGGATTCGTTGCTTTCCGCGCCGGCTTTTTCGACCGATGACAGAAGCCTAAAGACAGCGCAATCGCTGAACAAGTTCATCCGCGCCGCAACCCGTCGCCGGATGGCAACACCCATCGTCCACAACCTTTTAAACGCGAAGGCGCAGCGGAATCACAAAGGGAAGCGAAAATTCACCGGAGGAGACTAGGCAACCAAAGTTACAGTCCGTATGCGGGACGCGGCCTGGATATCCGGCGTTCGGCCCATGGCGTGCCTTGACTTTTCTTCGCGCGCCCTTCTCTGCTCCGTCGCAGCTTGGACATAGAGGAACCCGTGGCGGTGCAGAGGCTTTGGTGAGGTCGCGCCGATATCCCCGCGTGCAGAGACTGCCAGGGATTTCGGATAGAATTCGCGCGTCGCCCCGGTAGCTCAGTGGATAGAGCAACCCCCTCCTAAGGGGTAGGTCGCACGTTCGATTCGTGTTCGGGGCGCCAGTTTCGCCCCGCGCACGCCGCCGCTGTGACGATCAGGCGCCATGCCCGGTCGAGCCGGTCCGGCCCTCACCCGGCCGCGGGCTGACCGTCGGTACTTCGGGCACGTTGCCGCCTTCGTCTTCCCAGGTCTGCACTTGCTCTTTCAGCACCGGCTTTTCTGCGTGCCTGGGCGGCCGCCGCATTGCATACCATGAGATTGCGACCAGCGCCGCCACAGCAAGCAGAAACAGCCACTTATTGTCCATGATTCGCACTCCTGGAAAGGCGTCGGGGAATTCGTTTACTTCTGAAAGCCGCCCAGCAGCGACACGAGGTCGTCGGCGTGCTCCTCCTCCACCGCCAGGATTCCTTCGAGCATCCGCCGGGTGGTCGAATCCTTGGCGCCGATGTAAGCGACCATTTCCTTGTAGCTGTCGATGGCGATGCGCTCGGCGACCAGATCCTCCCGGATCATCTCCACCAGCGTGGCGCCCTCGACGTATTCGGAATGAGAACGCGAGGACAGGCCGTCGGGGGACAGGTTCGGTTCGCCGCCCAGTTGCACGATGCGCTGGGAGATCAGGTCGGCATGGCCTTGTTCTTCCATCGCGTGCTGCGCAAATTCCGCCGCCACGCTCTCCGCGTTGATGCCCTCGGCCATGAAGTAATGCCGCTTGTAGCGCAGCACACAGACGATTTCCGTGGCCAGCGCCTCGTTGAGCAGCTTGATCACCACCTTGCGGTCGGCCTGGTAGCCCTCGGTCACGGCACCCTGCTCGATGTGCTTGCGCGCGCGTTCCCGCAGGATCTTTACGTCCGTCATGAAAGTACCGGTCGCGGGCATTTCCTCTGTTTTCTTGCCGACTGTCTGCATGTCATTTCTCCATCGAAGTGAAAAGATTGTTGAGGGATTCCGCCAGGGTCGGGTAAGCGAACACCCCGTCGCGAAGCGACGTGTAAGGCATGTTGGCCATCATCGCGATCTGCAACATGGCCAGGACTTCGCCGCCGCCCACGCCAAGAACCGCAGCGCCAAGGATGCGGCCGGTAGCAGCGTCCACCACGGCTTTCATGAACCCGCGGGTTTCGTTCAACTCGACGGCGCGCACCACTTTACTCATCGGCAGGCGCGCCACGCGGACGTCACGGCCCTGGCGCCGAGCTTCCGCCTCCGTAAGGCCGACGCGTCCCAATGCGGGATCGATGAAGACGGTGTAGGGACACATCCGGCCCGCGGTCGTTGCGCGGCTGTTTTCGAGAAGGTTGGCGCGCACGATGCGCAAATCGTCCTGGGCCATGTGCGTGAACGGCGGGCCGCCGTTCACATCGCCCAGCGCATAAACGCCGGGAGCGCTGGTTTCGAGTCGCTCATTGACGCAAACATAACCCTGGTCGTCGACCGCGATTCCCGCCGCCTGCAGGTTCATCGCCGAGGTATTGGGCGCCCTGCCGTCTATGACCAGAAGGTGCGAGCCTGTCAGGACCCGGCTACCGGCGGGATTGCGCACCTGCAGGCGGATCCTGCCCTCCGTATCGGTCTGCACCGATGTAGCGATCGTTTCCAGGAATATCTCGACACCGTCTTCACGCAGGATCTGCGCAACGGTGGCGGCAACATCGCGGTCCTCCCCGGCCAGCAGGCGCTCCTGGCGCTCGACGATCGAAACGCGGGCGCCAAGCCGGCAAAACGCCTGCCCGAGTTCCAGTCCCGCAGTTCCGCCGCCCATCACCAGGAGGTGGGACGGCAGTTGGTCCAGTGCCATCGCGCTGTCGGAATCGAGATAGGGGACGTCGCCGAGGCCGCGCAACTGCGGTAAAACGGGATGCGCCCCGGTGTTGATGAAAATGCGCCCGCCGCGCAACTGGCGCGTTCCGCCGTCTCTTCCCTCGACGTTCAGGGTGGAGGCGTCAGCGAAGCTCGCATTGCCTTCCAGCAGCGTCAGGCCCGGCGTATCGCTGATGGCCTTCTTCACGCCGCTGCGAATATCTTCCATGACCGCATGCCTGCGCCGCTGGATTTTGCGCAAGTCCACCGCCACCGGGCCGGTTTCCACGCCGAAATCCGCCGCGCGGCGCGCGATGCGCGCGACATTTGCGCTGGCGATGAGTGCATTCGAGGGAGCGGCGCCGGCATTGATGTTGTGTGCGCCCTGCTGGCCGTCGTCGATCAGCGCCGTCGCAAGCCCGCCCTGGGCGGACACCATGGCAAGCGCTTCACCCGCCTGGCCGGAGCCGATCACAACGATGTCATAGCTGTCCAAGGCGCTTTACCATCCCATGATCCGAGGGCTTGCGCCAACGGATCGCTGCTTCGGGTCGGGCCTGTGCCGCAGTCGGATCACGCCCCCATCGACATGCAAAGAAAAGCCGTGGCCTTCAGCGGCGGCTCAGGAGAAGTCCAAGAACGACGCCCGCGGCCGCCACGATGGCCATCGACCTCCACGGATTTTCGTGCACGTAGACATCCGCTGTGCGGGCCGCATAGCGGGCGCGGAACTTCAGCTCTTCCTGCACTTCCTGCAGACGCACAACGGTATCTGACAGCTTGCCTTCGAGCTCGGTACGCACGGCTGCATAACCTTCCGCACCCGCATTCTTCGCCCGCTTCAGCAGGTTCTCGGCATCGGTGACGACCGTCCCTATGTCGGCCACCAGCTTGTCCTTCTGCACGTTCATCTGGCTTGCCGCGCTGCGCACGCCTTGTGGTTCTGCACTCATGGCACCTCCCGGGTTGGGTAACTTGGTCTCGGATCTGTTCGCGCGGAATGCGGCGCTAGCGCCTCATCAGGCCCATGACCAGGCTGACGATGAAGACGATCAGGAAAATGAAGAACAGGATTTTTGCAATTTCGGTCGCGCCGGCGGCAATGCCGCCGAAGCCGAAGATCGCGGCGATGATGGCGATGATGAAAAAGACAGCTGCGGCCTGCAACATGGTGGTCTCCTGAGGATTGGTGTTGAAATATCAGCATCGCCTACGCGGTTCTTTCGTCTGGTGGATTCCTCGGCATGGGCGACCGGTTGTGCATTTCCTGGAAAGAAGATCAGCAACGTCCATGCCAAAAAAGTTCGCGACTCACATGTCGTCGCAACCATATAATCTATAAAGTATTTGTAGATGCGAAAGGGATACGGTCCGACCGCGCCCGGAAATCAGCCGGAAAGTTTTTCAGGCGCCGGTGTAAGGCTTACCGGCGCGCGGAGAAACTGCGGTTACCGCTCAGAAGGCCCGCGGAAACAGGAAACGGAACGTCGTCCCCGCGGCAGCATCGCTGCGCACCTGGAACTCTCCGGCTTCGCACTCCACCATTGCGCGCGCCAGGCGTAAGCCGTCGGTGGAGGCTTCCGCGCCGGACTCGGCAAGAAACAGGTGAAAGATTCCCGCCCTTGCGGTTTCCGCAAGCGTGCCGTCATCGAGACACACCACCTCCGGCCGGTCGCCGGAAGCGATCGCTTCAAGGTTCAGGTGGCTGCGTTCCGCCAGGCTCTCGACCCGACTGAGCACAACGCTAAACAGCGCCTGCCGAATGCGGGCGCGGTTGCCGCGTACCGGCAGCGCCATATCGCCGAGCCTGATTCGCAATTCGATCCGCCGCCGGCGCGCCGGCATCAGTAGCGTGGATGCCGTCTCATTCACCACTTCGCGCAGATCGAAAACAGCCGGCACCGGCGACGCCTGGTGGGCGGTGATGAACTTGCGTAGCGTGCCTTGGAGCTTGTCCAGGTTGTCGCGGATCACTGCTGCGTGGTTGCTTCGGTTCGGCTCGCGGGACTGCTCGCCCGCCTTCGAACCCGGCCACCCACCATCCAGCAACTCCAGTGTGAGTTGAACGGTGTTCAGTGCGCCGTTGGCATCGTGGACCAGTGCGTCGCAGTGATGGATCCATTCGCGCAGTCGGATCGCGCCTAGAAGCTCGCTGTCGAGTTCTCCCAGTTTGCGGCGGTCTTTGAGAAACACTTCGAAGCCGCCAGCCGAGGGCCGGACTTCGCCGCGCAGGAAGCGCGTTGCGCCTTCGACTGGCAGGTCTGCTGTGAAGGCGTGAGCAGCCGTAATTTCCGTCGCAGGGCCGACCGTTTTCGCGGTCTGCAGCGCGGCCCAGCGATCCGCCAGCGATCCGGGGGTGCTGCAATCGAGCAATTCCAGAGCGGTGCGATTGGAGAACACCGGGCGGGAAGCCGAATCGAGCAGGATAAGTCCCAGGCCCAATTTCGTGGCCAAACCGTCAAGCGCGGCGCAGACCTGCCTGTCAACGCCGGCCGCAAACCTTTCCATGCGCGCGTCCTCCCAGTCCGCGCCGCACGATGGGGAATCGATACGGCCCGGTTCAATTCGTCATTCTTGCACGGCCACGCGGGCGATGGGGAACCGCACCCGTTCCGATTCAACCCGGCTGCCGATCAACCCGCGCCCGGGTTGCCCGCTGACGGGCGCTGAGTCCGCACGGCGCCGTCGTAGGACTCGCGCCAGATCAGCTCGCCGTCCTTGCCCCAGACCTCCACGGCGGCATGCGGAGTGCGTTCCGCCAGAGAAATCGCATGGGCGACGGCATCCTGTCGCAGGACAAATTCGGGCTGCGGAGCAGCCGAGCCCCGCTCCTGCACTTCCCATGTCTTGTCGCCATGGCGCTGCACCCGGTACACGACCCTGGCGCCGTCGGGCTTCACATCTTCCGAGAGCAAGGCCGGACCGGCGGCCAAATCGGATACGAGGCGCGGCGCGGCCACGGGATCGAAGTCTGTCCATTTGCCCCCGCTCCAATTGCCTTCGGCTGCCTCGATATGCCTTGCCCCTTCCGAACGCAGTACGCGAATCGCCATCTGCTCGCGGTTGGCGCCGTCGATACGTACCGCCACCATGGCACCCGCGGGCCGGCGCACCGGATGCTGTGCGCTGCCTTTGCCGTCGAGATTTCCCAGCGCGCCGACCAGTGAGCCAATATAGGCGCCGACGCCGGCCCCAACAGCCGCCCCAGGCGGCCCGCCGACTACGGCGCCAATGGCCGCGCCGGCTCCCGTTCCCACGCCCACGCCAGCGAGGGCACCACCGTGGGCATTCTTTGCCCCGGGATCGGAACCCTCGTCGCCGCCAATGGGCAACCGGTCATGCTGCCCTGGCGGGTTGTTAGCGAAATGGCAGACGTCGTCGGCCGCGAACCGGTGCCTGCGCAGCGATTCGGCCCCATCTTCAGCCTGATTGATGGTGTCAAATATTCCGGCGATGATCTGGCTCATTTTTACCTCATTCTGCAGGTGCGCTGGTTGGCGGCGAAGGCGGCCGCCGGCGTTAGACCCGGATACGCTTGGCGCGATTTCCCACCGGGCGGATCATCGGTTCGATTTCCGGTTGCGCCTCGCGGACGAACGACCATTCTTCGGTCATTGCCGGTCCATTCCTCAGTGGTCTGCCTGCCAGAGAATCGGCGGGGCGCCCTTGCGTTTCCGGCACCGAAAAGAAAGGCGACACGACCTCCCTGTGCTGCCGAATCAGTTCTGCGGTGTGCCCGTCCGGGTCATGCGCTTCCGTGTCGCCGCCTCCATCGCGCGCCGCCATGAGCGCCGGCGCCGCAAACACGGATAAAAAGAACATTGACCAGAACAGGGCCGGCAACAACGTACTGGCAGTTGGACTCGCTCTCATGAATTTCGCCCTCGTTCCGTGTTGTTGGCGGTCGTTTTTGACACCCGCAAGGATTGTTTTTCGCGCTTGCTTGAACAAGCTTACTTCACCTGGATGTCGTTCTTCACTGCCCTGACGCCGTCGATTCCGCCAGCGACAGCGGCAGCCCTGCCTACGTCGCCAGCAGCGGCCACAAAACCGCTGAGCTGGACTTCGCCCTGAAAGGCGTCAACCTTGATTTCAGAGACACTGAGTTCGGGGACCTTGACGAACGCGCGCGCCACCATTGAAGTGATCCAGGCGTCGTCGGCGTACTCTGCCGGTGTCTGCTTTACCTGCACCGGCGCGCAGCCGGAGATGGCAATGGCGAGCACGGCGGCAAGCCCAGGGCGGGAGAAATTCCTGCCTGACTTCATGGCAATCTCACTTTCAGATACCTCAACAATATCGAGATGACGGGAACAGGTCCTGGGGACCCATGCGTCATAGGCGCCCTGCGACCAGCAGCACCACGACGACCACCAGGACCACGCCGACGACACCGCTCGGCGCGAAACCCCAGCCCTTGCTGTGCGGCCAGGTGGGAATGGCACCGATCAGCATAAGGATCACGATGATCAGCAATACGGTTCCGAGCGACATGTCGTTCTCCCCGACTTATGCGTTCACAGCACACCAAACATCATGAATAGCAGCATTACCGTAACCGGAACGCCGAACAGCCACATCATCACCATCTTCGTCATGCCCGCACCTTCGTGTCGACCGCGCCGTCAAGGGCAGCGCATTCCGTGAAGCCACCGGATGCAACTGCGATGTCATCCGGGTGTCCTGACACCGGCAAAACTCTGCGGCGTCTGACAATAAACTTGCACCTTCCATGCCAACGCTACGCCAACCCACTAAGCGTACGGAATTCAGTGGTTTGAGCTGACCCATCGCTTTGGAGGTGCCGGGCCGGACAGAGCGGCAGGTAAGGCTTACAAAGAGGCGGTGTAAGGTTTACCCGGGAGAGAAAGAAACCAGAGACGCGAAAAAAGTGCAAAGAGGAAACCAGGGGCGCAGGCCAAAAGTCCGGAAAGATAGATGTGCGATCTCACCTCTACCTCTTTTCTCTTTCGATATCCGGGGCTTGTCCAACGAACGAAAAAACGCCCCGGAATCTTGCGATGCGGAGGCCAAAAGGGGGATGTGAAATTCGATTCACCGGCAGGCGGGCGGACGACTTGGGCCGTCCGCCTGTCGGCGGATTTTCGGTTAATGCTTGTACATGGCGTCGGCTTCCTTCTCGCAGACGTCCTTGGAATTGCCGGTCATGGAATCACACTTTGCCCGGGCCACCTTGAACTCGGCTTCGCGCTTTTCCTCATTCGCGTCGGCACCGGCCCTGTTCGATTTATTCATGGCCTTTGCGTCGGCCTCGGCACGCGCGTGATCGGCTTTGGCTTCCTGCCGGCACACATCCTTCTCGTTGCCGGTCATGCTTTGGCAACGCTGCTGGGCCACCTTGTACTCAGCCTTGGCTTTGTCCATCGTGGCCTCGTACTGCGCTTTCGAGGTGCGCTTGGTTTCCTTGGACACTTCGTCCGCCGGCGCCACGTTGCTGAGCGTCAGGCCGAGGACCACGGCAGCGGCAGCCGCTAAAAGGCGATCGCGCCAGACTTCGGCGGATGTGCGCAACGGATCATCGTTTCGTAAAACCATGTTCTTCTCCTTGAGATTTGCTAACGACACCGGGGCATACCAAAGTCCCCCGCCGGACCCCTGCGATTCAGAGACGGCTTTCCCAGTCCTTCACCTGCTTCTCGGCTTCATCGCGGCTGACCCCGTAGGATTCCTGGATCTTGCCGGCGAGTTGTTCGCGGCGGCCACCGATCTTGTCGAGTTCATCATCGGTAATCTTTCCCCAGTTCTCCTTCACCTTGCCTTTGAACTGCTTCCAGTTGCCTTCGACGCGGTCCCAATTCATGGTGGTCTCCTAGATGATGTTTGAGTGTGCGAACAACGCGAACATGTCCACGAAGGGGACTAACGCAACGCCCGTGCCACGCACGCATATTCAAGAAATCAGTAAGTTGGAGGACGCAGGCCTTGCTGGATCGGTAAACGCTACAGGCACGCTTGAAAAATTTTCCCGCCGCATGAAGAACCGGCAGAGCCTGAGCAAGGCGATCGCCTTGATCGACAAGAGCAGCCGAAAGGGGAAAGGTAATAGGTAATAGGTGAAAGGTGAAGGGTGAAGTAAAGGCGTCCGGGGCTCTTACCTTTCCACTTTCCCCTTTTACCTTTCACCTGTTTTCCGGCCGGTTGTGCCTACAACCAGTACTCCCACCACCCCGCCGACCATTCCTTGAACCGGTCGCTGACGGGACGTTTTTTCCAGGTGTTGAGGTCAATCGCCCGGGATTGCGCAAGGTCGTTGTCGAACATGGCTTGCATCTGTGCGGCGAATCCGTCACCCAGAACCACGGCATCGATTTCGTTGTTGTGCAGAAAGCTGCGCCAGTCGAGATTGGTGGACCCCACGCAGGACCATACGCCATCGATGGCCGCGGTCTTTGAATGCAGCAAAGGCCCCTGGCGCTCATAGATTTTCACGCCGGCTTTAAGCAGCGCGGTGTAGTGCGCGCGTCCGGCATGGAACACGGCCCAGAAATCCGTATGGCTGGGCAGGATCAGTTTGACGTCCACGCCACGGCGGGCGGCATTCTGCAAGGCTTCCAGCAACTGATCGTCCGGCACGAAGTAGGCATTGGTAATGTGGATCTGCTTCTCCGCGCTGTTGATGGCCGAGACCACCGTTACATAAATCTGGGCGTAGGGTTCATCGACGGCACTGCCCACCGCCCGCACGATGTCCTTGCCACGTTCCTCGAGCTGGGGAAAATAGCCGCTGCCATCCAGTGGCTTCCCTCCCTGCTTCTCCCAGGTCTGCATGAACAGTTTCTGGAATTCCGCGACCACCGGGCCTTCGATCTGGACGTGCGTGTCACGCCAGGCTGCGGCTTTGCCCCTGTCGGCCGTCGCCCTGGCCTTGGCCGGAGACTTGCGGCTCAAGCCCGGAGCCGAACCGCTGGAATAAACGCTGCTGATGTTGATGCCGCCCACGAATGCGACCCGGCCATCGGCGACGAGCAGCTTGCGGTGGTCGCGATTGTTGAGGGCCCAGTCCTTCTTCGCCTCCAGGGGATTGACGGGATTGAATTCGATCACCTGAATGCCGCTGTCCCGCAGCCGGTCGAAAAACTCGCGCGGCGTGTTGATCGAGCCGGCGCTGTCGTAAATGAGATTGACCTGCACGCCCTGTTCGCGCTTGCGGATGAGGACGTTCGAGAATTCGCGGCCCACCTCGTCGTCTTCAATGATGTAGGTTTCGAGGTTGATATGGTGTTTTGCACTGCGGATGGCCGCGAACATAGCCTTGTAGGTCGCCGGCCCGTCCTGCAGCAAGGTCGCCTTGTTGCCGACCACAAGCGGGCTGTCGACCGCCGCTTGCTCGACAGCGACGTGCCGGTCGAGAATGCTGATGTCACCGGCCCGCTCCTTCAGCTTGCCGATGATTTCGGCGCTGCGTTCCCGCGAAAGGGGACCCCTGGCGTTTTCCAGCTGGACGCTGCGCGCACTGCTGGTCTCGATGCGCTTGATTTCGGGCAGGGAGCCGGTGGCGCACCCCATAACGAGAAGGACGATGCACCCCGGCAGGCACAACCAGGCCGATGGCATCGTCCAGAAACGAAAAGCCGTGCCATGCGTTTTCATGGGGAATTCCAGGGAGCGGTGTCTCGGCGATGGTTCAGGGCGGAATTCTAAGCCAGCGCAGGGATATGTTCTTGGCGATCTGTTCTTGGCGATCAGTTCTTGGCTTTTCCCTGCATTTTCTCGCCGCCGCGCTCAAGATCCTTGCCGACGCCTTCCATGGTGTTGCAGCCAGCGATGAAACCCGCCAGCATCATTATTGCCAGTAGTCTGGTGAACATGTCGAACGCTCCTCGTTGATCGCGTCCCGCCGGAGGAAGCACGGGACGCGGGGTAGATGGGTCAGCCCTGCCTGACCGTAAGGCGGTTGTCGACCGACTTCACGCCCTCGATAGCCTGTGCGATCTGGGTGGCGCGATCAACGCTGGTGGGCGAATCCACCGCTCCGGTCAGGACGACGACGCCGTTCGCCGTATCGACATTGATCTGCCGGGCCTTCAGGCCCGGTTCGCCGATGATTGCGGTCTTCACCTTGGCGGTGATGGCGGCGTCATCGATGTTGTCGCTGATATTGGACTGCTGGTTCATCGGCGCTTGCGCCCGATCCGTGCCCGCTCGTTCCTGCGTCTGGTCCATTTGCCTGCGTGCATCGGCAGCGGATGTGTCGTCATTGCGATTGCAGCCGGCCGTGAGCACCACGGCAAACAATGCGGCGCCGACCCAGGTAATACTTTTCGATATCTTCATGCGCGAGCCTCCTGACTGAAATGTTTTGAAAACCGCCGCATGATTATCGTGCGCACGGCATTGGCGACCGGGCCGGGGCCCGGTTCCTTCGCCTCATTCAGCAAGCCACATGCCACGGCGAATGCAAACCGCCAGAGTCGCTTTTGCGCCAAGTACCTGGCGCTGAACCGCCCTTCAGGCACCGCTTTTTTGAGACCGATGCAAAGGTAAGACTTACAGGGCGCGTTGTAACCGTTACCTGACAACACGTCCGGCGCGGATGCCTGTTCGAGGTCAGGCCTGAGCCGGACTCCCCAGCATGATGCGCACGCGATGAACGGCGCCGTCATCGCGCAGTTCAATTGCCGAGTTGGGCGGCAACATTTTGCCATCGAGTTCGATCGCCGCCACGCCGCGCGACACGCCAGAGGGATTCTCGACCTTTATTTCGTAACGCGCCGCGCCGTGACGATAGCTGGCTTCGAAGCCGTTCCAGTGGGCGGGAATGCAGGGATCGAATGCCAGCGATTCGCCCGCCTTGCGGATGCCGAGTATCCACTCGACACCCGCGCGGTACATCCAGCCGGCCGCACCGGTATACCAGCTCCAGCCTCCGCGGCGCACGTGCGGCGTTTCGGCGTAGATATCCGCGGCGACGACATAGGGCTCGATTTTGTAGGCCTGGACCCCCGATCTCGATGACGCATGGTTCACGGGGTTGAGCATGTCGAACAACTCACCCGCCCTGTCGCCGTTGCCGAGCATTGCATGCGCTATCACGCACCAGACCGCCGCGTGGGTGTACTGGCCGCCGTTCTCGCGCAGCCCCGGCAGGTAGCCCTTGATGTAGCCGGGATCCAGCGGTGTACGGTCGAAGGGCGGCGTGAACAACAGGACCAGGTTGTCGCCGGAACGCACCAGGTATTCGTCGACGGATTCCATGGCCCGCCTGATCCGGGCGGGCTCGGCCGCCGCGGAAATTGCCCCCCAGCTCTGCGCCAGGGAATCGATCCGGCACTCGGCCTGCGAAGCCGAGCCGAGCGGCGTCCCGTCGTCGAAATAGGCGCGGCGGTACCATGCGCCATCCCAGGCTTCGCGCTCGACCGCGGCCCGCAACGCTTGTGCATGCCGCAGCCAGGATTCTGCGCGCCCGCTTTCCCCTCGCTGGATCGCCAGCGGGGCGAACTTCTCGATGGTCGAATACAAGAACCACGCCAGCCACACACTCTCGCCGTGCCCCTCGTGACCCACGCGGTTCATGCCGTCGTTCCAGTCGCCGGCGCCCATCAGCGGCAGGCCATGCACGCCGGTGGCCAGGCTGCGATCCAGGGCGCGGGCGCAATGTTCGAACAGCGTGGCCTGCTGCAGCGACACCTCCGGTTCGAAATAGGCGTCTTCCTGGTTCTGCGCCAGCGCGGGCCCCTCGATGAAGGGCAGGCTCTCGCCGAGCACATCGTAATCGCCGCTGACCGATGCATACTGAGCGGCGGCATAGGGCAGCCACAGCAGGTCGTCGGAAAAATGCGTGCGTACACCCCGTCCGGAAGGCGGATGCCACCAATGCTGGACATCGCCCTCCACGAACTGGCGCCGCGCGGCGCGCAGCAGTTGTTCTCGCGCGAGATCCGGCCGCGCAAGTCCCAGAGCCATGCTGTCCTGCAACTGGTCGCGGAACCCATAAGCGCCGCCGGCCTGGTAGAAGGCGGCACGCGCCCACATGCGGCAGGCCAGCGTCTGGTACAGCAACCAGCCGTTCAGCATCAGGTCCATGGCGCGCTCGGGGCTGCGCACCTGCAGCTTGCCGAGGATGGCATCCCAGTTCGATCTCACTTCGGCGAGCACCTCCAGCGGATCGGCGGCGCGGTAACGCGCAACCAGCGTCCTTGCATGCGCGGTGTCATCGGCCTGCCCCAAAAGGAACTTGATCCGCAGGCTCTGGCCCGGCGCCAGATCGAATCTGGCCTGCAAGGCGGCGCAGGGATCAATGCCAGCGCCAGTGCGGCCATCCAGCTCCGCCGCCAGCGCCGCGGGCGCAGCCGGGCTGCCGTTGCGCCCGAGGAACGCCGTCCGGTCGGCAGTCCATCCGGTTTGATCGCCGCCGATGTCCGCAAAGGCGACGCGACCGCCGAATTCATGGTTCCAGGAATTGCGCGCGAACATTGCATTCGAAATCGGGTCGATCTGCGTTATGACGAACGGCGCGTTCGCCGGACGCGAAGCGCCAAGCACCCATTCTGCGTAGGCCGTGACGCTGAGGCGGCGGGTGCGCGATGTCCGGTTCTCCAGCGTGAGCGAAGAGATCTTGACCGGATCGTCCCAGGCAACCAGTTGCAGCAGGTCGCTGGCGATGCCGTGGGCGCCGCCTGCGAAACGGCTGTAGCCGTACCCATGGCGGGCAACGTAGCGGGACGATTCGATCCGTATCGGCGCAGCCGTCGGCGTCCATATTTCGCCGCTGTCCTCGTCCCGGATGTACAACGCTTCCCCGCAGGGGTCCCCGACCGGGTCATTCGACCAGGGCGTGAGCTGGTTCTCGCGGCTGTTGAGGCACCACGTATAACCGGCGCCCGATTCGGAGACCAGGAATCCGGCCTGCCGATTGGCGATTACATTGATCCATGGGGCCGGCGTGTGTTGGCCCGGACCCAGCACGGTCACGTACTCGCGGCCGCTATCGGCGAATCCGCCGAGGCCATTGAAGAACTCCAGCGGCGGAATCTCGAGTGCGATCACAGGCCCCGTGCCGGCGGAGGGCACGGCTTTTGGCTGGGCTTCCGCGGCAAGGCGGGTGCGGCGCATGCGCGTGACCTGTTCGGCCAGGCTGCCCTCTCGGGCGCTGAGCGTCACGCGTGCCGCGCAGCTCAGCAGGTCCGCCTCCCGTACGTCGATGAGATCTCCGCGCAGCACGAAGATGCCGCCCAGTTCCGGCGGCTCAGCCGACGAACGGCTGCCGCTGACCATGCCTTCGAGGAACTGCTGCAAATCCTGGCTGTAGGAGGTCTTCCTGTCGTTGACGATGACCAGGTCCACCGCCAGGCGCTTGCTGCGCCAGTACTCATGAGCGCGTAGCAGTTGCCAGACAATCGCACGCTGTTCCACATCGTCGACGTGCAGCAGCACGATCGGCCGGTCGCCAGAGATGCGCAGGCGCCAGAGCGCACGGACACTCAGCGTGCTCCGCCTGAGGACCTCCCCCGCCGGACGCATCTGCGGATCGCTGAACAGGATCCGGTTCGCCAGGTACTGGAACAGGTTCGCCTCTTCCGGCGCAATGCCCAGATGACGCAGCGAAACCTGTGCCTGCGTCCAGGCCAGGCTGGAGATCCGTTCGTAGGTCGCCGGGTCGTGATACTTGTCGGCAAGCCCGACTATTTCATCGCGCGTCGCGGCCGCCATGGTGGCGAACGCGACCTGCACGGTTGCACCCGCTGCGATGCGCAGTCGATGACGCAAGCTGAAAATCGGATCGAGAACGGGACCCACGGTATTTGAAAGCGGACGCCCGTCGACCACCGCCACCGGTTCGCGGACATCGCGGCCGCGGCCGAGGAAACGCGCCCGGTCGCTCTCGTACTCGATGGCGGCGCGCCCTTCAACCGCCACCACATGGGCGGCCCACAGCGCGGCATCGGTCGACTTGCGCGGACGGCGCATGGCGATCAATCCGGAGGCCTCCGCAAGGTACTCGGTCTTGACGAACAGATTGGAGAATGCCGGGTGCGCGTTGTCGGCAGCCGCCAGCGCCAGCACGATCTCGGAATAGGACGTGACCTCGATTTCGCGCTCGCGCGTCCCGCTGTTGGTAATGGAAAGACGACGGATTTCTGCGTTGTCCTCGGGAGAAACCAGGATTTCCAGGCATGTCGAAAGCGTGCCGTCGCGGCGTTCGATTCTGGCGCGGTCTTCGAGAAACACGGCTTCGTATTCGTCCGGTTCCACGCAGGTCGGCTGGTAGGTTGCGGACCAGACGCGGCCGCTGCCCACATCTCGCAGGTACAGGTAGCTGCCCCAGGCGTCGCGCGTTGCATCTTCGCGCCACCGGGTCAAGGACAGATCGCCCCATTTGCTGTAGCCCGAACCCGCAGCCGTGACCATCACGGCATAGGTGCCATTGGAAAGCAGGTGGCTGGACGGGATGTGCAGGCGTGGAGAATGAAAGCGGCGCATCACCGGCGCCAGCGCCGGCTTCACATAGTCGGCCCTGACGCGTTCGCTCCGCACGCCCCGCGCCGGCACTTCGCGCGGGGTCCTTTCCTGCAGCAGCAATTCCGCCGCGCGCACCAGGGGTTCGCGATGGAAACGATGACGCATGATGCCGTCGTGGAGGACGTTGTCCAGCGCCACCAGCGACATGCCCTGGTGATGCGCCATGTAAGCCTGCACCACCGCCGGCCTGCCATTCTCGGGCAGGCGGCTCGGCGTGAAGTCGATGGACTCATAGTAGCCGTAGACGCCGAGACCGCCGAGCGTCTCCAGTTCCGCCAGGTTCCGCAGCGCAGCGCGGCCGTCGTACATCGAGGCGAGCAGCGTGGCATAGGGCGCGATGACCAGTTCCTCCTCAAGACCCCGCTTCAGCCCAAGGCCGGGTACGCCGAAGGCGCTGTACTGATAGGTGTAGGCGCGGTCGCGTCCGCTGTACGCGGACTCGGAGACACCCCAGGGAACGCCGCGCTCTGCGCCATACTCGATCTGGCGCACGATCGCGAGCCGGCAGGTCTGGTCGAGCAGGCTATGCCGCGGCGTGTACATCACCAGCGAGGGCATCAGGTACTCGAACATCGAACCCGACCAGGACAACAAAGCCGCCCCGTCCGCAAGCGGCGTCAGCGCGCGGCCGAGCCGAAACCAGTGGGTCACGGAAATATCGCCCTTGGCGATCGCGATGAGGCTTGCAAGCCGCGCCTCCGACGCGAGCAGATCGTAGTAGCCCGAGTCGAGACTGGAATCCGCGATCCGATAGCCAATCGAGAACAGGCCCCGGTCCGGATCGAACAGAAAACGGAAATCCATCGCGGCGAACATGGCGCGCGCGGTGCCCGCAATCGCGGCAAGACGCTCGATCAGGGCTTGCGCCTCCCGTTCGCAGTGCTGCAGGCGCCGGACCCGCGCGTCTTCCGCCGGCTGCATGCCGTCCTGCTCCCTCTGCAACTCCGCAAGTTGCTCGCGGCAGCGCTGCGGAATATCCGCCAGCGCGAAGCGGACTTCGCCCATCGGAATTCCCCCGGTGCAGGGCGCGCAAAACGCCAGATCGCGCAGATGGCTGGCAGTGTCCTCATGCAGTGCGCGCGCCCAGGCAAGAATCTCGCTGACCTGCGCATCGCCGCGTTCGGCGGCGAACGTCTGTGCGATGTCCAGCAGCACGGCCGCACGCGCCTGCAGGTCCCGCCATCGCTGCGGCCATCCGGCCTCATCCTGCGGCGGCGTTTCCAGCAGGTCTTCGATCTCCCGCAAAGTTTCGTGGATATGCCCGGTGCCCACCGTCTGGGTGCGTTTGTCGTCTGAAATCCGCGCCAGCGATTTTTGCAATAACAGTACGGAATCGCGCAGGCCCGCCAGATCGCCGGGCGAAAACAGCGGCCGCCGCGCCTGATCGGCGCAGGCCTGGGCAAGCACCAGGAGATGGCCTGCAAAGTTGCCGCTGTCGACCGAAGATACGTACAAGGGCTCGAGCGGACGCAGGTCGGTGGTGTCGTACCAGTTGTAGAGGTGGCCGCGGAACCGCGCCATCGATTGCAGGGTTTGCAGCGTATCCCCGAGGCGCCGTGCCATGTCGCCCACACCGATCCAGCCGAAGTCCCGCGCAGCGACCACCGACATCAGGTACAGGCCGAAATTGGTGGGCGAACTGCGATGCGCCACGATCGGCTGCGGGATTTCCTGATAGTTGTCCGGCGGCAGCCAGTGGTCCTGCGCTCCGACGAAAGTTTCAAAGAACCGCCAGATCCGGCGCGCGGCCATGCGCAGTTCGTCCCGCTCGAAAGGTTCGAGCGGCGCCACAGACTGTTTTTTTTCGGGCGGCAGGCTGACCAGGCGCGCAACGATCGGCGAGCCCCACCACAGCACGATGAATGGCGCAGCGATGGCCAGGCCGGCGGGATTGAGCCACAGGACCAGCCCTGTTGCGCCGATGGCGATGACAGTGGCGCCCCGCAATGGCCAGAGGAAACTCCCGAGGGCGAAGCCGGCGAGGTCTTTCGCCTGCGCGGCAGTCACCCATTCGAGCAGACACCGCCGGCTGACGGCAAGGCGATAGAGGGTGCGCAGGATCGCATCGAGCATCAGCCATGCCTGGTTCGCCAGCAGCGTCAGCGCCACCACCGCATGGCCGCTGGCCACGAGCGCGTCGTCCGCCACCGAGCGCAAGTGGTGTTTGATCGAAACGCCGGCATGCCGCGGCATCAGCCCGGAGACCAGCATCATCAGCGACGGGAACGAGAGCGCAAGCAGCACGAAGGCGATCCACGCGCCGTGCGGCGCATAAGGCATGCACCAGCTCGCCAGCAGGGTTGCCAGGGTCGCAGGCGGGGACAGGGAGCGGCGCAGGTTGTCGGCCATTTTCCAGCGCCCGAGCGCCGGCACCGTGCGCCGCCGCCGGCCAAGGATCCAGGGCAGCAACTGCCAGTCACCGCGGGTCCAGCGATGCAGCCGGGCCGCCGCCACTTCGGAATGGGAGGGAAACTCCTCGAACATATCAAGGTCGCTGACCAGGCCGCAGCGGGCGAAGCTGCCCTCGAACAGGTCGTGGCTGAGGATGGCGTTCTCGGGAGTGCGCCCCACGAGAGAGGCCTCGAAGGCATCGACGTCGTAAATGCCCTTGCCAGCGAAACTGCCCTCGCCGAACAGATCCTGGTAGACATCGGAGACCGCTCCGGCATAGGGATCCAGCCCGCTGGCGCCCGAATAGATGCGCTGGAACACGGAACTCTCGCTGGTGGATGGCAGGGTCGGCGTGATGCGCGGCTGGAACACGCCGTAGCCTTCAACCACGCGATGAACGGTTGGATCATAGCGCGGCCGGTTGAGCGGATGCGCGGCGGTGCCCACCAGTCTGAGCACCGCATCGATCGGCAGCCGGGTGTCGGCATCCAGCGTGATGACAAAACGCACCCCCGCCGGGGCGTGCACCGGGCGCTCGTCCAGCGCGAGAAAGGAAGTGTCGCGCGCGCCGCGCAGTAGGCGGTTGAACTCGTGCAGTTTGCCGCGCTTGCGCTCCCAGCCCATCCACTTTCCCTGCGAGGCATTCCACTGCCTGCGGCGGTGGAAGAGATGGAATCGGCGTTCGCCCGCCGGCGTCTCGCCGTAACGCGCATTCAACGCGGAAATGCCGGCCAGCGCGCCGTTCAGCAGCCGGGTGTCATCATGACCGCTCTCCGAGTCCGCATCCGTCCAGTCGGAAAGCATTGCAAACAACACGTACCCGGCCTGATTTGCCAGGTAATGGGCCTCGATCTGCTCGATCTGCGCGGCGATCTCAGCCTCCGAAGAAAGCAGTGTCGGCACCACGACGAAGGTGCGCAGTTTTTCCGGCACGCCATCGGCCAGTTGCAGCCGCGGCAGGTGGCGGGGGCCGATCCAGAAGGTGACGAAGCGGTTGACCAGGATGGCGGCGACATCGGAAGCGGCGAACAACCCGAGGAATCCGAGCAAGGCCAGGCCGCCGAGGGACAACCCGCTTTCGACGCTGGCCGACAGCGGCCAGGCAAGCAGAGCCAGCATCGCCAGCGCGATGCCTCCGAAGTAGACGGTGGGGGCGTGCGCCACATGGGAGCGCAGCAGCCGCTTGCTCCACGGCGGGCGAAAGCCGATCTCGCGTTCGAATTCGATGCGGCCCGTGGAGATCAGGTAGTAGCCCGGGTCGGCCTGCCGCTCCTCCATCGACGCGGCACGCGCGCCCTTGCGCGAAGTCTTGGCGATGATTGTCTGCGCCACATCCAGTTCGGTGCGGTCCGATCCGTGGGCCAGTTCCTCCAGGGCATGCCGGTAGCGGTCGCGCGTGGTGAAATCCATGGCGGCGAACCCGGCATTGCCGCGCAGGCATTCATCGACGACACTGACGTCCTCGAACCAGGCCGGCCAGTCATAAGCCGCGATGGCGCGCATGCTGGTGATGATGTTCTGAACCGTAATGTTGTCCGCGGACTGCCTGGCGTGTTCCGCCTGCACCATCGCCTCCTCGTCCATGCCCATCCCGGCAAGGCGCTCGTTGAGCCAGTGCAGGGAAACATCCTGGTAGCGCAGGCGCTGGATCAATTGAACGGCGAAGGCCGGCGACAGCTTGCGCTGTGCCAGCGTGCGGCCGGCCGCCGCATCCGTCGCCGCAGATTGCGGTCCGAGCGCCAGCAACTCGTCGGCGAAAGTATCGGCTTGGAGGCGGTGTTCCTGCGCGGCGGCCACTCGTACGCCGAGACGGCGCAGGTTCTCCACCAGGACCCAACGCAGCATCAATGGAACGGCCCAGACTTCGCGGATGGAAAGAACCGCGACACGTTGATAGGCCCTTACGAAACGGGCCAGCAGCGCGGCATCGAAGCGGCTGTCGGTGTGCGCCACGAAGGCCCAGGCCTGGCCGGCGACGCGGGGGTATCCCGCCAGCGGCCCGCTGACCAACGTCGGCAGCGAACTGCAGTAACGGGCGGTGAGGCCACGCTCGAGTTCCCTGACCTGGTCTTCGACGACATGGAAATTGTCCAGCAGCCACTCGGCGGCCGGGGTGACGGCGCGATCCTGCCGTGCGGCTTCGGCAATCAGGTGATAACTGCCGAGCAGGACCCGCCTGTTATCCCCCGCCCTGGCCGGGAGGTCCACTGCCGGCCAGGCCTGGTCCCCGACGGACTGCGCCGAAGCCAGGCTTTCCGCATGGCTCTCCAGGCGCTCGGAACTGAACAATTCGGAACGAATCGGTTCTTCCGAGCGTCCCGGCGCGCTGGTGCGGCCCGATTCCATGAAGCGCAGAACTCGCGCGGCGAACCACCACATTTTGTCTATTCTCCGCGAGGTAAAAGGCCAGGCAGCGCCGCCAACACATCACATCTGCCGTCTGTGAATTACCGGGGAGGAATGCAGCGCCTGACCCCGAGCATCGCGATGCACCGGGCCCATCACTGGCAGGTCCTGTGTGTCAATTCCCGGGCGAGCCCCGCAGGGCAGCTTTACTATCGGCACCATCTGAATCAGCAACGTTCATGCCATTGAACTCGCGGGGCCCTGCAATGCGATAAAACTCTTGAAGGCCCGGCGCAATCGCGTGAAAACCCGAGGCGCACCGTCGAAAGCGGGCGCGAAACGAAGGGCGCGAAGAAATAGAGGATAAAAATCGCGCGCCCCGGCCGGTAAGCATTACCGGCCGGGGCGTAAGCTTTACAGCCGGAGCGAACGGCCGCCCCGTTCAGGGTCCGCCTCAGCGCGATTCGACCGGCGCGTCGACGGCCAAGGTCTCGCGCTGCGACTCGTATTCACGCAGACGGTTGTAGAGTGTCTTCAGGCTGACGCCCAGCATCTGCGCCGCTTTCTCCTTGGTGCCGCCGCATTGCTCCAGCGTCGCCAGCATCAGGCGCCGCTCCATTTCGGCCACGGTGCTGCCCACCCGCACCTGCAGGAACGGCCCGCTGGAACCCCGCGCTGTCCTGCCCGCTTCGAGCGGCAGGCAGGCGGAGTCGATGACGTCATCCGCCATGATGTAGGCCCGCTGCACGACATTGCGCAACTCGCGAACATTGCCCGGCCAGTGCCAGCCGGTGAGAATTTCATGTGCATCCGTGGAAAATGTCTTGTTCGTGTTTTCGACGCGATTCATGTCGCGGAGAAATTCGTCAGCGATCAGGATCACGTCCCCGCCACGTTCCCGCAACGGCGGCAGGTGAAGCGGAAACACCTGCAACCGGTACAGCAAATCTTCTCGAAGCTTGCCTGCCGCCACGGCATCCTGCGGATTGCGATTGGTCGCCGCGACGATCCTCACGTCGACCTCGATCTCGCGGTCCGAGCCGATGCGCATGAAGGTGCCTTCTTCCAGCACCCGCAGCAGCTTGACCTGCAGTTCAACGGGCATCTCGGTAATTTCGTCGAGGAACAAGGTGCCGCCGTTGGCACGCTCGAAGTAACCCTTGTGCTCGCGTACCGCGCCCGTAAAGCTGCCCTTCTCGTGGCCGAAAACCTCGCTTTCGATCAGTTGCGGCGAGATGGCCCCGCAATTGATCGGTATGAATGCGCTTTTGCGCCGGCGGCTGAGGTCATGCAGGGTCTGCGCCACCAACTCCTTGCCGGTACCGCTTTCGCCGGTGATCAGCACCGTTGCGACAGTCGGCGCAACGCGTTCGATCTGGTCGTAAACCTTTTGAATTGAGGGTGAGGTCCCGAGCAGGCGGCCGAAGCGCCCGAGGTTGCGCAGTTCGCCGCGCAGCACGGAAATTTCCTTTTTCAGGTCGGTGGGACGGGCTACCCGCGAAAGTATGGCCCGTATCTGCTTGACGTTGACCGGCTTGATCAGATAATCGGCGGCACCGAGACGCAACGCCTCGATCGACGTTTCGATGCTCGCATGGCCGGTAATCAGGACGACTTCGGTGGTCGCGCGCGACTCGACGTCCTGGAACAGGTCCATGCCGTCCCCGTCCGGCAATATCAAGTCGAGCAGGACGACATCGGGTCGCTGCAAGGCCATCTGCTCCCGGGCCTGCTTGAGATTGGCCGCGGTGGCGGTGGTAAAGCCCTCGCGGATGACCAGTTCCTCGAGCCCGGCCAGGGCATCGACGTCGTCATCTACTATCAAAGCGTGCGGCATGATCTGTTCCTTCGCTCAAAACATTTATCCATTGGCGCCATCCGCTGCGCTGCTAGCGTCAATCGCGCCCGAGGAACTCCCCGACGGGAGCAAACCTCTCGACGTGATCACAGACCACCTTCAATGCCACCAGAACCGGCACCGCGATGCACATCCCGGCAACACCCCAAAGCCAGCCTGGCAACAGGAAGGCCGGGAACACCATGACCGGGCTCAGGGACAGCCGCCGCCCGACCCCTATGGGCTAGATCACCTAACCCTCGAGAAACACGAGCGCCAGGAACACTGCAGGTACCGGCCAGGCCCTGGACAAGTCGTCAAATGCCCGGATGGCCGTCACCGTCAGAATCGCCAGGCTCGTGGACGGGCCAAGGTATGGGATGATTCAGCTGCATCACGACTGCGCCCCATAGCAGCGGATTGGGCATGCCCGGGAAATACAGCGCTGCCGCTGTTACAAGACCCAGCCCGGCGTTTATCAGGCTTACCGTGAAAAAGTAGCGGCCGATTTCCTCTCATGAGTTGCAGACCAATCGTACGCCATGCCCAGTCGACTGCCTCGACAGCGGCAGCCCAACCCCGTTCCTCATCAGGGCCGCCGATCAACGGCTAAAACCAGGCGGTGCGCTCTGTTAGTCAGCCGAATGGGTGAAAAAGTTACAGTGCGGCGGTAAACCGTACAAGAAAAAACCCGGCCCCGTGCCCGAATCCGTCTCCGGCTGGCGACACATGGCGGCGAATTCGCCTTTCCAGGCAATGTATTCCCTCTGTTCGAAACCGCAGACTGGTTTGGCACACCGTTTGCAAAGGGTAGCGCCACGGTACCTGGAAACGGTGCCGCAGAAGCGCGCTCCAGCAGACCGGATCTCCAGTCCATCCTTAGAGGAGTCAGCACGTCGAACTCTTGTCGGTGAGCGTGCTCTACGAGATCTGACCGCGGGCAATCCGCATCGGTCCGTCGGATCGATGCGACATGCACTTTGATTTTTCAACAGGAGTAAATCAAATGGGATTTGATCAGAAAGGTACCGCAGTTTTCAGCGTCATGCCGGCCAGCCTCGGGCAGGACTACGACGGCCAATGGAACGTACTGGAGGAAGGCTTCGACAAGCCGTTGGCTTCCTTCGACGACCGCGACGACGCCATTGAGTATGCACAGGATCTCGCGGATACCAAGGATGGCTCGCAAGTCAAAATCTACGACGAAGAGGGCGGCGAGGACAGCCAGAGCTCACTCGACGACCCTCCGGGGAACGTTTCACGCTAGCCTTGCCGGATTAACCCCGGACGGCTTGCATGACCTGATTGACGTCGAGGGTGCGTGCCTTCTCCTGGATTTCGGGAAGGTAGCGCCCTTGCAGTCCCTTGCCCTGTTCCAGCATCGCGCCGAAGGCCTGCTTCAGCGATTCGCCAGACAGCTTGCGGCCATCCGCGTAATAGCGCTTCGCCACCTGGCCAAGCGCGTACGTCGTCGAGAAGGAAAACGCGCTGCCGGTGGCGGCACCACCGACGCCACGGCCGATGCCTCCTGCTATCTGGCCCAGCAATCCACCGATCAGCTTGCGGCCCAGCTGCTCGATGTATTGCGAAGTCAGTCCGACGCCAAGCGTGGCCAGGAAGTCCTTGATATGGCCGCGATCGAGCTCGAAGCCGTGCGTCTTGCCGATGCGATAGACCATTTTCATCTGCAGCGGGATGATCGCGACCGACGCGAGATTCTGCGGCAGCAGCTCGAGCGCGCCGTTGAGAATGGCGTAGTTGAGGACCATCCTGTCCAATGCCGCCTCGTCCACTGCGGCAGCGGACGCTGCCGGTTCGAGGCTTGCGTGGGCCGCCAACGGCATGGAGGCCAGTTGCGCGGCGTCGGCCGCGAAGGCCTCCGCACGCGCCTCGTCCTGTCCCAGCGCAACTCGCAGCCGGTCAAGAAATTCCTTTTCCTGGCTGGAATGGGCTCCGTCCGCATCGCAAACGCAGACGGCCATCTCATAGGCGTACTGCCTGAGTCCGGGTGAGCCGATCACCGATGCAGCCTGCTCCAGGTCAAGCCGCCCGAGCAGCACATCCTGGTAAAGCATCGACAGGTTGATGTCCGGATCCGACAACGACCCGGCGATGCGCTTGATCTCCTCGCGTTCGCGATCGGCCTTGCTGCCATCGGCGAAGGCCGCCATCAGGCTGATGGCGAGAATCGCCCGGCTTTCTTCCTTGTTCATTTTTTCCCCCGTTTGGACACCGGGATTGGGGAAAGCCGATGCCGCTACTTAGTCGGCGGTCGGGGACGGGAAGTTCAGCCGGAAAGTGAAACCAGAAGTTTCAAAAGGCGTGAATGTCGCGGATGTCGTAAAAGCCGTGAATATCGCGCACCCTTACGGGTATACCGGACTGTCGTCCATAAATGTTGCGGACGTCGTGAATGCCGTACCGGCGATCCAGGACTTTCAGGAACTTGCGGCTTCACGACATCCGCGGCATTCACGGCTCTCGCTTCGCGTCCGTCCGCGGCCGCAGGCGCAGCGTTCCACCCGCCTGGGAAACCTCGAACTGCCTGAGGAAATTCTGTCCGAGCAGGCCATCGCCGCCGCTCGCGGGCATGACCGCCACGCTCAGGCCCGACACTTCGAAAGCATCGGCCTTGACGGTCTGGTTTTTCACCACGCGCCCTTCGACCGAGCCATTGGCGGTATTGAAATATCCAGGGATGCCTGCGGGAAGCCGCGCCCGCCTTGCGAACTCCGCCCCGACGGAGACATACGTAGCGCCGGTATCGATCATGAAAACCAGCGGCACGCCATTCACCGTACCATCGACGTAGTAGTGGCCGTTGCGTGAAGCGGGAATGACGATTTCCTGCCGTCCTTCTGCGAGCACGCGCGCAACGGGTGGGGGCGCGGTCAGGCGCTCCGCGACAAGATAGACGGCGGCGAGAATGCCGCCCCACACCGCAATCCAGAAAAAAGTGGCCTTCATGCCGCGGCCGCGCCCAAGGGCGCTAGCGTGGGAGAAGTGCTGCGTGCTGGGTGCTGGGTGCTGCGAAAAATCCCGAACATTGGTCAATTGGCCGAATCGGTAACTGATTGCAGAGTCGAAAATTAAAAAAGCGTGAAGGAGTCCGGGTTAACGGACCGCTTCACGCCTTTTCGAAATTTTCTCAGCACTCAGCACTGGTTTTTACTACTTCTCAGCACTCAGCACTCAGCACACAGCACGCAGCACTGCCTTACCCCTTGACCCTGTTCCTGTACTCGCCGGTACGGGTGTCGATTTCAATCTTGTCGCCGGTTTCGCAGAACAGCGGCACCTGCACGTTGAATCCCGAGGAAATGGACGCCGGCTTCAGCACTTTCCCGGACGTATCGCCACGAATGGCCGGCTCTGTGTAGGTAATCACCCGCACCACTGAATTCTCCAGGGTCACGGAGAGGGGCTTGCCATCGTAGAACACCATTTCGCAGGGCAGTCCGTCTTCGAGGTAGCTGAGCGCATCGCCCATGTTGTCCTTCTCGACTTCGTACTGGTTGTACTCGCCGTCCATGAACACGTACATGGGGTCCTGGAAGTAGGAATAAGTCACGTCCTTGCGCTCTAGGATGATGTTCTCGATCTTCTCGTCGGCCTTGTACACCAGTTCGGTGCCGCTGCCGGTGAGCAGGTTCTTGAGCTTCATTCTCATCACGGCGGCATTGCGTCCGCCCTTGTTGTATTCGGCGCGCTGCACGACCATCGGGTCTTTGCCGACCATGATGACGTTGCCGACACGCACTTCCATAGCCGTTATCATTTTCTGTCCTGAAAGAGAAGAATTGGGTGGCGAAAAGGCGCGGAATTATACCCGGTCCGAGCAAAACCGGGCCAGATTTCCCGCCAGCCCGCCCAACGCTTCCAGTTGCAGCGGCCATTGCCTGGCGATGCTACCAATCCCGTTGCGGGTGGCCATGCAGACAGTCCAGGCCGGGGCAATGCGGGCCTGCGGCAGCAGGCCGTTCCAAGCGGCCCACAAGTCGGCCAGCCCGGCGGACGACCCCATGACAGAAGCGCCCAGATACCGCGCCAGGAAGCTCTGCATCTTTACGCGATGCGCATCGCCTTGTTGGGGATAGGCCTGCCATACGAACGGACGGGCCGCCCACTGCGCGCGGACGAAAGAGTCTTCGCCGCGCACGAAATTCCAGTCGCAGGACCACAGCACCCGGTCGTAGTCGTCCTGCGACAGGAAGGGCACGATGCGGCCGGAAAGCTGCCCCCGCCGCCCGCCCGACGCCAGGCCGGCGGCGACCAGCGCCTGCGCCGCCGGCGTATCCGCGAAAGCGATTACACGAACGGGCTGGCCGGCCGCCTCCCACGCATCGAAAAGAGCCGGGGTCGGCGCCTGGGGATAGCAGAACATCGATACGAGCAATTCATCGGGGCCGCGAGCCTGCACGCCGAGACTCTCCAGAAATCGCGCCTGCTCCGCCGCATCCGCCTGGAAGGCATCGCGCCGCTGGCGCAGGTTCTTTTCCATAAGCACGCCTCCGGTGCCCTGCGCAAAGCCGGGAAAGTAAAAATACTTGGTCAACGGCGGTTGCGGCGACGGCAGGGCGTGATACCGGTTGACCCAGGTTTCGGCGCTGAGATACTCGAGGTTGATCCAGACCGGCGCCCTGGGCCCCGCCTTCATGGTCTCGATGTATGGCGCCGGCAGGTCGCAGCCGAATGTCTCCACCACGACATCGGCAACTCCGGTTTCCGGGAACGGGCGGGTCCAGTGCCTGACCTCCAACTCCCCCAGCCACTGCGAATCCAGGGCCGGGTCGAGAGCGGGCGCCAGGCGGCGGAATGTCACCAGGTCGTCGACCCAGAGACGGACCTCAGCGCCCTCTTCGGCCGCCAGGTGGCGTCCCAGGCGCCAGCACACACCGATGTCGCCGAGATTGTCGACGACGGTGCAGAAAATGTCCCACTTCATAAGAGCCGTGAATGTCGTGAATATCGTGAATGCCGTGAATGCCGCGAAACGCCTAAGGCCTGGACCGCCCTTACGACATTCACGATATTCACGACATTCACGTGTCTCTGCGGCTTTTCAGGCCATTCCGCCGTTGATCGAAATCACCTGCCCGGTGATATACGCGGATTGCTCGGAAGCCAGAAAGGCGACCAGCGCCGCGACTTCCGCCGGCGTGCCGGCGCGTTTCATGGGCACCATGACTTCGAGCGCTTCCTTCGAAAAGGCATCCTGCAGGATCGGGGAGGTAATGACGCCAGGGGCAACGGCGTTGACGGTTATACCGCGCGACGCCAGTTCGAGTGCGAGCGACTTGGTGGCGCCGTGCAATCCGGCTTTGGCGGCGGCGTAGTTGGCCTGACCGCGATTGCCAATCACGCCGGCGACCGAAGAGACGTTGATGACCCGCCCCCAGCGCGTGCGGATCATGGGCAGGAGCAGCGGCTGCGTCACGTTATAGAAACCGTTCAGCGACACGTCGATGACACGATCCCACTGGTCGCCGCTCATCCCGGCGAGCGGCGCATCATCGTAGATGCCGGCATTGTTGACCAGGACCTGAACGGGTGAATCTTCGGCCAGTTGCGCCAGCGTCCTCGCCGCACCCTCGCGGTCCGTCACGTCAAAGGCGATGGCCTGCGCCTGTCCGCCCCCTGCCTGTATTTCCGCAGCCAGCTTCTGCGCTTCCTCGAGTCTTTTGTTGGCATGCACAACGACGCGCAGGCCCTGCATGGCCAGTGCGCGGCAGATGGACCCGCCGATCGCTCCGCTGCCTCCGGTAACCAAAGCCGTCTTCACGTAAATCCGTCCCTCACCATGAGAATTGCGATGCCGATGCCATGCTTGCGGCAGCAGCCGCCAGAGGCGAGATGATCGCATGCAATCTTCCGTCCACCAAACCGAAACGCTGCCGTTCTTCACCCTGCCGGTCCTAATGGCCATCGTCAGCACGGTGGTCACGCCCCCCGCACTGAAGGTGTAGCTGCGGCGCGAACAGCGGAAAGCGGTCGGCGCCGCCAACTGATTGGGAACAGGCGCCGGAGAGGGTTAAACTCCGTCAACTGACAATTTCCGGACACGACATGCAAAACCGCGATCCTGCCGCAGCCGGGCAGCAAACTGATGATTCCTGCGATGTGTTTGTGCTAGGCGGCGGCCCTGGGGGTTCGACCATTGCCGCCCTGCTTGCAGAACGCGGCTGGAACGTGGTCATCGCCGAGAAGGAACGCCACCCGCGCTTTCACATCGGCGAATCCCTGCTGCCGATGAACATGCTGCTGCTGCAGCAACTTGGCCTGTATGAAGAAGTCAAGCGCATCGGCATGCCGAAGTACGGCGCGGAATTCAATTCCCCGGAGCACGAGTCACCGGTCACGTTCGACTTTAGCCAAGCTTGGGACAAGACCTGCCCGAACGCCATGGAGGTCAGGCGCTCGGAGTTCGACGAGATCCTGTTCCGCAACGCCGCGCGAAGGGGGGCACGCACCCTGGAGGAATGCAGGGTCACGAAAGTCGGGTTTCCTTCCGGCGAAGATGTGTGCATCGAGACGCGCATGGCAGACGGATCCATGACGAACTGGCGCGCCCGGTTTCTGGTGGATGCATCCGGACGCGACACCTTTCTCGCCAACCGTTTTGGCATCAAGCGCCGCAACCGCTACCACAACAGCGCGGCGATGTATGGCCACTTCACCGGGGCGCACCGGTTGCCGGGCAAGTCCGCGGGCAACATCAGCATGTTCTGGTTCGACCATGGCTGGTTCTGGTTCATTCCACTGGCCGACGGCACCACCAGCGTCGGCGCCGTGTGCTGGCCCTACTACATGAAGTCGCGAAAAACCGATCCGACCACGTTCTTCATGGATACCATCGCCATGGCGCCGAAACTGCAGGAGCGCCTGCGCGACGCAAAGCTCACCCATAACGTAACAGCCACCGGTAATTTTTCCTACCGCGCAACCCGCATGCACGGCGACCGCTACATCATGATCGGCGATGCCTTCGCCTTCATCGACCCGGTATTCTCCTCGGGCGTGATGCTGGCGATGAACAGTGCATTCCAGGGCGCCGACGTGGTGGATGCCAGCCTGCGCGACCCCGCGAAAGGACCGGCGCTGCTGCGAAACTTCGACCGCAGCGTGCGCTCCGGCGTCGACAATTTTTCGTGGTTCATCTACCGCATGACCCACCCGACACTCCGCGACATGTTCATGGGCCCGAGCAATACGCTGCGCATGCAGGAGGCAGTCCTGTCCATGCTTGCGGGCGACCTGTTCCGCGGCACACCCATACACTGGGGCCTGCGGGTGTTCAAGGGCGTTTTCTATTTGCTCAGCCTGGCACACCCGCTGCGCAGCCTCGCTGCCTGGCGTCAACGCCGCCGCACCCTGCACGAGCGCCTGGTGGAATCCCCGTCATCACCGTAATGCAAAGAACGGGCGAGCGGACCGGCCTGCGCTATGTCGACGGCGGGCAGATCGAGGCCGCGCTGGCGGAGCACCGCGGCCACGTGCTGGGCTGCATTGGCTTCGGCGAACCAGCCCCGGCGTTCGATCCTGGGTCCGTGCCGTTTGCCCACGCCGGCATGCCGGTGGTGGGAGCGAACCCTGTCTGCGAACTGTGGCTGAGCCCCGAACCCGTGCGCAACGACAGGCGCGGCGCCCTTTCGAGCGCGCGCAACGGCGAAGTGCTCTTCGGCTGCCTGGAAATTCCCGCTAACGGCAGCGTGAACTACGACGCCCTGATCTACGACGAGTATTGCCCCATCTTCGAACACCTCGACGAGCTCGGCTATCCGAACCTGCTGCGCGTCTGGCATTATCTGCCGGACATTCATGGCGAGGAGCATGCAATGGAACGCTACAAGCGCTTTTCGCTCGGCCGCCACGAGGCTTTCGTCGCCAAAGGGCGCGCCATCAGCGCCGATGCGCCGGCCGCCAGCGCCGTGGGCAAGCGTTCCGGCAACACCGTGATCTGCTTCCTGGCCGCGCCACGCCCCGGCATCCCGATCGAGAACCCGCGCCAGGTCAGCGCCTATTCGTATCCGGCACAGTATGGTCCGCGTGGCCCGACGTTTTCGCGCGCCCTGTTCACGACCTGGGACGACCTGCCACAACTCTATATTTCCGGGACCGCCGCCATTTCCGGACACCACAGCCAGCACGAAGGCGATGCCGATGCGCAGGTGGCTGAAACCATCGTCAACCTGCGATCGGTCATGGCTGAAGCCCGGTCAAAAGGGCTGATCGACATCGGACAAAGCACTGAAATGCTGTTCAAGGTCTACCTGCGACAGCCGGCCTTCCATGCGGTCGCGCAGGCGCGTCTGCGTGAAGCTTTCGGTCCAACCCCGACGATCATTTACCTTCAAGCCGACATCTGCCGGCGCGAGCTTCTGCTGGAAATCGAAGTCGTTTGTGCAACCAGGGCGCGGCTCGCGTGACCGTATCGATGCGCAACTGGCTGATAACTGCCATCGCGGCGGCCGCGACGACGGCCCTGCCGCATGCGGCGTTAGCTGCCGAACTGCCGTTGTGGGAAGCCGGCGCCGGGGTCGCCGTGCTCGATTTCCCGGATTACCGGGGCTCGGATGAGCGCCATACGATGGTGCTGCCGATTCCGTACCTTGTCTACCGTGGCGAGTTCCTCAAGGCCGATCGCGAAAGCCTGCGCGGCCAGTTCTACAAGGATGACCGGTTCGATCTGCACCTGAGTGTGAATGGCTCGATCCCGGTGGACAGCGCCGACAATTCCGCACGGCGCGACATGCCTGACCTTGATCCGACGCTGGAAATCGGCCCCAACCTCGCCGTCACCCTCAAGCGCACCGACACGATGCACCTGAGCCTGCGCTTGCCGCTACGCGCCGTCATCGCCACGAACCTGTCGCACGCGCGCGACCAAGGCTGGGTATTCCAGCCTCAGGTCAACGTAGATTTCTACGATCTGTTCCCGGGGCCGGGCTGGAACCTGGGATTCGCCGCAGGGCCGCTGTACGCAAGCAGGCGGTATCACAACTATTTCTACGGCGTGGCGCCGCAGTTCGCGACACAGCAACGGCCGGCCTACGAGGCCGGCGCGGGCTATGCCGGCATGCAGTTCATCGCTGCACTGAGCAAACGCTATTCGTCCTTCTGGGTGGGGGGCTTCGTGCGTGCCGACACGCTGTCAGGGGCCGTATTCGAAGACAGCCCGCTGGTGCGGCAGAAGGATTCCTTCGCAGCCGGCATTGCATTCGCGTGGGTATTCGGACGTTCGCAGAAACTGGTCGAAGCCGAGAAATAAATGAACATGCGCTCGACATCGCAGAAATCAGAAAATCGAAATGACCCGCAGCAAAGGGATGCGCGAAACCGTACGCGTGCGATGAGTCCGGCCGATGACCGCGCCATGCCCGAACGGCCCGGATTGCTGGTTCGATCGGCGCGGTTGGCTTATGAATATGTCGTTTTCTATCTGGGTTACCTGTATTTCGGCGCCGGGGCCGCCTTGGTTTCACTGGTCAGCGCGGCATTGCATCCGATAGTGCCCGAAGAACCCGGCACCCGGCTCGGGCGATGGATAACCGGCTTGCATTTTCGCGGGTTCCTCGCCTTGCTTAAGGCCAGCGGCCTGGTCCACATCGACCTTACCGCGCTCGACAGCCTTCGCGGCGCGCGTTCGATCATCCTCGCGCCGAACCACCCCTGCCTGCTGGACGCAGTCCTGATCATCTCGCGTCTGCCGCAAACCGCCTGCATCATGAAAGCGGAAATTTGGGACAGCTTTTTCCTCGGCGGCGGCGCTCGCCTTTCGCGCTACATTCGCAATGACTCGCCGATCAACATGGTACGGCTGTCGACCAGAGAGTTGCGCGCGGGGCATCAATTGCTGGTGTTCCCGGAAGGCACCCGCACCCGCTCGCCTCCGGTCAATGCTTTTAAAGGCGGCTTCGCGCTGATGGCGAAGAATTCCGGTGCGGAAGTGCAAACGATCTTCATCGAGACCAACAGCACATTCCTGAACAAAGGCTGG
>JBKJUC010000215.1:0-4032 GCA_046590325.1 Burkholderiales bacterium | reverse complement strand
CGCTACTACGTAGGCGGCACCGCCAGCTACACGTTCAATGTGCAGAAGGTCGTGGACGATACCGCGGCGATGGCGCTGAACACGCTGGTGAGCGGCAACATCGCGCACCCCGGACAGCGCGACTTCTACACCTTCAACCTGGCGCAGGCCACGCGCATCGCCTTCGACGGCCAGCTCAACAACAACAGCCTGTTCTGGTCGTTGCGCGGACCCAGCGGAGCGCTCGTCACCGACCGCCGCTTCTACAGCAGTGATTCAGTCGATGGCAACGCGATCCTCAATCTGCTGGCCGGCGACTACACGCTCAGCGTCGATGCCGACACCGATATCACCGGCGCCTACAGCTTCCAGTTGATCGATCTGGCCAATGCCCCGACGATCAGCGCCGGGACGCCGGTCAGCGGCACACTTAACCCGGCCACTTCGACGCAGGCTTACAAGTTCCACGCCTTGGCCGGCGAACGCTATTTTTTCGACCGCACGGCCAGCGCCGGGGGCGATACCTACTGGAGGCTGCTCGATCCGCTGGGACGCAGTGTCTGGGGGCCCAGCGGTATGGGTGGCGACATCGAAGCGACGCTGGCAGAAACCGGCAGCTACACGCTGCTGCTGGAGGGACGCTACTACGTGAACGGCAGCGCCACCTATGGTTTCACGCTACGCCCTATCACCGACGACACAATGACGATGGGCCTGGGTACCCTGGTCAGCGGCGGCATCGCCACACCCGGCCAGCGGGACTTCTACACCTTCAACCTGGCACAGACCACGCGCATCGCCTTCGACGGCCAGCTCAACAACAACAGCCTGTTCTGGTCATTGCGCGGTCCAGGCGGAGTCGTTGTCACCGACCGCCGCTTCTATAGCAGTGATGCAGCCGACGGCAATCCGATCCTCAATCTGACGCCCGGCGACTACACGCTCAGCGTCGATGCCGACACCGATTTCACCGGCGCCTACAGTTTCCGGCTGCTCGATCTGGCGCAAGCCACTGCCATCGAAGCCGGCGCGCTGGTAAGCGGCACACTCGACCCGGCCACCGCGACGCATACGTACAAGTTCGACGCCAGCGCCGGCGAGCGCTGGTTCTTCGACCGTCTGTCCGCCATCGGCGGCGACACTTACTGGCGCTTGATCAATCCCCAAGGCAGCAGCGTCTGGGGTCCGCAGTCGATTGGTAGCGACATCGATGTCACCACGCTCGCCCAGACCGGCACTTATACGCTATTGGTCGAAGGCCGTTACTACGTCGGCGGCACTGCCAGCTATGCCTTCAAGCTGAACAAGGTGCAGGACGTAACCCGCAGCATCACGCCCGGGGTGGCGGACGGCATGGATGCGCAGTGGGCGGGCGGCCAGATCAACGGTGGCCTGCGGCTCAACGGCGAGCAGTGGCTGCAGGCAGCAGCGTCCGCCTCGCTCAACATCACCAACACGGTGACGATGGAGACCTGGGTTAAGGTCGACCAGTACGACAGTACCTGGACGCCACTCATCTATAAAGGCAGCGTTGCTAACCAGCGCACCTATTCTCTGTGGCTGAACGCCAACGGCTCGGTCTATCTGGGTACGGCTGACTTGAGCGGCGAACAAGCGGTGCAAACCGATCCCGGGTTGGTTAACCCGGGCGAATGGCATCACGTGGCTGCTGTTATCGATCGTGTCAGCGGCAGCCTGCGCGTCTTGGTCGACGGTGTGGAGCGTAAGTCGGGCGTCGTGCGAACCGGCAATGCGGTGGGCAGCGCGACGACCGGCTTGTTCATCGGGGACGGCCCGGAGGCGAACAGCGCATACGCGCGCTTGTCCGGCACCCTCGACGATCTGCGGATCTGGAATGTCGCGCGCTCCAATGCCGACATCGCCGTGGACCGCAATGCAGCGCTGACTGGCATTGAGACGGGCTTGGCAATGTATCTGAAGTTCGACGACACCGCCGGCGCAACCCCTGTCGATGCATCACCCAACGCCCAGGCCGTCGACCTGATCCTGTCGACAGATTCGGTCGTGTCCGGACGCATCGCACTGCCCGGGCAGCGCGTGACCTATCAGGTCAATCTGGCGGCTGATGCCCGCATTTACATTGACAACCTGGTCAACAACGGCAATCTGCGCTGGAGTCTTGAGGGTCCGCGCGGAATGGTAACCTCCGGCCGCTCGTTTCAAAGCAGCGATTCGGTCGATGGGACGGCGATCTACGACCTGTTGGCAGGCACGTATTCGCTGGTGATCGATGGCGTCGGCGACGCTGTGTCGCGCTACGCTTTCCGGCTGCTCGATCTGGCCAATGCCACGGTTATCACGCCTGGCACGAGCGTCAGCGGCCTGCTGACGCCGGCGCGCGAGACCGACGTCTACAAGTTCGACGCGACCGCTGGCGATCGCGTCTTTTTCAACAATACCGTCAACTCCGGCGGAGATACTTACTGGCGGCTGCTCGATCCCTTCGGCCGCACGGTGATCGGGCCAAGCCCGATTGGCAGCGACATCGACGTAACCGCGCTGGCCCACACCGGTACCTACTCGTTGCTGGTCGAAGGGCGCTACTACGTTGGCGGGAACGCAACCTACGCCTTCAACCTGCAGAAAGTGCAGGACGTCACACGCAGCATCACCCCCGGTGTCTCTGACAGCTTCACCACCGACTGGACCGGCGGCCAGATCGACGGCGCCCTGTCTCTGAACCCGCAGCAATATCTCGCGGTGCAGCCTGCTCCGTCGCTCGACCTGGGCAAGACGGTAACGATGGAAGCCTGGGTCAAGGTCGAGCGATTCGACAACACCTGGACGGCGCTGTTTTACAAGGGCGACGGCAACAACCAGCAGCGCACCTATTCAATGTGGCTAAACGCCGACGGGCGGGTGCACCTGTCCACTGGTGACTCGAGCGGCAACCAGGTCGTCGAGACGGCGGCCGGCATGGTGACGGCAGGCCAATGGGTGCACGTGGCCGGAGTGATCGACCGTGTCAGCGGCGCGCTTCGCATCGTGATCAACGGCGTGGAGCGCGCCGCCGGCACCGTGCGAACAACCACCTCGACCAGCGCGCCAGGTGCGCCGCTGCTCGTCGGCGATACTCCCGAAGTCGACAATTCTTACGCCCGGTTGTTCGGCTTGGTCGACGAAGTGCGGGTATGGAACGCCGCACGCTCCAGCGCGGACATCGCTGCTGACATGGGCCGCGCGCTGGCCGGCGGCGAAGCAGGTCTGGCGCTTTATCTCAAACTCGACGAGGCCGGCGGCAGCGCAGCGGCGGACAGCTCCGGCAACGCGCAGACAGCGGGGCTGGTGGCTACGACCTCGGGCGTTGTCGCCGGCCGCATCACCCACCCCGGCCAGCGCGTCATTTACCAGGTCGATGTCGCATCCGATATGCGGATGTATTTCGACAGCCTTACCAACGATGGCAATTTGCGCTGGAGCCTCTCTGGCCCGCTGGGCCTGGTCACTGCCAACCGCACTTTCCAGGGAAGCGACTCTGTCGACGGCACGGCGACGTTCGACCTGATGGCCGGCCAGTACACGCTCATTGTCGACGCCAATGGTGATACGACGCCGGCCTTCGCATTTCGCCTGCTCGACCTTTCCAGCGCGGCGACCATTACCCCTGGCACTGCGGTCAGCGGCTCATTGACCCCGGCACGCGAAACCGACGTCTACAGATTCGACGCCACGGCCGGCCAACGCTTCTACTTCAACGTAACGGTCAATAGCGGCGGGGATACGTACTGGCGGTTGCTCGATCCGTTCGGCCGCACGAGCCTTGGGCCCGGTTCCATCGGCAACGACTTCGACGTGAACGCCCTGGCGTACACGGGCACTTATACGTTGCTGGTCGAAGGTCGCTACTACGTGGGCAACCGCTCCAATTACACGTTCAACATCCAGTCGGTCGTTGATGGCAGCCAGGCGCTGGTGTTGGATACGCGGGTCGATGGCAGCATCGCGAGTGCGGGCCAGCGCCAGTTCTACACCTTTAACCTGGCCGCCGACAGCCGGGTGCTGTTCGACTCGCTCACCAACAATGGCCAGTTC
>JBKJUC010000224.1:0-6782 GCA_046590325.1 Burkholderiales bacterium | reverse complement strand
CGGGGCCTGCGCTACCGGACGGAAAATCCCCACGCAGGCCTCCGAGTCATCCGTTGTCCCTTGTGGGTGCCCGCCAGGCCAACCGGCCTGACCCGCCTTCTCCATCTGTTCTCCTTTGCGCTGACCAGCCTGCCGGTCGTTCTGTGGCAGCGCTTGTGGAAGCCTGAGGCCGTGATCCTCGTAGTCCCCACCATGTTCTGCCTCCCTGGCGCACTGCTTGCTTTTGTAGGCAGCAAGGCAAAGCGCATCGTGCACGTGCAGGACCTCGAGGTGGATGCTGCCTTCGAGTTGGGCCTGATGCGTGGCAGGTTGGTGCGATCGGTAGTGCAAAGTGTGGAGCGCTGGTTGCTCAACCGGTTTGATGTGGTGTCTTCCATCTCGCGCAAGATGCTGGAGCGTCTGCTGGAGAAAGGCGTCGTCGAGGCGAAGCTGATTCTGTTGCCCAACTGGGTCCATACCCAGGATGTGCAGCCGGGTTCCAGCATGACCTCCTACCGTTTCGACTGGGGGCTTGAAGGGCGGGTAGTTGCACTGTATTCGGGCAGCATGGGTGAGAAACAGGGCATCGAAGTGTTGATGGAAGCGGCCGCCCGGCTCGAGAGCCACGATTCCCTGCGATTCGTGATCTGCAGCGAGGGGCCGGCCTACGAGCGGGTGAAGAAAACCTACGGCCATCTGAAGAATGTGATCTGGGGTGAGCTGGTGCCGAAAGCGCGACTGAATGAACTGCTCAACACCGCGGATATCCACTTGCTGCCCCAGCGGGGCGATGCGGCCGATCTGGTGATGCCCTCGAAACTCACCGCCATGCTGGCGGGTGGGCGTCCGGTCGTGGCGACCGCCACACCCGGGACCCAGGTGGCGGAAGTCGTGGGCAGCCTGGGCCTCGTTGTGCTGCCCGAGGATCCGGCGGCCCTGGCCACCGCTATCGAACAATTGGCCGAGGACAAAGCACTTCGCGACAAACTCGGTGCGGCGGCGAGAACCTACGCGGTCGAGAACCTGAACGGCAGCGTGATCCTGTCGCGGTTCGAGCTGCAGTTGCGGCAGTTGGTGAACCCGGCCTGATGGCAAAGAGCGAAAAATGACGTCCCACGGATTGATTCGACAGTACGGTTCCGCCCTGGGCCTTCTGCACCGCGTCCTGGACGCCTTGATCGTCGTTGGCTGTCTGTATTTCGCCGGCTGGCTGTATGGGGTGAACTTCGACCATTCGCACCAACTCGCCAGTGCATGGGCCGTCATCCTTTTCCTGGTTTTCGCCGAGTCTCGCGGACTCTATGGCTCCTGGCGCACCGTGCATCTCCGCGATGAGGCCATTCGGGTCACGCTGGTCTGGACGGCGGTGGTCTTTTCCCTGGTATTTTTTGCTTTTGCCACCAAGACCACGATCCAGTATTCACGGGTGATGATGGTTGGGTGGGCACTGCTCGTGCCCCTGGTGTTGATGCTTGAGCGCACGGTGTTGCGAACGGCCCTGTACGTTTTCCGGGAAAAGGGATTCAACTCTCGAACTATTGCCATCGCCGGCGTAACCGAACTGACCGGACGCATCCTGAGCGCCGTCGAGGGCGAGGAGTGGATGGGCATGCGGCTAGTCGGTACCTATGACGACCGCTCCGGCGACAGATTGGCGAATGCCGGCAATTCGACGCCCGTAAGAGGAAATCTGCAGACCCTGGTGGAGGACTGCCGGGCCGGCAAGATCGATTATGTCTACATCGCCCTGCCGATGAAGGCGGAGAAGCGCATTGTCGATCTGGTCAACCAGCTTGCCGATACCACGGCCTCGGTTTATTTCGTCCCGGATCTGTTCATTTCGGATCTCATGAACTCACGCTGGATGAGTCTTAACGGCGTGCCCGTGGTCAGCGTATTCGAGAGCCCGTTTTATGGCGTCGACGGCTGGCTGAAGCGGACGGAAGACGTGGTGCTGAGCATCCTGATTCTGGCGCTTATCGCCATACCCATGCTGGCCATCGGAGTCGGTGTGATAGCGACTTCGCGCGGGCCGGTGCTGTTCAAGCAGCGCCGCTACGGTTTGAACGGCAAGGTCGTCGAGGTCTGGAAGTTCCGGACCATGCGCGTGCAGGAAGACGGCATGCATGTGCCGCAGGCTACGCGAGGCGATCACCGGGTAACGCCGTTTGGCCGCTTCCTGCGCCGGACCTCGCTGGACGAACTGCCCCAGTTCTTCAATGTGCTGGCCGGCGATATGTCGATCGTCGGGCCGCGCCCGCACGCCGTGGCCCACAACGAGCAGTATCGTCGCCTGATTCACGGCTACATGCTGCGCCATAAGGTGAAGCCCGGCGTCACCGGCTGGGCACAGATCAACGGCTGGCGGGGCGAGACGGATACCCTGGAGAAAATGCGCCGCAGGCTGGATTACGACCTGGAATATGTGCGGATGTGGTCCGTGTGGCTGGACCTGAAGATCATTGCTCTGACCATCGTGCGCGGCTTCATGGGGAAGAACGTCTATTAGGATCTTTAAAAACCCGCAATAGACCGCGTCACAGGAAAGGCGGCTGCATTGCAGCTGCCTTTTTTTTGCATAAGGCCGATTCCACTGTCAGCCCACCCGGGAACGCTGCGTGAATTTATATGCGATGCTCCCGCATCCTGTAGAGGCAAGGCTGAGAAATGAATACTAAATGGATCCGCGGCGGTTGCATTGCAGCCGCTTTTTTTATGGCCGCGGCGATTTTTCTGCGTGCGGATGCTGGCGCTGGACTCCTGTTGCCCGCGCCCTGGGACAAGGCGGCGCATTTCCTCTACTACGGCACCATGGCGTTGCTGCTGGCGCATGGCGTCGGCCGCCGCTGGCTGTGGATCCCGCTGGTGCTGGTGCCGGTGATCGGCGCGGCGGACGAATGGCACCAGGCCGGGATTCCGGGGCGCGATTCGTCGATCTTCGACTGGCTGGCGGACGAGGTCGGCACGGTGGCGTTCGTCGCCGCTTATTGGTGGGCGACGAAACGACGAGAGACGAGAGAAAAGAGAAAAGGGGCTAGGAGATAGGGGCTAGGGGAAGAGGAAGAGGGACGAGGGAAGAAGGGACAAGGAAGCGCGGGGCCGAGGGCCGGGCGATTATTGTTACGCCACGTCGATAAATTCTTCTGGCGAGACTTCAGCCTGGCGCAACAACCCTGCAAGAGTACCGACCTTGACCTCGCCGTGCATAGGAACCACACACCCTTTCGCCCCGCGTCGCATGATGACATGGCTTCCGGATTGGCGAACCTTCACGAAACCGAGACGCTCAAGTGCTTTGACAATTGCCGCCCCGGATGTCCTGGGCAGTTTAGGCATTCGCCGGGATACTAAACATCGTGATTACAGGATGCCCGGGCGAGGGCAGCGGAAATTCGGAAAGATAAAGTGCAGTCGCTTCTTTGAGATTCGCGACCGCGTCTTCGACCGTTTCCCCTTGGGTCGTGGTGCCCGTTTCCGGGTTCAGTGCGACATAGCCGCCTTCTTCGGCAGGCGTAAGTATGGCAGTCAGTTCCATGGGTATACCTCAGTTTACAAGTAAGCTAATTGTCGCCCATTCTCGCGTTTGATGCTCAACCGCTCCGTTACTGCCTGTTGGTGCGCCGTATGTCGCTAGTCTTTCCGATCGTCACGACCGTCACGCGTATGCGGCTAGAGGCACGTAAATTCCGCTGGGGTTAGGCCTTGCCTTTTGCCTGGCCGTTCACAAAGTTTGTGACGACCTATATTTCCATGTATATCTTTCCGGGGGGATGGTTCTATGCTGGTCGCGAAATGGGGTAACAGCCTTGCGGTGCGTTTGCCGGCGGCGGTGGTCGAAATCCTCGGCTTGAAAGAGGGGGACGATGTCGAGATCGACGTGGTCGGCTCGCATTTGCTGGAAGTAAGGAAGAAACCCGCGCCGCGCGATCTGCTGGCGCGTTTGCGCAAATTCCGTGGCCGCCTGCCCGCCGATTTCCGGTTTGATCGCCTGGACGCTCATGAGCGTGGCCGGTAAGGCATTCTTCGATACCCATTGCCTGCTCTATCTGCTTTCCGCGGATACAGACAAGGCGCAGCGGGCGGAGCAGCTGGTTGCGGATGGCGGCGTCATCAGCATCCAGGTTCTGAATGAGTTTGCTTCAGTGGCTTCCCGGAAGCTGGGAATGAGGATTCCGGAGATTCAGGAATGCCTCGACCCAATCCGGCAGGTTTGCGGAATCGAGCCCGTCACGTTCGAAACGCATTTACGAGGGCTGGAACTGGCTCAGCGGTACGGATTTTCAATCTACGATTCGATGATTATCGCCGCCGCGTTGTTGGCCGGTTGCAAAATCCTGTACTCGGAAGGCTGGCAGGACGGTCAACGAATCGAAGGGCTCCGGATCAGCAATCCGTTCGTCAACTGAGAGACGAGAGACGAGAGGAAAGAGGAAAGGGAAAGGGAAAGGGAAAGGGGAAAGCAGGGCAGGTGCCCGACTTTGCTGAATCGCCGCAAGGGTGCCCGGTTAACTCATCAACGCAGGTCGCGGGGGTCAGGCTGACCCCCGGTTAACCTCGTGACGGGCGGCGGCCGCTGCTGTATTGACAATGTCTACACGGCAGCGAATACTTGTTCCTGGTTGCAAATCAACTTTTGCCGGTGCGGCTATCTGTCGCCGCGGACCAATGACACCCCGGAAGGAACCAATCGTGGCTGCTGATTCCACTCCTCGTGAGACCATCATCAATCTGCGTGCGCCCTCCTCGCAGCGGGCGCTCATCGACCAGGCGGCACAGGTGCAGGGCAAGAGCCGAACCGACTTCATGCTGGAGGCGGCTTATGAAAAGGCCCAGCAGGTGCTGCTCGACCGGACCGTGTTCGCGCTCGACGCCAAGCGCTTCGAGCGGTTCGCCAGGATCCTGGATGCCCCGGTAAAAACCAACAAGGCTTTGAGCCGGCTGTTGGTCAAACGGGCGCCTTGGGAGCGGTAAGGAAATCCGCCGCAATCTCCGGGCCGGTGTCCCTCGCGCAGGCGCATCGGCTCGATTCTTTTCGCTGCGGCAAGCCCGAACTCGAGTTCTGGCTCAAGCAGCGCGCCCGGAAAAACCAACTGGAAGCCGCTTCGCGCACCTTCGTCGTCTGTACGGGCAACGAGGTCGTGGGCTACTACGCGCTTTCCGCGGGGGCGGTGCTGCATGAAATGGTTCCCGGGAATGTTCGACGCAATATGCCGGAGCCCATTCCGGTGGCGGTCCTCGGGCGTTTGGCGGTGCACAGTGACTGGGCCGGGCAAGGCGTCGGCGCGGGATTGCTGAAGGACGCGGTCTTGCGCACTGCAAGGCTCGCCGGGGAAGAAATAGGCATCCGGGCCTTGCTATGCCATGCGATCGATGAAAACGCCAAAAAATTCTATCTGCATCACGGTTTCATCGAGTCGCCCATCGAGCCGCTTACGGTGATGTTGAACATCGCAAAGCTCGTCAAAGCGCCGTGACATGAAGGCCGTCGTTTGAAGCGGGCCGCCTGAGCGACGTTTTCGACAAGGCAGAAAGCAGGCGGGGAAAGGGGGAAAGCTGAAAGGGGAAAGGTTCGAGGGCCGACTCCCGGTAAGTAAATCCCGAGTAGTCGCGGGGGTAGTCGCGGGGGTCAGGCCTTGCCTTTTGCCTCCCTCTTGCATGATCCTGGCAAACGAGTGGGCGGGGCAAAAGGCAAGGCCTGACCCCCGGTTACCTGCGTACCAAGATAAGACCGAGCGCTTGAGGTGTGTATAGCTACGCTATACAATGGCCCATGATCAAGCGATTCGTTCACAAGGGTATCGAGCGCTTTTTTCTTACGGGTTCCAAAGCCGGGATACAGCCGCAGCACGCGAAACGTCTGCGGCTTCAGTTGGAGCGTCTCAACTGGTCTGGATCACCCCAGGATATGAACTTCCCGAACTGGAGGCTTCACGCCCTGAAGGGGGATCTTGCGGGCCATTGGGCAGTTTGGGTGAACGGAAACTGGCGCCTGACCTTCACCTTCGAAGGCGAGGATGCGACCTTGGTCGACTATCAGGATTATCACTAGGAGAAGTGCTATGGGGCGAATGTTCAATCCTCCGCATCCGGGAGAGGTGCTCCGGGATGGCGTATTCGATGGAACGCAGATCACGGTGACAGAAGCGGCAGGGCAACTCGGGGTAACCCGGGCCGCGTTGTCTCGCATTCTCAATGGCCGGGCCGGCATTTCTCCCGACATGGCCGTGCGCTTGGGCAAGTGGCTGGGCCACTCGCCGGAATCGTGGCTTCGAATGCAGATGGACTACGACCTTTGGCAAGCCGAGCGACGCCCTCACCCTAACGTGCGTCGTTTGAAGCAGGCCGCCTGAGCGACGTTTTCGACAAGGCAGAAAGCAGGCGGGGAAAGGGGGAAAGCTGATGGCATTGACCGTCCCGAACGGGAGCAACACAAACGCTTGAACTCAGGGCGCGGACGGCAGGGGTGAAAGCGGCGCGATTGAACGCGTAAGGGATAAAGGCAGCCGGGCAGGACCACGACAACAGGACAAACAGGCGCTCCGCAATGACAACAAACCGCTTGATCCGCGGCGGCTGCATCGCAGCCGCCTTTTTCATGGCCGCGATGATTTTCCTTCGTGCGGACGCGGGCGCCGGAATTCTCCTGCCGGCACCCTGGGACAAGGCCGCGCATTTCCTCTACTACGGCAGCATGGCTTTGCTGTTGGCGCATGGCGTCGGCCGCCGATGGCTATGGATTCCGCTGGTGCTGGTGCCGGTGATCGGTGCGACCGATGAATGGCATCAGGCCAGCATTCCGGGGC
>JBKJUC010000058.1:0-23451 GCA_046590325.1 Burkholderiales bacterium | reverse complement strand
GCCCTCGAACCTCGGCCCTCGAACCTCGGCCCTCGAACCTCGAACCCAGTCCCCCCGCACGGCATCTTTTCGCTGATCCCGTTGTCCTACACTGAATACCAATCCCCTGCCTGAACTTCGTCCCATGCCCCAAACCCAACGCATTGACCCGATGCTCGGCATAGCCATCATTGCGATCCTGTTCATCGGCTGCCTGGCCGTGCTGGAGCCATTCGTCACGGCGTTGCTGCTGGGCGTGAGCCTGGCCTTTGCCACGTGGCCGCTGAACATGCGCCTGCGCAACAAAATGCGCGGCAGGAATACGATCGCCGCGGCACTGATGACGCTGGGCGCCTCCTTCATTCTGCTGGCGCCCCTGATCATCGTGGCGCTGAGCCTGGCGGACAACGCGGCCGAACTGGGAGAAGCGCTGAAGGGGGTGTTCGAAGGCGGGCTGCCCAATCTGCCGCGCTGGGTGACAGGCCTGCCGGTGGTCGGCCCGTGGCTGGCGGAATACTGGAAAAACGTGGCGCACGACGGCAGCCGGCTGTACCAGGAACTCGAGGGATTGATCCCGCCGGCGCGGACCGCGTTCCTCGCGGCAGGCGGCGCCCTGATCAACGGGCTGGTGCAACTGACCCTCGCCGTGCTCGTCGCGTTTTTCCTTTATCGCACCGGCGAAAAGGCGGCCGATAAGGTCCAGCGGGCCGTCGTCCGTGTCGGGGGGCCGCGCGGCAAGCATCTGCTCGACGTCACCGGCCACACGGTAATCGGCGTCGTGTACGGCATCATGGGCACCGCCTTGGCGCAGGGCACGCTGGCGGCCATCGGTTTTCTCATGGCGGGCGTGCCCGGCGCCCTGCTGCTGGGACTGGCAACTTTTTTCATGTCCGTGACGCCGGTCGGTCCGCCGCTGATCTGGGGGCCGGCCGCAATCTGGCTGTTTTACCAGGGCTCGACCGGCTGGGCGATCTTCCTGATCCTGTGGGGCGTGCTGTTCATCGGCCTGATCGACAACGTCCTCAAGCCCATGCTCATCAGCCGCGGCAGCAGCCTGCCCTTCATTCTCGTATTCCTCGGCGTCCTGGGCGGCGTGATCACCTTCGGCTTCATTGGCGTATTCCTCGGCCCGACCCTGCTGGCAGTGGGCTACCGGGTCGTCAACGAGTGGGTGGATGGGAAAACGCCGTGAATGTCGTGAATACCGTGAATATCGTGAATATCGTAAATGCCGTGAATGTCGTAAGAGCTCCAGAGCTCTAGATCGATATTCACGGCATTCACGATATTCACGGCATTCACGGCTCTTCCGGCCCTTCCGGCCCTGAAAAAGGCCTTTCGGATTCATACGTTATGGAGTAGCATGCGGCCTCGTCAACGTCCCGGCGCGCCCCGGTCCCGACTCCCTTCGGGCGAGGGCCAAATCGCCAGTAACCGCAAGCCGCGGCGAGTCCAAAATCACCCGGTATTGCAGGAGTAGATAAGTAATGTCGTTTTCCGATCTGGGGCTTGCCCCGGAGTTGTTAAAGGCCATCGAGGACCAGGGCTATACCGAGCCCACGCCGGTCCAGGCGAAAGCCATCCCCCCCATTCTGCTTGGCCAGGACGTCATGGCCGCTGCCCAGACCGGCACCGGCAAGACCGCCAGCTTCACATTGCCGATGTTGCATAAGCTGAAGGAATTCGCCAATACGAGCGTTTCCCCGGCCCGCCATCCGGTGCGTGCGCTGATCCTTACCCCGACTCGTGAACTTGCCGCGCAGGTGCAGGAAAGCGTCAAGACGTACAGCAAGCATCTCGCTGTGCGTTCGGCCGTGGTGTACGGTGGCGTGCATATCGATCCGCAAATCGCCGAGTTGCGCGCCGGTGTCGAGATCCTGGTGGCGACTCCCGGGCGCCTGCTCGATCACCTGCAGCAGAAAACCGTGAATCTTTCGCAAGTGCAATTCCTGGTACTCGATGAAGCGGACCGGATGCTGGACATGGGCTTCCTGCCGGACATCAAGCGCATCCTGGCGACGCTGCCGGCCAAGCGCCAGAGCCTGCTGTTCTCCGCCACGTATTCGGACGAGATCCGCGGCCTTGCCAAGCAACTGCTCGTCAACCCGGTCAACGTCGAAGTCGCCCGGCGCAATTCGGCGGTGGAAACCGTCACCCACCTCGTCTACAAGGTCGAAAGTACTGCCAAGCGCGACCTGCTCACCCACCTGATCCGTTCGCGCGACATGCGCCAGGTGCTGGTGTTCTGCAATACCAAGATCGGCGCCAATCGCCTCGCTTACCGTCTCGACAAGGACAAGGTCGAAGCTACCGCGATCCACAGCGACCGCACCCAGGGCGAACGCACGCTGGCGCTGGCCGCGTTCAAGGAAGGCAAGATCCGCGTGCTGGTGGCCACCGATGTCGCGGCCCGCGGCCTCGACATCGAGCAACTGCCCTTCGTCGTGAATTTCGATCTGCCCGGTTCGCCGGAAGATTACGTGCACCGCATCGGCCGCACCGGCCGCGCCGGCATGCTCGGCGAAGCCATCTCGCTGGTGTCGGATGATGAAACGGAGAAGCTCGGCGCCATCGAGAACCTCCTGAAGATCAAGTTGCCCGTTCACGCCGCCGGCGAGTTTGAGCGGGGGCCGCGCAGCTCTGAAGAATCGCGGCGCGATCGCGAGAAGCCGCGTGAAGGACGTGGCCGCGAGGGCCGCGACCGTCCGGAAAGCCGCCAACGTTCCGGCCCGCCCGCGCGTAGCCCCGGCAGGGGTCCCGCCGATGCGACGGGTCAGGAGCGGTCGGGATCCGGTAGTGGTGCCAGGTCACGCCCGCCCGCCGACCCGCTTTTCTCCTCGCCTTACACCCCGTCTGCCGCAACGACCACGGCCGCAGAGTCAGCCCAGCCACAGCAGCAGGGACGAGGACCCAAAAAACAGGTTGCCGCCTTGTTCCTCCCGCCGGTTCCGGAGAAACAGGACGTCTAGAAAAGGCCGTAAATGCCGTAAATGCCGTAAATGGCGTGAATATCGTGAATATCGTGAATATCGATCTGGAGCTCTAAAGCGTTAAGCCTTTTACGGCATTCACGACATTCACGATATTCACGGCATTCACGATATTTACGGCATTCACGATATTTACGGCATTCACGAGTCGTCGCGGGTTTTTTTACATTCACGAGACTCCTGGAAATGATGGAGCAAAGCCTGCGGGAAATCGTTTCCGGCAACGAGGACGACATCAACCTCGCCCAAGCCGCGCTTCTGGTTGCGACCCATGCCTGCCCCGGCCTCGATATTCCGCTTTATCTCGCCCGCATAGACGAACTGGGCACGACGCTCGGTTCCCGCATTCCGGCTGATGCCACGGTTTCACAGCGCATCGCCGCGCTGAACCAGTACCTGTTCGGCGACCTCGGCTTCGCGCCCAATACCGAGGACTTCTACGATCCGCGCAACAGCTTTCTGCACGACGTGCTGGAACGGCGGGTGGGCATTCCGATCACCCTGTCGGTCCTCTACATGGAAGTGGGGCGACGCATCGGCCTGCCGTTGCAGGGCGTAAGTTTCCCCGGCCATTTCCTCGTCAAGTGCGCCGTCTCAAAAGGCATGGTCGTGCTCGATCCGTATTCGGGGGGCGTCTCGCTCGGCCTCGTCGACCTGCAGAAACGCCTGCGCGAAGTGCAGGGCGGCGAAGTGTCGCGGGCCATCATCGCCAGCCTGCTGGTGGCGGCCGGCAAGAAGGACATCATCCTGCGCATGCTGCGCAACCTGAAGGCGATCTACCTGCGCGAACAGGGCTTCGACAAGGCGCTGGTGATCATGGACTGGATCGTTGCCGCCGCGCCCGACCAGGCCTTCGAGCTGCGCGATCGTGGCATGGTCTACCAGGAACTCGAATGCTCTCGCGCAGCCCTGACGGATTTCGAGCAATACCTGCAGCGCACCCCGGCCGCGGAAGACATGGACGACATCAGGCAAAGGTTGATCGAGTTGCGGAAGTTAACTGCGCGCCTGAACTGACGAGCGTCGAAGGTGAAAGGTGAAAGGTAAAAGTGAAGGGCAAGCGCAGCTTCGCCGATCTTCAATGGTTCTTGCGCTGCTGTCCGATTTTAGAGATTTATTGCCTTTACTTTCACCTTTCACCTTTAACCTTTCACCTGTTTTTCCGCAGCACCACCCACACAAAAATAATGCCCCTCGACTCAAAACCTTTCCGCTGCCTCAAATCCCCCTACTTGCTGCTTTCCTTGACGGCATTGTTCTGGGCCGCCAACTGGGTGATCGGGCGGGCGATGCGCAACGAAATGCCGCCGGTGGCCATGGGATTCTGGCGCTGGACCATCGCGTTGCTGATCCTGCTGCCGTTCACGGCGCCGGAACTCAAGCGCAACTGGCACGTGGTGCGCGCCAACTGGTTTACGCTCAGCATGCTGGGATGCCTCGGCGCGATCGCGTTCAATACGCTGATCTACGTCGGGCTGCAGTACACCGCCGCGACCAACGGGGTGCTGTTCAATTCACTGTCGCCGATTTTCATCATCCTGCTCTCCTGGGTTCTGATGCGCGAGCGCATTTCCCTTGTTCAGGGGGCGGGAGTTGCCCTGTCGCTGATCGGCGTGCTTGCGATCGTCGCGCGCGGCGATCCCGCCGCACTGGCAGCATTTCATTTCAATCCGGGCGACCTCTGGCTGATCACCGCCATGCTGTTGTGGGCGGTTTATACCATCGTGCTGCGGCGGCGCCCGCCCGAACTTTCAGCCATGGGTTTCCTTGCGGCCATGCTGCTGCTCAGCCTGCCGTTCCTGCTGCCGTTCTATCTCTGGGAGTTTTCTCAGCGCGGCGGTATTGCGCTCAACCTGTCGACGGCCGCCGCGCTGGCTTATTACGGCACGATCCCGTCGATCGTGGCCTACCTGTTCTGGAATCGCGGCGTGGCCCAGGTCGGTGCGAACAAGGCCGGATTGTTCGTGCACCTCATGCCCGTGTTCGGCGCGCTGCTGTCGGTGATATTCCTCGACGAGCGGCTCTACGGGTATCACTACGCGGGGGCGGCGCTGATTTTCGGGGGGATTTACCTCACGACCAAAAAGTCGTGAGGTAAATCAGGGAAAAGGGAAAAGGGGAAAGGGAAAAGGGGAAAGGTAAAAGGTAAAAGGTAAAAGTGAGAATCGAAGAGTACAAGGCTCTTCCACTTTCACCTTTCGGCTTTCACCTCGGAGCTCAAATTCTGAGCCCCGCTCAGAATTTTATTGAGAGTCCGATCGAATGAACGGACGCATCCAGTCCGAGGTTCGCGCCCGGTCCCGTGCCGCTGAAAAGGTCGGAATAGCGCTCGGATTCCGCGTGGAAGGTCACAGCCCTCGAGAGTTCATAACTGACGCCCACGCCGAGAACGCTGCCCAAATCGTCCAGGCCGCGGCGGGCTGCAGGCGCGCTTTCTTCCAGCCCGTTCTTCTGCCGATAGTGCAGGCCAAGCCTGCCGTAGAGGGACAATCCGGAATCGAAGGGCAGGATGGCGATGCCGGCAAGGCTCCAGGCTGACCCGTAACACGACCGGTAGGCATCGCCGGCCAGCGTATCGCCGCCGCAGGCGGGGCCGTTCAGGCCGTAGCTGGTCTGCGTGCCTTCAATCGAAAGGGTATTGGTGAAGCGGTAACCGCCAAACTGTTCGTGGGCCTCGAGCTTGTCGGGACTGACGCCGCTTCTGGAGTATTCACCGGGCAGGGAGCCGCGAAAACCGAGGGAGCCGTTGCCGCGGCCCCAATCCGATCGGATGCCGCTGTACCACGGATCGTCTTGCGCGCAGACACCGCCGGCACCCATCAGTGCGGCCAGGGCGATAGCCTTGAGGCGGGAGCGGTTGGTAGGCATGATGCGAGGCCGATGTTTTTACGCCTCAAATACTAGACGCTTTCGCCCGCCTCATTGTGTCTTTCTCGCGGCAGTGTTGGATGGAAAAGACACTTTCACCGAATCCTCATGCAAGACATTGTCCAGCAAGCTGAAATGTTCGCCAACCGGGCCGGTAAGAACTTCCGCCACTTAAAAAAATGGGCACGGAAGTCCGGGATCGAATGCTTTCGTATCTACGATCGGGATATCCCGGAACTGCCGCTGGTGCTGGATATCTATGGAGATCGCGCCCATTTGCAGGAGTACAGCCGGGTTACCGAAGACGGGCCGGCGCAGCGGGAATGGCGCAAGGCCATGCATTCTGCGGCGGCGGAGGCGACCGGGATTTCGTTGCGGCTGGTGTCCCTGAAGGAGCGTCACGGACAGAGCCCGGATGTCCAGTACCGGAAAGTGGATACCAGCGCGGAGGATTTCACCGTTTCCGAAGGCGGCCATCGCTTCATCGTCAACTTGACCGACTACCTCGATACGGGCCTGTTCCTCGATCACCGCCAGACCCGTGCGATGGCCGGGCAGATGGCGGCGGGCGGGCGCTTCCTCAACCTGTTTTGCTATACGGCGAGCTTCAGTATTTACGCCGCCGCGGGCGGGGCGAAGGAAACCGTGAGCGTGGACCTGTCGAAGACTTACCTGGACTGGGCACGGCGCAATTTTGAACTCAATGGCCTCGAATCCGGGCGCCACCGGCTGGTACAGGCCGACGTGCGCCGCTTCCTCGAAGACGAAGCGCGCGCGAAGCAGCGCTATGACCTGATCGTTCTGGACCCGCCGAGTTTCTCCAACTCGAAGCGCATGCAGGGCGTGCTGGACGTGCAGCGAGATCACGTGGATCTCATCCTCGCGTGCGCGGCGCTGCTTTCACCGCAGGGCGAACTGCTGTTCTCGACCAACCTGCGCAGCTTTCGCCTCGATGCCGGCGCGTTGTCCGGCCTGCGCCTGTCCGACATCTCCGCGCAGACCGTGCCGCTGGATTTCAGGAACAAGAAAATTCATCGCTGCTGGAGGATCTCGGATACCTGATCCGCCAGCAGCGCGTGATTAGTGATTAGTGATTGGTAATTGGTGACTGGTAATTAGTCCTGCAGAACTGCTTCTAAGCCATTCACCAATCCCCCAATCACCAGTTACCAATTACCATTCACTATTCACCAATCACCAATCACCAATCGATGCCCAACAGCGCCACCCCCGTTCCCACACCGTCGGCCCTCGCGACTTCATCGCTCCGGGACCGCATCCTGATTTTCTTTCCGCCCGAGCTGCGTCATGCACAGGCCATCGGGGACCTGGCCGCGCATTTCGATGCGATTGCCAGTGCGGAAATGCTGACGAGCCGTCTCGATGCGCTGGTTGCGATGATCGAATGGAGCAGGCAGACCACCGGCCTGGATGTGGATGGCACCCCGGACCGCAGCCGCCTGCAGATGCTCGTGCAAGTGATGGAAGGCGTCCCCGCGGTGAGCGCCCGGGTGCAGGACACTTTTGCCGAAATCCTGACTGAAACCGAGGGAGTCAAGCTGTTCGGGGAAACCGGCATCCCGAGCGATCGCGGCTTCCTCGCCGAGCTGTCGGACCGGCTGATTGCGCGTCTGCTCCCGCAGCCCACCGATGAGCACGACCTGTCGCGGCTGGTGACCCGCCTGTATGCGACCGCCGGTTCCGTCGAGCGCCTGGGCAGCCTGCCCGCGGATTTTTTCCACCGCCTGACCGTCCTGTTCGCGCCACCGGGACGCCCCGAAACCTGGGCGCCGTTGCAGGCGGCGTTTGCCGACGGATTTCGCCTGCTGGCAGTGCGCGTCGAGGCTCAAGGCTTGTCCGGCAAGTTGCGGGCGCGCAGCCATCCCGCGCCGGTGACCCGTTCGCCGTTCCATCGCCTGGCCCGCGCCAGCCACAGTCTGATGGATACATGGCGGGAAGGCGCCGATCTGGCGCAAAGCGTGACCGGCTGGCGCGAATCGGCGGCCGATGTTCGTGCGGAAATTGCCGAAATTACGCGACGCCTCGATTCCGACGGGGTGAGCGTGAATATCGTGTACGGGCTCGAGGTGCTGGACCGCTGCCTGAGGCGCATGGAGTCCATGCTGGAAGTCGTCCTTGCGCCATCTTCGCCCGAACGCGGAGAGGCCATCCATCGCCTGTTGGTGGAGCTGGTCGAAGCCGCGCACAAGGACCGCAGCATCCGGCACCTGCTGCACATCAACATGAAACTGCTCCAGCGCAAGATCGTCGAGCGCTCGGGGAAGACCGGGGAGCACTACGTCGCCCGCAGCAGGAGCGAGTACCGCATGATCTGGATCGCGGCCGCGGGCGGGGGCCTGCTCACGGTGCTGACCGCGGCGGCCAAGCTCAAAGTCGCCCATGCCGGCCTGCCACTCTTCCTTGAGGGACTGCTCGCCGGACTCAACTATGCGGTGAGCTTCATGCTCCTGCATCACTTCCATCTGGTGCTCGCCACCAAGCAGCCGGCGATGACAGCGGCGGCGCTGGCCGCCCTGCTGCGCAACCGGGACCGCACCGCCCGGTTCGACAGCGTGGTCGAGTTCACGGTGCAGATCGTGCGCTCGCAGGTCGCGGCGGCAACCGCCAACGTGGTTTTCGTGTTTCTCGGCGCCTTTGCCTTCAGCACCCTGTGGAGCCTGATGCTGGGGCGCAGCTACCTGGGCACGGAAGAGGCACAGCACGTGTTCGAAATGCTGAGCCCGGTGAACAGCGGGACGGTGTTCTATGCGGCGCTGACAGGCGTGATCCTGTGGCTGGCGGCGATGATCGGCGGCTGGCTCGACAACTGGGCGGTCTATCACCGGCTGCCGCAGGCAATCGCCGACCATCGGCTGGGCGCGCGCCTCGGACGCCGGCGCATGGTGCGCGCGGCAGGGGTGGTCTCCCGCAACATGGCCGCCTGGGGGACCAACATCTCGCTCGGATTCCTGCTGGGCCTCGCACCCGTCTTCGGCGTGTTCCTCGGGCTGCCCATCGACGTGCGCCACGTCACGCTGTCCTCGGGCATGCTGGCGTTTGGCGCCAGCGGACTGGACGACTGGTTCACCGGCGGCTGGTTCTTGTGGGCCCTGGCCGGTGTGGCCACGATGTTCGTGCTCAACCTGAGCGTGAGCTTCCTGCTGTCCCTGTATACCGCTTCGCGTGCCTACGACCTGGGGGCCCGGGAACTGGGAGTGCTCGGCGCAAGGTTGTTGCGGAGGTTTGTCGAGAGGCCGCTTGACTTTGTTTTTCCTCGCTCGTAAAAAGCCGTGAATGTCGGAAGGGCCGTGAATATCGTGAATGCCGTGAATGCCGTAAGGGCCATGAATGTCGTGAACGCCTCAAAGGCTCTAGATCACTAAGCAGTTACGGCATTCACGATATTCACGATATTCACGATATTCACGGCATTCACGGCATTCACGGCCCTTCCGGCAGTCTCTGACTGCCTTCAGGGCTTGAGCGTCCTTGGCACCGTGCGCAGCGGCACCTGCTCTGGCGCCGGCGCATCGAGCAAGTCTTCTTCCTCGAGTTCCCTCAGGCTTTTCTGGCGGCTTTCGCCGCTTGTTGGCGGATGGCCGTCATGGATGAGGTATTCCCGGCGCTGCAGATAGCTGTCGCGCAGGAAACTGTAGCGGTCGAGGGCGGCCTGGTCGAGAAACTTTTCCGCTGACAGCAGATTGGCGCGGGAATCGATGAGGTCCAGACCAAACAGGCCCCAGCGTACCGCGGCCTCATCCTCTGTTACATATACGAACGGACTGACCACGAAGTCAACGGCAATTCCGGTACCGTCGCGCAGCGAACTGGGTCCGAAAAAGGGCAGCACCACGTAGGGCCCGCTTTTCGTGCCCCAATAGCCCAGCGTCTGTCCGAAATCTTCATTGCGGTTTTCGATTTTCAGTTCACTGGCCACGTCGATCAGGCCGCCAAGGCCGAACACGATGTTGGTGGTGAAGCGCGCGAAATCCACCGGAACCTTGGTTCCCTTCAGCTGCAGCGCGTCATTGAAAGTCGTGACCAGCATGCCGAGGTTGTTGAAGAAGTTGGTCACGCCCCGGCGTGCAAAGGCGGGGACAACCGCGATATAGCCCTTGGCTGCCGGTTTGAGCACCGCCTTGTCCACGCCATCGTTGAAGGAGTAGACCTTGCGGTTGAAGGACTCGTAGGGATCGCGGGGATTGGGGCCGGCGGCGCAGCCCGCCACCATGACGGAGCAGGCAAGCAGCGGAACGAAGAGCCGGTGAATCGGGATCGGAGGCATTGTTGTCGGGTGCTTTTGCCGCGAATTATAGCTTGGACATCGGCGTGTATTTTGCATAAACACGCTGTTTGCAAATCCCCGGCGCTTGCTTCAGCATTAAAGGCTGAAGGCCGTCCCGGCTGCCACGTGATAAAACCCATAAATATTAAAGAGGAAAGAGGCCATGGATCTGGGCATCAAAGGAAAATCTGCGCTGGTCTGCGCGGCGAGCAAGGGACTGGGCAAGGGCTGCGCGTTCTCGCTGGCCCGCGAAGGGGTCAATGTAACCATCCTCGCCCGCGGCAAGGAAGCGCTCGAAGCCACCGCCGACGAAATCCGCAAGGCAACCGGCGTCAAGGTCAACGTGGTTGTTACCGACATCACCACCGAAGCTGGCCGCAAGGAGGCGCTCGCTGCCTGCCCGAACCCCGACATCCTCATCAACAATGCCGGCGGCCCGCCGCCCGGTGACTGGCGCGAATTTACGCACGAGATGTGGATTGCGGCACTCGAAGCGAACATGCTCACGCCCATCGAGCTCATCAAGGCCACATTGGACAAGATGATCGAACGCAAATTCGGCCGCATCGTCAACATCACCTCCAGCGCGGTGAAGGCGCCGATCGACATCCTCGGCCTGTCCAACGGCGCCCGCTCGGGGCTCACCGGTTTCGTCGCGGGCATCGCCCGCAAGACCGTCGCCCATAACGTCACCATCAACAACCTGCTGCCCGGCATGTTCGACACCGACCGCCTCAAGAGCAGCAGCGTTGCTGCGGCCAAAATGCAAAACAAGCCTTTCGATGAAGTGCACGCCGCGCGCATGAAGACCGTCCCCGCCGGAAGATTCGGAACCCCGGACGAGTTCGGCGATGCCTGCGCCTACCTGTGCAGCAGGCAGGCGGGATATATAACGGGGATGAATTTTTTGATTGACGGAGGGGCCTATCCTGGTACTTTCTGAGGAAAGTACCAGGATCGTGAATGTCGTGAATGTCGTGAATGCCGTGAATGTCGTATAGCTCCGGCAGGGCGCGGACATGAAATCTCATAAGGATCTTGATGTCTGGCGGCTGGCAATAGATCTGGCTTCTGATGTCTATGAAGTAACCAGGACATTCCCCAAAGACGAGCAATATGGAATGATTACTCAAATGCGCCGGTCCGCGAACTCGATAGCAAGCAATATCGCCGAAGGCGCCGCACGTCAAGGCGATAAGGAATTTGTCCAGTTCCTGCATATCGCGCTCGGATCGGTAAGTGAACTGGACACGCAACTTGAGATCGCGATGCGTGTCAATCTGACATCCGTCGAATCGCTGAAGCGCCTTCAGGACACGGCGATTCGAGTTAATCAGATGCTACGGGGTCTTGCGAAGTCCGTTCGACGCCAGGATTGAGCAGTAGGCGCCCCCTCGCTCTAACAACGACATTCACGATATTCACGACATTCACTGCATTCACGACATTCACGGCATTCACGTCATTTCGAGGACCTCTCCCATGAACGCTCCCACCGACGCCAAATTCAGCCCGCAACTCAAGGACCCCAAACTTTTCCGCCAACAGGCCTACCTCAACGGCCAGTGGCTGGATGCCGATTCCAAGGTCACGATCAACGTCACCAATCCCGCCAACGGCGCGGTGATCGGCACGATTCCGAAGATGGGTGGGGCCGAAACACGCCGCGCCATCGAAGCAGCGAGTGCGGCACTGCCGGCCTGGCGTGCGAAGCTGCCCAAGGAACGTTCGAACATCCTGCGCAAGTGGTTCGATCTGATGATCGCCAATACCGAGGATCTGGGCCTGCTGATGACCACGGAGCAGGGCAAGCCGCTGGCCGAGGCGAAGGGCGAGATTGTTTATGCGGCGTCGTTCATCGAGTGGTTCGCCGAGGAAGCGAAGCGCACTTATGGCGACGTGATCCCGCAGCACCAGGCCGACAAGCGGCTGGTCGTCATCAAGCAGCCGATCGGCGTGTGCGGGCTGATCACGCCGTGGAATTTTCCCGCGGCCATGATTACACGTAAGGCGGCGCCCGCTCTGGCAGCGGGATGTACGGTCGTCATCAAGCCGGCGACGCAGACGCCTTACTCGGCCTTCGCACTGGCGGAACTCGCCGAACGCGCGGGTGTGCCCAAGGGCGTGATCAATATCGTCACCGGCAGCGCGAAGGAAATCGGCGGCGAGCTTACCTCCAACACCGCGGTGCGCAAGATCAGCTTCACCGGTTCGACGGAAGTCGGCGCGCAACTCATGGCGCAAAGCGCCGCCACCATCAAGAAGGTTTCGCTGGAACTGGGCGGCAACGCGCCGTTCCTGGTGTTCGACGACGCCGACCTCGATGCGGCGGTCGAAGGCGCAATGATTTCCAAGTACCGCAACAACGGCCAGACCTGCGTCTGCGCCAACCGCATCCTGGTGCAGGACAGCGTGTACGACGCTTTCGCCGCCAAGCTCGCGGATAAGGTCAGGGCACTCAAGGTCGGGCCGGGCACCGAGGCCGGCGTCAATGCCGGGCCGCTGATTGACGAGAACGCCTTGAAGAAAGTCGAAGAGCACATCGCAGATGCATTGTCGAAGGGTGCAAAGGTTCTGGTGGGAGGCAAGCGCGACAAACTCGGCGGCTTGTTTTTCGAGCCCACGGTGCTGACTGGCGTGAACACGTCGATGAAGGTGACGAAGGAAGAAACCTTCGGCCCTGTGGCACCGCTGTTCCGCTTCAAGACGGAAGAAGAAGCCATCGCCATGGCTAACGACACCGAGTTCGGTCTGGCAGCGTATTTCTACGCGCGCGATATCGGCCGCATCTGGCGCGTCGGCGAGGCCATCGAATCCGGCATGGTCGGCATCAACACCGGCCTGATTTCCAACGAAGTCGCGCCCTTCGGCGGCGTCAAGCAGAGCGGCATCGGACGCGAAGGGTCGAAGTACGGGATCGAAGAGTATTTGGAAGTTAAGTATTTGTGTATGGGCATCTGATATCCGTGAGATGTCAGATGGAAGTTAAAAGGAAAAAGGTGAAAGGTGAAAGGTGAAAGTGAATGGCTTCGTTCAGGCTTTTGGCTCTTACTTTAACCTTTCACCTTTAACCTTTCGGCTGCTTTCTCTCCCCATCGGCCACTCCCGTGTCCTTTAACCAACCCGCCCCCGAGCTAGGTAACCAATACACGGAGGACCGCGTGCTGCGGTCTTATCTGGCGCGCGTGCTGCCAGAGGCGATGCGGGCGGAAATCGAACCGCAGCTCGTGGCGCTCGGCGAGCTGGCGGGAGGGGAGTTGTACCGCTTTCAGATCGCAGACCGGCTCAACGAGCCGGTGCATACGGTCTGGGATGCGTGGGGCAATCGCATCGACCGCATCGAGCTCTCTGCCTTGTGGATTCGCGCCGAAAAGATCGCGGCGGAGCAGGGCCTTGTCGCCACCGCTTATGAGTGCCGGCACGGCCGCTATTCCCGCATTCACCAGTTCGCGCTGGCGCACCTGTTTACGCCGGCCACCGATGTTTACAGTTGCCCGCTGGCGATGACCGACGGCGCGGCGCGTGCGCTCATCGCCTCGGGCAACAAGGCCCTGATCGATCGCGCGGTTCCGCATCTCACTTCGCGCGACCCGGCGAAGTTCTGGACCAGCGGCCAGTGGATGACCGAAAGCACCGGCGGCTCCGATGTCGGCCGCTCGGAAACGATCGCACGCAAGGACACGGCACCCAAGGACACGGCACCCAAGGATACGGCACCCAAGGACACGGTACGCAAGGGCGGGGATCTATGGCGCCTTTACGGGCGCAAATGGTTCACCTCGGCGGCCACTTCGCAAATGGCCCTCACGCTGGGCCGTCCCGAAGGCAGTCCCGCTGGCGGCAAGGGCCTCGCCCTGTTCTATGTCGAGACCCGCGATGCGCAGGGCAAGCTGGATCACATCCTGGTGCATCGGCTCAAGGACAAGCTCGGCACGCGCAAGGTACCGACCGCGGAGCTGACGCTCGACGGCACCCCGGCGTGGGCGGTGGCCGGCGATTCCGAAGGCGTGCGCAACATTGCGCCGATGCTCAACGTCACGCGCACCTGGAACAGCGTCAGCGCCGTCTCCTACATGCGCCGCGGCCTTGCGCTGGCGCGGGACTATGCGCGCAAGCGCGTCGCCTTCGGCGCCCCCCTCACGGACAAGCCTTTGCATGCGGACACGCTCGCTGGCTTGCAGGCCGAGTTCGAAGCCGGCTTCCACCTGGCCTTCTATGCGGTCGAACTGCTCGGCCGCGACGAGACGGGTGCGCTGGATGAAGCGGGCAGAGAACTGCTGCGCCTGCTGACGCCGATTGCCAAACTCACCACAGGGCGGCAATCGGTGATGCTGCTGTCGGAAATCGTGGAAAGCTTCGGCGGCGCTGGCTATGTCGAGGACACGGGCATTCCGTCACTGCTGCGGGATGCGCAGGTGTTTTCGATCTGGGAAGGGACCACCAACGTCCTCTCGCTGGATGCGCTGCGTGCGCTGCAATCCGGCAAGGCGTTACCCGCGTTGCAGATCGAAGTCGAAACCCTCGCGTCCGCGATCCGGGATACCCGCCTGCTCGAGACGTCAAAGACCGCCCAGGCCGCGCTGCTGCACGCCCAGCAATGGATCACGGCAGCCAAAGGCGAAGCGCTGGAAGCCGGTGCCCGCCGCTTCGCCCTTACCCTCGGCCGCGCCTTCGCATTACTCCTGCTCGCCCGCCACGCGCAGTGGTCGATAGACCACGAAAAGGACAACAGGCCGCTCCTCGCCGCGATTCGCTTTGCGCGCAACGGTGTCGATCTTGTCAGCGTGGAGGATGTTGAAGGGTCGGCGCTACTCGCAAACGATATCGGGGAATGAAAGTGCGGGGCCCTCGGTCCCGTTGTTTACCAACGCGGAGTACCTGCTGTTACTCGGGCAGAGTAGGTCGACCCGAGCCCCGTTTCGGCAGCGCATGCAGCGCGAACCGAAAATCGGCCGAGAATAATTAGGGTCAGACTCGATTTACTTCACGAGGGCTATGACGATCGAAAAGAATTCGAGTCTGACCCTATTTTCCCTACCGTTTCGGCAGCGCATGCAGCGCGATCCGAAAATCGGCCGCATTCTGCGCCACCTTCGCTGCGTCATCGCCCGGCTTGTAGAGCGCGGAGCCGAGGCCGAAGCCATCGGCGCCGGCCGCCCAGTAATCCTTCATGTTCTCCGGCGTGATGCCGCCTACCGGCAGGATGGGGAGTTCTTTGGGCAGCACGGCGCGCAGGGCCTTCAGCACCTTGGGAGGATTGGCTTCGGCCGGGAACAGCTTCAACGCGTCCGCGCCTGCATTTGCCATCCGGAAACCCTCGGTGGGCGTGGCGAAACCCGGCACGACGTAGAGATTGCGCCGCTTGGCGGCTTCGATGATGCGCTCGTCGGCGTGCGGCATGACGATGATGCGGCCGCCCGCGTCGGCCACTTTCGGCACCTGTTCCCAGTCGGTCACGGTTCCGGCGCCGACCAGGACCCGGTGGTCGAAGCGCTTCGACAGGCGGACGATGCTGGCATACGGCTCGGGGGAATTTAACGGCACTTCGACGATGCAGAAACCGGTTTCGACGAGGATGGTGGCGATGTCCACGGCCTCGCCCGGCTTGATTCCACGCAGGATGGCGATCAGGGGCCAGCGTGCGAGCCAGTTCCCAAAGGTTTCTATATTCATGCTCTCAGCATAGCAGCCAATCGGAACAAGCCGGTGGTGACCGCATCGGGGTCGAGCGTGCTGGATTCGATGCCGAGTACGGCAAAGGCCTGCCGATAGGCCTCCCCGAGCTGGGTGGTGCCGAGCAGGTGCACGTGGCTGGCGCGATTGCGGGCCGCGCGGATCTCGTGGCCGATCAGCAGGCCGGACAGATAGGAGGGCGCGGCCGCGTCGGAGAGTTCGCCGAACAGCGTCCGCGCCCGCACGCCGAACAGGTGATGCAGTACGCCGCCGGTCTCCCCCGAGCGGCGCACGCCATCCTCGAAGGCGGCGGCATCCGCCGGGCCGTCTTTCATCATGCGGCCGAGGATGCTGTGGGCTTTCATCACCGCGAAGGCCTCTCCGGTCATGTGCGTGGCCAGACTCATGATGCGGCCGTCCGCCACCTCGACCCACTTGCTGTGCGTGCCCGGGAGGCAGACCGTGTGCCTGCCCGGTCCCATCTGATCGAGGGCGCCGAGAATCTGCATCTCTTCGCCGCGCATCACATCTGGAACACCGGATTCGTCGCGGCAGGACAAACCCGGTGCGATCCACGCTTCGCGGCCGTTCCATGCGACTTTGCGCAGGCCTGCCGCGATCTCTTCCAGTCCTGCGGGGCAGGACGCGTACGGCACCTCGGCCCAACCCTGGCGGCTGCCGATCATGCCGCTCATCACGATCGGCGCTTCACCCGTCGCTATCCAGTCGCCGGCGTGCTCCTCCAGAACCGCGGCAAAAGCGCCGTCTTTCACGGACAGAATGCCCGCGGCTGCGGACCGCGAATCCAGAATGCGCCCGTCGCCATCCAGTCGGTAGGCGCGGAAACCGGTGGTGCCCCAGTCAACGGCCAGCATGGGCCGGTGATTGGTAATTGGTAATTGGTAATTGGTGATTGGTAAAGAACCGAACCATAAGACGCCTCCGCTTTCGAACGATCAAATCAGCAATCACGGATTCTGCAAATGCTTTGTCAATTACCAATTACCAATCACCAATCACGGCCGTGGATCAAGGCTGTCCGAGCAGGAACTTCCGGACAACGTTGATCTGATCGGCGCCCATCAGCATCGGCGCATGCCCCACCCCAGCGAACTCCGCCAGCTTCGCCTTCGGTCCGCGGCGGGTCATTTCGTCGGCGGTTGTTTTCAGCAGCAGGTCGGAGTCACCGCCGCGCAGCAGCAGGGTCGGGCAGTGCACCATGTCCCAGAACGGCCATAACGCAACGTCGACGATCGGGCCCTTGAACGCCAGCGCGATTGCCGGATCGTAGATGGAACCCCAGCGGCCATCCGCCAGTTTCCTCGCATTGGTTTGCGCAAGATGCCGCCACTGCGCATCGGTGAGGGGCCCGAAGGGCGCCGACACCACGCGGGTGTACTGCTCGAACTCGTCGAGCGTTGCATAACTCGCCGCCTTGCCCACATAAGAGGCCAGCCTTTCCAGCGAAGCCTTCGGGATCAGCGGGCCGACGTCGTTCATCACCAGCCTGCGGATCGGCGAGTCCGGCTGCGCCGCCAGCAGCATGCCGATCAGCCCGCCCATCGAGGTTCCCACCCAGTCGACCCGTTCCGCACCGCTGCGCGCAATCAGCGCTGCCATATCCGCCAGGTAAAGCGGATAGCCGTAGTCTTCCTTATGCGCCAGCCACGCGCTTTTGCCCCTGCCCGGGATGTCGGGACACAGCACCCGGTATTCCCCCGACATGGCCTTGGCGAGATCGTCGAAGTCGCGGCCGTTGCGCGTCAGGCCGTGAACGCAGATCAGCACGCGCGGATTGTTTGCGTCCCCCCATTCGTAATAGTTGAGGGTGTGGAAGCCGTGGGGGCCGAGGCACGCCAGTTCGCGTCGGCGAAATGGCGTGCCCGTGATTGGTGATTCGTGATTGGTGACTGGCAACTGGTAATTGGTGAATGGTAATTGGTAATTGGTGATTGGCAAGTCGCTAAACCAGAAGTTTTTCCCGCTTTTACCAACTACCAATCACCAGCGGCCAGCGGCCGCCTCAATCAAGGCTGGCCGCATACGCCGCGACGGCTTCCAAATCCGCATCCGACAACGTCCGAACAACAGCCGTCATGTTCCCCGCATCATTCGTGCGGCGTTTGTTCTTGAAGTCCAGCAACTGCTTCAGCGCATATTCGTAGTGCTGTCCGGCGACGCGTGGCACATCATTCTGGCCGGAGAAGCCGCCGAGGTGGCACATCGGACAGAGCGCGTTGTCGGCGACGACTTTGCCCGCCGCGACTTTCGAGGCATCGCCCTTCGAGCCCTGGCCATTGGGTTTCTGCGCCGAGTAATACGCAGCGAGGTCGAACATGTCCTGCTTCGACAGGTTGGCGGCCATCGGCGACATCATCGGATCCTTGCGTTTGCCTTCCTTGAAGTCGCGCAACTGCAGGTAAAGATAGCGCGCAGTCTGGCCGGCGAGAATCGGATTCTGCGGAATGGTCGAATTGCCATCGGCGCCGTGGCAGGCGCCGCAGACCGCCGCTTTCGCTTTCCCCGCGGCCGCGTCTTGAGCGAAGGCGATCGATGGGAGCAGGGAGAGGAAGGTGAGCAGTGTGAGGATTTTCTTCATGTCAGTGGTCCTGGAATCGATAATCAGCCAAAAGAAATCAGCCAAAAGGTTAAAGGTCAAAGGGGAAAGTAAGGGCAATCGTTAAGACAGCGCTAGTACGATCTTACTTTCACCTTTCACCTTTCACCTTTTCCCTGCCCTTTCTCTTGCCCTCCGTTAAGGGCAAGAGAAAGGGCCGCCCTCAGGCGGCCCTCGGTACTTCTTAGAACGTCGCAATCGCCAAAAAGTTTACCGCGTCAGCCGTATTGCTTCACGCCATTATGGGCGAGAGCCCGGTATGCCCGTAAGGGCGCACGACAGTCACGACAGTTACGGCATTCACGACATTCACGACCTTTACGGCTTTTACGGCATTCACGGCATTCACGGCATTCACGGCCTTTACGGCAGTGCGAAAACTACAATGCTATTGCCGCGCTTGAAGTCGAGCTGGGTGTTGCCGCCGGCAGCCACGGCGATGTACTGCTTGCCGCCGACTTCGTACGACACCGGGGGCGAGTTCGCGCCCGCCCCGACGTTGAACGACCACAGTTTCTTGCCGTTCTTGGCATCGTACGCATTGAACGAGCCATTGCCTTCGCCGGTGAACACCAGGTTGCCGGCGGTAGCCAGCACGCCACCCATCAGCGGTTGGTCGGTGTCGGCCTTCCAGGCGACCTTGCCGGTGTCGATGTTGACAGCGGAAAGGCGGCCCCACTGCTTCTCGCCGGGGATGACCTTGAACGCGCCGCCGAGCCAGAGCTTGTCGCCGCCCGGGTAATCGGCTTCTTCCACGTGGTAGGTCATCGGCTGATGCAGGTTCGCGGCATAGGCCAGGCGGGTCTTCGGGTTGATCGCCATCGGGTTCCATTCCACGCCGCCATTCGCGCCGGGCAACATGCGTTTGCCGTCGGCAGTCGGCAGCACCCACATGTTCTCCTGCGGGATCATGGCTTCGGAGAAGCGGATCAGTTCGCCGGTGGCGCGGTCATGCACGTACACATGTCCGGTCTTGCCGCCGTGGATCGCGACCTTGACCATCTTGCCGTCCTTGCCCTTGGCTTCGGTCAGGATGACCGGGCTGACAGCGTCCAGATCCCATACGTCGTGCGCGATGTACTGCGAGTGCCACTTGTACGTGCCGTTGTCCAGGCTGACCGCGATCATGGAGTTGGTGTAAAGATTGTCGCCCGGGCGGATCGCGCCGTACAAGTCAGGCGACGGGTTGCCCGCAACGAAGAACACGGTGCGGGTTTCGAGGTCCACAGCCGGGGTCATCCACACGCCGCCACCAAGCGTCTTGTAGAAGTCGCTGCCGCCGGTTTGCAGCATTTTCTTTTCCGCGGCAATGTCGCGCAGCATGTTGCGGCCGGTTGCATCGTGCGTGGCCCAGACACCTTCGTGGCCCGTCTCGGGGATGGTGTGGAACGTCCACAGCAGGTTCCCGGTCTTGGCATCGAAGGCTTTCACGAAACCGCGGATGCCGTATTCGCCGCCGTTGGTTCCGATCAGCACCTTGCCGTCGACAACCGTGGGCGCCATGGTTTCCGAATAGCCCTTCTCGGGATCGGCGATCTCGGTTTCCCAGACCATCTTGCCGGTCTTGGCGTCGAGCGCCACGAGCTTGGCGTCCAGGGTGCCCATGAACAGCAGGCCGTCGGAAGCTGCCACGCCGCGGTTGTTCGGACCGCAACAGTAGACAGTGATCGGACCCAGCTTCTGCTTGTAGTGCCAGTACTCTTCGCCGGTGGCGGCGTCGATGGCATAGACATGGTTGTACGAGGTCGTCAGGAACATCACGCCGTCAACCACCAGCGGTGCGGTTTCCATCGATTCGGTGACCGCGGTCTGGAAGATGAACGCGGGGCGCAGCTTGGAAACGTTGCCGGAGTTGATCTGCGAGGCGGCGTGGTAGCGGGTTTGTGCATAATCGCCGTTCGGATGCAGCCAGCTTGCCTTGTCGCCGGACGCGGCGTTAAGGCGCTTCTGGGTGACTGCTCCCAGCTTGGAGGACATCGGCTTGGACTGGGCGGCGGCACCGCCCTCGATTTCTGCCGCGATCGCGGTGCTGAAACCACCTGCGACCGTCATTGCCACGGCAAGCAATTTCAATTGCGTGCGTAACTTCATAAAACCTCCCGTTGATCTCGTTATTCGATGTCTTCGCTTTCGCCACGGGAGATAAATCCGAAGTGGCAATTGCGGACCGTCGGACTATAAGGAACAATTCCCGGCCATTCAAAGGAAGCACTGGCAGTCCTGTTCATATCTGATTCCCGGGGGACCATGCGATTTATTACACATTGCCTTGTATCAGCGGTGATATTTGCGGCACCGCTCCTGATTCCCATGCTGGAATCCCCTGGCCATCCTATGCATGGCAGTGCATATGCTCAGTCCCAGACCCAGTCCGGGCTGAACCTGAACGCCCAATTGCTCGTCGCCGCGCGCAATGACGACATCGCCACCGTCCGCCGGGTTCTTGAGGAAGGGGCGGTGGTCAATTCGCGCAATCGCACTGGCGATACCGCCCTGATTATTTTCACTCGCAAGGGCAATGCCGAACTGGCGCAACTGCTGATCGACAAGGGCGCGGACATCAACCTGCGCAACCTCGACAAGGTTTCGCCCCTGATGGCGGCCGCGTACGGCGGCCATGCCGGCATCGCCCGCATGCTGCTGGACAAAGGCGCGGACGTCTCCGCCGTCGACCAGCTTGGCAAGACCGCGATGACCTACGCCGCCGGCCAGGGCCACACCGAAATCGTCGGGCTGCTGCTCGATGCCGGCGTGGAAGTCAACAAGACCTACAAGCACAACCTCACCGCGCTGATGTGGGCGGCAGGCTACGGCAGGACCGACGTTGTCCAACTTCTGTTGGCCAAGGGGGCAGATCGAACGCTGAAGGACGACAGGAGCAAGACCGCGTTCGATATCGCAACTGGGGCCGGTCACAAGGACGCGGCGGCGTTGCTGGCGCCCTGACGAGGTAAAAGGTGAAAGGTAAAAGGTGAAAGTGAAAGGTGAAAGGTAAAAGTTAAGGTCAAGTTCTCGAATTCAGATCCTCAACCAAAGCGGCGGATACCCAGCCAGCCGTTGAACAATCCAACCAAGGAGGGTTCATGAGCAAGATAGAAAGATTCGAAGATTTGATTGCCTGGCAAAAATCTCGAGCGCTCTCACGCGAGATTTACAAAATTACTCGATCGGTGAAGTTCTCCAAAGATTTCTCTTTGGTCGATCAGATCCGGCGTGCAGCAACATCGATCATGAGCAATATTGCCGAAGGATTCGAACGCGGCAGTCGTTCGGAGTTTCATCAATATTTGGTGGTGGCCAAAGGCTCGTGCGCAGAAGTCCGGTCACAACTTTATGTGGCTCTGGACGCCGAATACATGGGTGAGAGTGAGTTCAAGCGCCTATACGATCTGGCCGAAGAAGTCGGCAGAGTGGTCGGCGGACTCAGGGTGGCGGTAAAGAAACAACGCGATGCCAGGCAATAAATCAGCTGAAAGGTAAAAGGTGAAAGTAACGGCACTATGCCTCTCGCCGGCTTCGTGGCGGGTCTGTGTCTTTCAGCTTTCACCTTTCACCTTTTACCTTTCGGCTGCTTTTCCGCCACTACACGACTAGCCCCGCCACCCCTCCCACCGCCCCCACGAACGCGGCCAGATGCGCCCACGCCCACACGCGGTAGCGTCGCGCCAGCTTCTCCGGATCGATGTTGGAAATCAGGAACAGGCGGCCGTCGCGGGGCTTGTGCAGAATGTTGGTGCCGGGCTGGGTGCGGATCTCGTTATGGGTCTTGCGGACTTCGCGTTTGGCCTGGGATCGCGCCAGGGTCCATTCCTTCTCGCTGATCGTGCCGTCCCGGTCGAGGTCGAAGCGCTCCAGGAGTTGCGGCTGGTTGCGCTTCCACTCGGCCAGCAGCTCGCCGATGTCGCGCTTGAGATCCAGTTCGATGGTCTCGCCGCTCAGCGTGGAGAATTCGCCCAGCACGTAGATCGTTTCCTGCGGCAGGATCAGCCACTCGGTGTAGCGGAATTCGCCCTTCGTCCAGACCTCCTTGCGGCGCGGAATCACCTCCGCGTGGTCGGGATCGACGATGCACAGTCCACTGCCGTCGTGGAGCATGAAACTCTCGTCACTGCGGCCGCTGGAAACCCGCTCCCACTTGTTTTTGCTGTTGCGCTGCTCGACGATGAAGCGGTACCAGACGCAGGGCAGGAAAGTGAGGCGGGACAGCACCTGGAAGTCGGGATGGCTGCGTCCGCGGCCGACCAGCTCGACGTAACCTTGCGCCGCCGATGCGATGCGCGACGTCGGCGTTCCCGACATCGCCAGAAGACGCCTCAGACTGAGCACCCAGGCGAAGAGCGCAATGGCGGCGATCACCCCCAGCGCGAACAGCATCGCATGCCGGTTCTCGGCTTGCGCCCCCAGCATCCCGACGAGCAGGTAAAGGCCGAGGAAGCCCGGATTGGCGAGGAGCTCGCGCTGGTCGCGAAACATGGAAAAGATGAGGTTAAAGGGGAAAGGTCAAAGGTTAAAGTAAGGGCGAATTCCAACCGGTGGGCACAAGCCTTTACTTTCCCCTTTCCCCTTTTACCTTTGACCTTTCGGCAGCTTTTCTCCGCTCAGGAGAAAAGCTGTTTCACATCGACATCCTTCTTCTCCGCATCGCTGAAGCGCAGCAACTCGAAGGAGGCGAAGCGGAACATGCTGGCGATGATGAGCTCGGGGAACTGTTCGATGGCGACGTTGTTGATGTTCACCGACTCGTTGTAAAACTCGCGGCGATCGGCAATGGCGTTTTCCAGGCCCGAGATGCGGGTCATCAGGTGCTGGAAAGTCTCGATCGCCTTCAGCTCGGGGTAGGCTTCGAAGGTGGCCATGATCCCGCCCAGTCCGGCGCGCAGTGCCGTCTCGGCCTGGCCGAGCGCGGGGATGTCCTGCTTCACGCGCGCGTCCTGCACCCGGCCGCGGGCCTCGGTCACCTTCTGCAGCGTGGACTCCTCGAACTGCTTGTATTGCCTGCACGTCTCCACCAGCTTCGGCAGCTCGTCGTGACGCTGCTT
>JBKJUC010000042.1:0-3543 GCA_046590325.1 Burkholderiales bacterium | reverse complement strand
ACCTTTCACCTGTTGATCCAGTAGATACTGGATCAACCGTTTCGTAGACGCGTCATGCCCACCCCCGGCCTTCCCCGCCTTCAGATCCTCCAGCACGCCGCCGGCAAGCTGCTTGCCGAGCTCGACACCCCACTGGTCGAATGAGTTTATGTTCCAGATCGCGCCCTGCACGAACACCTTGTGCTCGTAGAGCGCGATCAGCGCGCCCAGCGATTGCGGATCGAGCTTTTTCATGATGATGGTGTTGCTGGGCCGGTTGCCGGGGAACACCCGGTGCGGGATCAGGCGTTCGAGTTCTTCGCCGCTCATGCCTTTGGCGGTGAGTTCGGCCCGCACTTGCGCAGCGGTCTTTCCTTTCAGCAAAGCCTCGCCCTGGGCAATGCAGTTGGCGACCAGCATGTCGTGGTGCCGCGGGAAGGCGTCCGAACTGTTTGCGGGGACGATGAAATCTGCCGGGGTGATCTGGGTGCCCTGGTGCAGGTGCTGGAAGAAAGCGTGCTGGCCGTTGGTGCCGGGCGCCCCCCAGATAACCGGGCCGGTCGCATAGTCGACACGGGCGCCGGAACGATCCACCTGCTTGCCGTTGCTTTCCATGTCGAGTTGCTGAAGAAACGCGGGCAGGTAAAGGAGATCCTGGGCATAAGGCAGCACGGCGTGGGTTGCATGGCCGAAAAAGTCGCCATGCCAGATCCCCACAAGCGCCGCCATGGCCGGCACGTTCCGGTCCAGAGGGGTCGTGCGGAAATGCTCGTCCATTTCAAAGGCGCCAGCCAGCAGGGCCTCGAAGTGGTCATAACCCACCGCCAGGGCAATGGGTAGCCCGATAGCCGACCACAGGGAGTATCGCCCCCCCACCCAGTCCCAGAAACCAAAGACCCGCTCCGGGATGATGCCGAATGCGGAAGTGGCTTCCAAGTTGGTCGATACGGCGGCGAAATGATGCTCGACAACGGCCTTTTCCGTGGCTGCCGAGGTCAGTTTAGTGAGTAGCCACTCACGCGCAGATCTGGCATTCGCCAAGGTTTCCTGCGTGGTGAAGGTTTTCGAGGAAACGATGAACAGCGTCGACTCGGGGTTGAGTCCCTCCAGGGTCGCCGCGAGGTGGGCGCCATCCACGTTGGACACGAAATGCGCCCGCAGGCTCGGGGAGGCATAGGGTCGCAGGGCTGTCGTGACCATCAGCGGGCCAAGGTCGGACCCGCCAATGCCGATGTTCACGACATCCGTAAAACGCTGGCCGGTCACGCCGCAGGCTATGCCGCTGCGTACCTGCTCGGCCATCCCCCGCATCCGGGACAGTACTGCCCGGATCTCGGGCATGACATCCTTGCCGTCCACGAGCACCGGCCGGTCCGACCGGTTGCGCAGGGCGGTATGCAGGACGGCGCGCTGTTCGGTGACGTTGATCCGGCGGCCGTCGAACATGGCCCCAATCTGGGCCGGCACGCTGGCGTCCTCGGCGGCCGCCACCAGCAACTTGCGGGTTTCGGCGGTCAGCGGGTTCTTCGAATAATCGAACAGCAGGCCGCAAGCCTCGATGGAGAATGAGCTGCTGCGCTCCGGATCCTGGGCAAACAGGTCGAGGATGCGGGCATCGCGCATTTCACGCGCATGCGTGTCGAGGGCTTTCCAGGTCGGGCGGTCGGTCAGGCGCATATGAAAGGGCAGGGATTAGGGGCTAGGGAAAGGCCAGCACGCTGCCTGATTTTATAGGACGGCGCTCCGGAAGCGGGTTCCAAAAAACAAAAAGGCCCGCGGATTTCTCCGGGGGCCTTTCTGCTGAGCGGGTGAGACTTACGCGGCTTTTTTCTTGCTGCCGGTGGTGTTGATCGCGGCGGTCATCGTCGCTTCGGTCGCTTCGGCGACCTGGCGGCTCGCCTTGGAGAACACGTCGTAAGCCTGGTTGGCGGCGGCTACTGCGGACTTCACCGCAGCGACGGCCACATCGGAACCGGCCGGGGCGCTCTTGGCAGCCTTGTCCAGCGCGGTCACGAAGTTCTTGTTCAGGTCGGCAATACGATCTTCGAAGAACTTGGTCAGGTCGGCCTGGGTTTCGGTAGCAACGCTGTAGACCCCACGGCTATAGGCTGAGATCTTGTCGGCGGCGGGCTGCACGAAGGTGCCTTGGATGTCGGTCAGTTCCTGGGCATCCTTGACGCCGGACAGGGCCTTGACGGACTTGGCGGTGTCGGAAAATGCGGCCTTGGCGGCCTTCAGGTTCAGGTCGATCAGCTTCTCGGTGCCGACGAACATGATGCCGGCAAAGCTGATGAATGTTTCAAGGGTTTCTTTGTTCGATGCAATCAGTTGTTCAGACACGTTGTACATGTGTTTACTCCCGGTGGGATATGTTTGAAGGATCAGCTTGGTGCTGCTTTTATTGGCTGCTTTCTGCGATGCAGTGCAATTTGCTGCATCGCAAAAAGTGAAGTCATTTTATAGTCAGGGATACTCCTGTCAACAGGAATCTGCAATTTTCTGCATAAGTCTGACGTCTAATCATTTAACCGTTGTTTAACAAATGGTTAATTTTTCTTTCAAAGGGTGTTACACGGCTCATGATCAACGTGTTTCAGGCGCTGTCCGGCGCGATCCGGTCTCTTGTGCACCCCATCATTCTGGCGATATTGGTGGTGCCGATGGCGATTGCCCTGGCTATCTGGTTGGTCGTCGGCTGGCTTGCCTGGGACGCCTGGAGCCAGACGATCCAGTCCTATGCCGTGGGCTGGATGCCGGTTTCCTGGACGGCCAAGTGGGATCTCGCATGGTTGGGGACTATCGCTGCGCTGATCGGCGCCGTCATTGCCCTGGCGCCCATGGTGATCGTTACTGCCTTGCTGATCGCCACCCTGTTCGCGATGCCGGTGCTCCTGAACCATGTGGCCGCGCACTCATTCCCGGACCTGGAGCGCAGGCGTGGCGGTACTGTTGCCGGCAGCATCTGGAACGCCGTCGCCGCCACGGGGACCTTCCTGCTGTTGTGGATCCTGACCATTCCGCTGTGGCTGCTCGGGCCGCTGGCTCTGGTCCTGCCACTGCTTCTCTCGGCGAACCTGAATCAGCGCCTGTTCCGTTATGACGCCCTGTCGGAACACGCCAGCGCAGAAGAATTGAGGAAGATTTTCGAACAGGCCCGCGGCCGGCTGTTCCTGCTCGGGCTCATTACGGGCTTGATGTATTTCATCCCGCCCATCAATCTCGTGGCGCCGGTGTTGTCCGCGCTGGCGTTCATTCACCTGTGCCTGGCGGAACTGCAGAGCCTGCGTTCCGCAGAGGCGGCAGGGGCTAGGGAGAAGTACAGGGGCTAGGGGAAATGCAGGGGCTAGGAGAAGTGCAGGGGCTAGGAGAAGTGCAGGGACCAAAAATAAAGAAGGCGGCGCATTGCGCCGCCTTCTTGTGTACTTACGATTTTCCCTAGCCCCTAGATGTGAAGTGTCAACAGGTTGTTAGAGGAATGTTTGAGCCTGGTCATGGGTGCGATTCCTCCGATGCCTTGATGAGGGCGATGCCAGTTGTAGTGATGAATCCAGGCGTCGAACATTT
>JBKJUC010000038.1:0-3234 GCA_046590325.1 Burkholderiales bacterium | reverse complement strand
GCTTCTACAGCGGTAGTTGCGGCTACACCTGTCAGCGCGACGACCGCACCAGCGGCGACCACCGCACCAGCACCTCCGACAACAGTCCTGAGAAAAGTACGTCTGTCCATCTAAGGCTCCTGTGAAGGCGGACTCCGCCCTCGACGAGTATCAAAGCGCGTCAGGGCGAACCCGTCAATTGTGCAGCGGTTCCAATGACTGCTCTCCTTCGCCGACGAGACGAGTAAAATGGCGTGACGTCGCCTTTTGTGCAGGTTTTCGGACGCCGGGATGACGAGGCTATCCACACGCTCCGACGGCCGGCGTTCGAAAAGCGCCAAGGCAGGAAATCGCGGGATGTAGGGCAGTGTAGCGCCGCGGCGCTATGGGGATTTAGCCGCAGGGTTGGGCATGAGGTTGGACAGCAGCGGTTGCCGCGGTGGGTATTCTGCAAGGCGATGGAGAGCACGTCGGGGTGAACGGGCAGTCCGCACGTCGCGCGACCCGATTGGCGATACGATTGTGGGGCAATCGGGCGGAGCAACGCGAGCTTGGGCGCTGCCGGCGGCGAGCCGGCAGGAATAGCAAGTCACGGGACGCTGCTGGTTCGACGGGTCCGGCATCATGAGGTGTCGATCCTGATCGCCGCCGGAGCCGGTGTGGGCCGGTGCTTTGGCTCGCAGCCGCGCTCGAAGGTCTCGATAACGATCATGCGGCCGCCGCAGCAAGGACATGGATGCGACAGCACGGACGGCTCGCCGGGCTCTGCGGGTTTGACGGTCTTAGTGTCGGCGGTCTCGGGCTCATTCAGCCGCACCGGCATCGCGAGCAGTTCGCGAGCGTGGGCAATGTTGACAGCTCGGTTGCCGCTGGCGAGCAGCCCATAGTGTCGGATGCGGTGGAAGCCCTTGGGCAGCACGTGGATCAGGAAGCGCCGGATGAACTCTTCGGTCGCCAGCGTCATGGTCGTGTAGCGGCCCGGTCCCTCGATCCGATAGTCCTTGTACTTGAAGGTGACGGCCTTCTTGTCGGCGGAGAGCAACCGGCGATTGGAGATCGCGACGCGGTGGGTGTAGCGCGACAGATAGCGCAACACTTGCTCGGGCCCGGCGAACGGCTCCTTGGCGTAGACCACCCAATTGATCTTGCGCAGGGGCGTTAGGAACGCATCGAACGCAGCCTTGTCGGCGAGCCGCACATGATCGCCGAAGAACTGCAGGCGGCCGGCGTCGTGTGCCGCAACCAGCATCTGCAGAAACAACCGGCGGAACAACGCCGAGAGAACCTCCACCGTCAGAAAATAGCGCGGTCGGCACGCGATCCAGCTCGATCCATCCTGCGACAGGCCGCCACCCGGCACGACCATGTGCACATGCGGGTGGTGCGTCAACGTGGAACCCCAGGTGTGCAGCACCGACATGAAGCCAATGCGAGCGCCGAGATGCTTGGGGTCGGCCGCGATCTTGAGCGTGGTCTCGGCCGAGGCTTTGAACAGCAGATCGTAGATCGCTGCCTTGTTCTGATAGGCGATGTCGCGTATCGCGGCCGGCAGTGTGTACACCACATGGAAGTATGGCACCGGCAGGAGTTCGGCCTCGCGCTCGGCCAGCCACTGGCGTGCAGTAGCGCCCTGACACTTGGGGCAGTGCCGGTTGCGGCAGCTATTGTAGGCGATGATCGTGTGGGCGCAGTCCTCGCAGCGCGCGACATGGCCGCCCAGCGCCGCCGTGCGGCAGCGCTCGATGGCCGACATCACCTTCAACTGGCCGAGGCTGACGTGGCCGGCGTTGGTTCGGCGCCACGCCGCTCCGTGGTCGCGGAAGATATCCGCGACCTCCAGCACTGGACGGGACATTGCCGTTGGCCATTACGCCGGCAGCGGGTCTTTCCTGCTCTTCCTGGGCCTCTTGCGCGGTTTCGATAGCAGGTCGAGTGGGCTCTCGATGCCGGCGATCATGCCAGTGGCCACACGGGTGTAGCGCGCCGTTGTGTCGAGCTTGTCGTGGCCCAGCAGCGCCTGGATGATTCTGATATCGGTGCCGCGCTCCAGCAGGTGGGTCGCGAAGCTGTGGCGCAGCGCGTGCAGCGTCACGCCCTTCCTGATGCCGGCTGCCTCGGCAGTCTGGTGGAACAGGCGGTTGAGCTGGCGGGTTGTCATCGGCTTGCCGGGCCTGACGCCGGGAAACAGCCAGCGTTCCTGCATAGGTGTTCCGGCATCGTAGCGCGAGGGGCGTGCTTGCCACCATTGGCGCAACAGATCGAGCGTCTCGGGCGACAGCATGACATTGCGATCCTTGCGGCCCTTGGACTGCTCGATGCGAATGATCTTCTGCGCGCTGTCGATATGCTTGACCTTCAGCCGGACCACCTCGCCGGCGCGTAATCCGCAGCCATAGCCGAGACTGAGCAGGACGCGGGCCTTGAGGCTGCTGGCAACCGCCAGCAGGCGCCTCGTCTCATCCGGACTCATCACCAGCGGAATCTTCTGCGGCTCACGGATGTGGTAAATCTCGGCGGCAAGATCCAGTCGCCGCAGCGTCACGCGGAATAAGAACCGTAGTCCGGTCATGATGTGGTTGCGGGTGCAGATGCTCACCCCGGTCTCGGCCAGGTGCAGCTGGAACAGGCGGATGTCCTCAAGTGTGGCGGTGTCAGGAAACCGCTTGAGAAACGCAGCGAACCGCTTGCAGCTGCGAATGTGGCCACTCTGCGTACCCGCACAGAGCTTGCGAGCGTTCATGTCCTCGATCATCCGCTGGCGCAGCGGGCTGACGGCATCGGTACTCATAGGCAACTCCTGTCTGGGATGAGGTGGATGACCCCTCAATCCTCAAGACAGACCGCACCGCCCACCACAGACGATATTGGCTCCGATTACCAAGCGCCCAGGTGAGCCGCCCGCGTCAGCGGGTTATCGCGCAGCGATTTAGTGCCTTGGCACGAAGCGGACATCCCAACCGCCATGCCGAATCTCCGCGTTCGGGGGTAAAGCGGACATTTCGCGAGCCGCGTTTCCGGGACTGAATTTATGAGTCACACCCCAAAGCGCGGTTGAAACTAAAAAAGGCTCATCAGGAAATCGAGTGGGTGAATCTGATGGGGAATGCGGCTTGAAGCCCCCCTGGATACTGGGTTTTCGGGTTTCGTAAGGTGGTTGAATTGGGCATCATTTCCCGATGGCCCACTCATCGAAGCGACAGCGGCGCCTGTGGGACGCGTACACGTTCCCCGGCTTTCGCCCCCAACCCACGGTGC
>JBKJUC010000024.1:0-7549 GCA_046590325.1 Burkholderiales bacterium | reverse complement strand
AGGAAATCGAAGGCGCGGCCCATGGCAGGATTTGCAGTGAGGCCGCTTGTAGCATCGGAACCGCCGCAGATGGTGCCGACGATCAGCTCGTCGATGTTCATGGTGGCGCGCGGCGTGTCTTCGAGCTGTTTCAGCGTCTGCTCGATCCAGGCCTTGCCCTCGGCGATGGTCTTGCGCGTACCGCCCGTTCCCTGGATTTCGAGGAGCTTTACCGGCCGGCCGGACTTGCGGACGGTTTCCAGCAGCTTGCCTTTGTTGAAGCCTTCGCAGCCGAGCGAGACGAGCAGGGCGCCACCGACGTTCGGATGGGTGCAGAGGCGTTCCATCATCTTGTGCGAGTACACGTTCGGGAAGCAGCCGGGGAAGCCGATCAGGTGTGCACCCTGTTCGCGGAAGGGATAGTAGATTTCGCGCGAGACGTGATGCGCGCATTCGACCAGGTAGGCGACAACCAGCGTGTTGCGGATACCTTTGCGTCCGTCGGCGCGCAGATAGGCGTTGATGGTCATGTCAGTGTCCTTCCTTGAAAAACTGGTGGCCCGCGTCGAGGGTGTAGGTCGGAATGTAGTCGCTGGTGACGTTATGGATATGCATGGAGTCGCCCGGCGCGATGTCCTGCGTGGCCACCCCGATGGGGGCGCCGTACTTGACGATGGTCTCGCCCTTCTTCACCGGCCTGAAGGCGAATTTGTGCCCGACCTCTTCCTTGACCTTGAGCGTCACGGTCTCGCCCATGACCGAGAGGGTTGTGCCGGCGGGGATGTCCGATTTCGCAATGGCGACGTTGTCGTCCGGTGCCAGTACCAGGACCCGGGGATCGGTTTTCGATGAAATTTCAGTCATATCTGCGCCTCTGCGGTGGGATTGCCTTTCGTCGTTATTTTTTGAGTTTCGAAATGCGCCGGGTAACGTCCTTGCGCTTGAGCACCGACGGTTGCAGTTTCGTTCCCAGTCCCGGGCCCTTCGGCGCGGTGATGAAGCCGTTCTTGACGGGCGGTAGTTGCGTGACCAGGTTGCCGTACCAGTCGTAATAGAACGCCCGTACCATTTCCTGCACGAGGGTGTTCGGACAGTTCATCGACAGGTGCACCGAGGCGGTCAGCAGGATCGGGCCGGTGCAGTCGTGCGGTGCGACGGGCAGGGCGTGCGCTTCCGCCATGGTGGCGATCTTCTTGGATTCCGACAGGCCGCCGGTCCAGCCCACGTCCAGCATGCAGACCGACACCGCCTGCTTTTGGAACAGGTCGCGGAAGCCCCAGCGCGTGCCCAGTGTTTCCGAGGCGGTGACCCAGACGTTGGTGCGATGGGCGTAATCCGTCAGTGCGTCAAGATTGTTCATCTTGATCGGGTCTTCGTACCAGAACGGATCGAACTGCTCGAGTGCGCCGGCGATCCGGATCGCGGTGGGCAGGTTCCACATCGAATGGAATTCGACGTGGATGTCCATCTTGTCGCCGACCGCCTTGCGGATCTGCTCGAAGGGCTTCATCGCTTTCTTCAGGTCGGCATTGGAAATGTAGGTGCCGTTCGAAGCCTCGGCGGCCTCATCGAACGGCCAGATCTTCATCCCGGTGATGCCCATTTCCAGCAGCGACTTCGCCAGCGAGCCGGCGTCGGTCTTGAACGCCATCAGGTCTTCATAAGGGCGGTTCTTCTTGTCGGCTTTGGCGGGGAGGCCGAAGTTCGCCGTGCCCTGCACCGGCTTGGAGCGCACGTACTGGTAGCCGGCGCAGGTGTTGTAGACCCGTACCTTGTCGTGCGATGCGCCGCCGAGCAGTTGATAGATCGGCTGGCCGGTGGCTTGGCCGAAGATGTCCCACAGTGCGATGTCGATGGCCGACGCGGCGCGCATCTCGACGCCGACGCTGTTGAAGCCGAGGTAGGAATTGAGGAAGTAGCGGCTGTGCTTGTCGATTTCCAGCGGGTTCTTGCCCAGCAGGTAATCGGCGCCGGTCTGGTGGATGTGCTCGGCGACGGGCGCCACCGCATAAAAGGTCTCGCCGAGGCCGACGATGCCCTCGTCGGTGTGGATATGCACCCAGAGCACGTTCGGAAACTCTGCAAGGGTGATGGTTTCGACGGCGGTTATTTTCATTCTGCGGACTCCTCCCTGAGGTAAGGCAGATTCTAACAGGCCGTAATTAAAGGGTGAACGCTAGGCTGTAGCGCTTTCGCCAAGCGGAAAGTCGATCCGAATCTCGACGCCGGCATTGTCGGCGCGGTTGCGCGCGCTGACCTGTGCACCATGGAATTCAACGATCAGGCGCACGATGTACAGGCCCAGGCCCAGGTGCGGGTCATCCGCAGATTTATTGGCGCGCACCGAGATCATGGATTCGAACAACCGGTCCTGCATGTCGGCGGGCAGCGGCGGGCCTTCGTTGGCCACGGTCAGGTGCGCGTGCGCGCCGTCGCGCCGCAGCTCGAAGCGGATGCTGCTGCCGGCCGTGCTGAATTCGACGGCGTTGGCGGCAAGCTTGTCGAGCATCTGCGCGACCAGGTCCGGCGCGCCTTGTACCGGAATCGGGCCGGCATCCGTTTCGACAGTGAAAGTCCGCTCGCGGTGGGCGAGGCGGTAGCCTTCGACGCAGCCCTGCATGACTTGCGCGAGGTCGAAGTGTTCGCGTTCCACCGATGACAGGGATTGTTCGAGGCGGGTGGCTTCACTCATGCGCGCGAATATCGTGGTAAGCCGCGACAGGCCCTGTTCGGCGCGTTGCAGATAAATGCGCGCGTCTTCCGGCAGTTCGACCTGCTTCAAGTTGTCGAGCGACGAGCGCACCACGGCCACCGGCGTGCGCAGCTCGTGCGAGAGCCGCCCGGCGAGCGCTTCCAGGTATCCGGTGTACTGCTGCAGCCGGCGCAGGATGTCGGCGAAGCTGCGCGACAGGTCGCCCAGCTCGTCGCCATCTTCCGAGCCACTGACGGTGCCGAGCACGCGGCCGTGGGAATCGATCGAGTTCTCCGCGTCGTCGCGCAGCCGCCGGATACGCAGCGACAGCCGGGTTGCGAACACCAGCAGCGCGGCGGTGCCGCCCACGTATACCACCAGCAGCGCGGCGAACAGTTTCTCGAACGCGCGGTTGCGCAGCGCCAGCACGTCGTTGGTGGTTTCTTCCACGAGCACCGCGCCCACCACCTTGTCTTCCTGCCAGACCGGATGCGCCGCCGACAGCACGACCGCGCGGGAATCGCGAGTCAGCCGCCTGCGCGTCCCGGTTTCGCCGGCAAGCGCTTCCTCGATCTCGCGGCCCTCCAGGCGATAGGTGCCGGGAGCGATGTCCTGGAAATCCTCGTTGGGCTCCGACATGGCGAGTCGCAGGATCGGTCGCACCACCACGTCGGCCGCCGCTTCCCAGAAGCGCATGACCAGACTCCGATCCGGATCGGACTCGATGGGCGGCGCGTGCAGGGTGCCGGCCTGCGCGATCACCCGATGATTCACGTCGAGCACCCAGATGCGCGCGCGGGCGCGCCCCAGGCGGCTTACCAGTTCGCTGACTTCGGGCGAGGGCACCAGCACAGAACCGAGCGCCTCCTTGATGGCCGTATCCGAGGTGCCGATCGACCCGGCGGGCGTGCGCGCAACCGGGTCATCGACGTTGGCGATGGTGAAACCCAGCCGCGGACCCACCAGTGAACGGGGCAAGCGCAGTTCAACCAGGTAACCGCCCGGCACCAGGCGGAACACGCCGTAGATGCGGGTATCCGGAACCTGTTCGTCGTCGGACATCAGCAAATAGACTGATGCGCGGCCGCTTCCACGCGCGTCCAGAGTGAATCGCAGGAACTCGTCGTCCGGCGTGACTACGGCGATCTCGAGCCGGTCGGAAGTTTGCAGCCCATCCCGGTCGGGGTCGCGCAGCACGACTTTGGGATCCGAAACCTCGAACAGCGCGTAGATCGAATTGCCGTAGCGGCCGATGCGGTAGCGCGCGGAGAAGGCGCGCGACTCCGGGCTGCCCACACCGGCGCCAACCGAATGCGGCGACACGGGTTCCCGGTCCCAGTCTTCGGTCTGGCCGTCGACGGCAATGGCTGCGGGCAGGTTATCGATCTTGAGGTCGTTTTCCTGCGCCAGGGCGAAAGGATAGACCTCGCCGCTGCGGAACAGGCTCGGCCGGTCGTTGAGCGCCGTGCCCACCGCGCGCGCCGTCGAAATCACGCCCTGTTCCTGCACCTTCAGCAGCAGGTGTTCGAGTTCGCGCACATAGAGATAGCCGAGCAGGGGAATCAGCAGCAGGATGCTGGCTGCCAGCAGCAGCTTGAGCCGCAGGCCGGGCCTGAAGCTGGCGCGGCGCTCAGCGGTCGGCATGCCAGCGATATCCCAGACCGTAGACACTCTGGATGGAGTTGAAATCCACATCGAGCGCGGTGAACTTGCGCCGGATGCGTTTGACGTGGGAGGTAATGGTGCTGTCGTCGACCGTAAGGCTGGCATCGCGCATCAGTGCCTCGCGATCCTTGACGTGGCCCGGATACTTGGCGAGTGCGTGCACGATCCAGAACTCGGTGAGCGTGAGTTCGATGGGCCGGCCCGCCCAGTGCGCCTGCATGCGCTTGACGTTGAGGCGCAACCGGCCACGCTCGAGCACATCCTCGGGGGCAGGCGGGACTCCCATGACTTCGATGCGCCGGAACAGCGCGGCGATTCGGGCCAACAGATGCGGCAGGCTGATGTCCTTGGTCAGATAGTCGTCCGCGCCCATGCGCAGGCCGGACACGGTGTCGAGGTCGCCGTCGCGCGCCGTCAGGAAAATGATCGGCAGCTTCGGCGACAGGGCGCGCAGCTCGCGGCAAAGCGTGAAACCGCCTTCCACCTCGTCGGCCAGGCCGATGTCGATCAGCGCCAGGTCTGGCAGGCGGGTGGGCATCGCCTTCAGCGCCTGCGGACGGTCGGCAAAGGTCGCCACCTCGTAGCCCTGGCGGCGCAGCACGTCCGCGTAGTTTTCGCGGATCGCGGAATCGTCTTCGATGATTGCAATGCGTCTGGCCATGCCGTTTCCACCTGCCTGCTGAGTGTTGCGAAGCACTATACCCGAGCACTGCGACGGCGCACGCCCCGGCGGGAAAAGCCATTTTTCCGCCCCTTTTTGCCCGCGCATTTCCCTCTCTGCGGCCCGTTTTCGCCCTGCATGGCGGCTTTAATGGCGTTCGTGCAGCCCGCACACAGCTCTCGTGGAGGAAGTCATGAAAATGTTCTCGAATAGCAGGTTGATCGGGGCGGAGGCGTCAGGGTTCTCGATGGCCCGCGACGTCGTCCGGTTTGTGGTGACCGCGGCCATAGCCGGCACCGGATTCGCCATCCTGCTGGCGCTGACCATCCTGGGCCTGACCCTGGTGGCGCCGCCGGCCGAAGCTTCGTCCGCGCCGGAGGTCGGGAGCGCGCACGGATCGCCTTCGGATCGTCCCGGCGACCAGACCAGCGGCAGTTTCCTGATGCGGGTGCGCCCGGGCGGCGAGTACGTGCGCTCCCCGGTGCTGTCCACTGACGTGAAGTTCACCGTAAGCGGCACCGTGGCGCGCGCGGTGGTTTCGCAGCGGTTCCGCAACGACTCCCCGGACTGGGTCGAAGGCATCTATGTATTCCCGCTTCCGGAGAATGCCGCGGTGGACCGCCTGCAGATGCATGTCGGCGACCGCCTCATCGAAGGCCAGATCCGCGAGCGCGCCCAGGCTCGCGCCGAGTACGAAGCGGCGCGCGAACGCGGCAGCCTGGCTTCCCTGGTCGAACAGGAACGTCCGAACATTTTCACCAGCAGCGTGGCCAACCTCGGACCGGGCCAGACCCTCACCGTCGAGATCGAATATCAGCAGACCCTGCGTTACCAGGACGGTTCCGTCAGCCTGCGCTTTCCCACCGTCGTCGCGCCGCGCTATATCCCCGGTACGCCGCAGTCGGAAGGCAAGTCGTCCGGCCACGGCTGGTCTCCCGATACGGACAAGGTCAAGGACGCCTCACGCATTACCCCGAAGGTGCTGGCCGAAGGCGAGCTACTGCGCAACCCCGTCAGCATCCATGTCGAGCTGGATGCGGGCTTCCCGGTCAACGAAGTCAAGAGCCGTTATCACGCGGTGAAGGTGGAGAAGCGGGACGACAATCGTTATGAAGTGTCGCTGGCGGTCGGTCCGTTCTCCGCCGACCGGGATTTCGAACTGGTGTGGAATCCGCTGCCCGGCGCGCAACCGCGCGGCGCGTTGTTCCTCGAGTCCGCTGCCGGCGAATCCCATCTGCTGCTGACCCTGTTTCCGCCGTTTGGCGTGAAAGCTGATGAAAAGCGGCTGCCGCGCGAAGTCATTTACGTGATCGATACCTCCGGCTCGATGGAAGGCACGTCGATCGTCCAGGCCAAGTCGGCGCTGCGCATGGCGCTCGGCCAGCTCGCGCCGGAAGACCGCTTCAACGTCATCCAGTTCAATTCGTCCACCGAGCTGCTGTTCCCGTCCTCGCGCGAAGCCAGCGTCAAAAATGTCGTGGCTGCACGCCGCTACGTTGACAAGCTGCGCGCGACCGGCGGTACGGAAATGGTTCCTGCGATGCAGGCCGCGCTCGAATCGCCGGAGAAGGAGGGCACCCTGCGCCAGGTCATTTTCATGACCGACGGCAGCGTCGGCAACGAGGACCAGTTGTTCAAGCTCATCCAGCGCAAGCTGGGCCGCAGCCGGCTGTTCACCGTCGGCATCGGTTCCGCGCCCAATGGCCATTTCATGACCAAGGCCGCGCAACTCGGTCGCGGCAGCTTCACGTACATCGGCGACGTCGGCGAAGTCGGCGAAAAAATGGCCGAGCTGTTCGGCAAGCTTGAGCATCCGGTGCTCTCGGACATTGCCGTCGAGTGGCCCGCCGACCTCAATGCGCAAAGCTCGCCCGGGAAACTTCCCGATTTGTATTTGGGTGAGCCGATCGTCCTGAGCGCACTCGTGCAAGGCCCACTGACGGGCAAGGTGAGCGTGCGCGGCCAGGCCGGCGGGGAATCCTGGGTGGCCGAATTCGATCTTTCGGCTGCTCATGACGGCAAAGGTATGGGCGTCATCTGGGCGCGGCGGAAGGTCGATGCGCTCATGGATTCCATCAACGAAGGCGCGGACCGCGAAGAGGTGCGCCAGCAAGTCGTCGAGATCGCCCTGAAGCATCACATCGTGACGCGCTACACCAGCCTGGTCGCGGTGGATGTCACGCCGGTGCGTCCCGAAGGCGAAGACCTCGATACCCGGTCGGTGCCGGCCAACCTGCCGGACGGCGGTAGCCATGCCGGGTACTTCGGCTCGCTGCCCAGGACGGCCACACCGGCTGCGCTGCACCTGATCCTGGCGATGCTCGCCGCGGTGCTTGGATTCATGGTCTACAGGGCGCGGAGGTTTACGTGAAAACGGGCGTCAGGGCGATGCTGGTACTCGGGCTCGTTTGCGTCTCGGCATGGCAGGCCGGCGAGGCGGCCTATATCTACACCAAGGCCTGGCTCGCACAGCGCCTGATCGCATCGGCCTGGGATCAGGCGCGCTCCACCGGAAGCCCGGTGAAGCCCTGGCCCTGGGCGGACACTTATCC
>JBKJUC010000231.1:0-17821 GCA_046590325.1 Burkholderiales bacterium | reverse complement strand
TTCGTAGGTCAGGTTGTTCTGCCGCCGGTAGAGCGGCTGGGTGACGGTGACCCCGTAGTTGTAGTCGTAGAAGTCGCGCTGCCCGGAGGCAAACAGGCCGTTCTTGTACTGGGTGTCGACGTCGTTGTAGTTGGCGCCGGCCCGAAAATTGATGTTGGGCAGCAGCAGTGCCCGGCCCTGGGGCAGGCGTTCCTGCGCCGCGATGTACGACGCCTTGGCCCCGGCATATACCGCATCCTGCAACTGCGCCTCCCGGTACACCCCCAGCAGGTCCGCTGCAAAAGCGGGGGCGGCGGCCATGAAGGCAGCCAACAACAGAATCCGTTTCATCTGGCTCTCCCTTTTTTTTCAATACTGACTACTTTTGCGGGCTTGGCGCCCTTGTTTTCGTTCGCGCCCGTTTTTTCTTTGAATTCCCGCGCCACCAAACCGTTGATGAACACATCCAGATGCTGTTCAAGATACGTTTCCGCGTCAACGCATTTGCTTTCGCAGAAATCGAAAGAGTAGCGCCAAAGGAGCAGGAGCACGATCGGCGCCACCACCAGGCGGGTCGCGTAGTTTGCGTCCATGCGCCGGAACTCGCCGCCGTTCATCCCGGCCTCCATCACGCTTTCAATAAGGCGATAGCTGCGGCTGATGACTTCCTCGAAATAGAACTGGCCGATCTCGGGGAAGTTGCGGCATTCCGAAATCATCAGCTTGGGAATCCCGCCGAGTTTCGACGAACCGACCGATTGCCACCAGGCGAACACGATCTTGCGCAACAATTCGCCCGCGCTGCCCTGGTGCTCTTCATGCAGGCGCTCTCCCTGTTCGATCAGCGGCACGATCCCCGAGCGGATTACGGCCTTGAACAACTCTTCCTTGCTGGAGAAGTACAGATACAGCGTGCCTTTGCTGACGCCGGCGAGGGCCGCCACATCGTCAAGACGGGTCGCGGCATAACCGCGCTCGACGAAAAGGTCCAGCGCGGCGGCCATCAACTCGGCGGGACGTTCTTCCTTGCGCCGGGTCCAGCGCCGGTCCTGGCGTTGCTGGGGAGTCATAAATTAAATGGAGGGGAGTAAATGACTAAGCGGTCAGTAATATACACGCGTACAGCCGAGGGTCAACAGATTTTCAATGCTGTTCACCTCTGATCCATCGCCTTTTGGCCCTGAAACAGCCCCTCCCTCGACACGCAAGCCAGGCAGCGCCGCCCCAAAGGAAGCGCCTATAATTTCCCGCAGCAAGCCATGCCCCCCCCTTTCGTGGCACGCCCGGCAGCAGGAGAACACGAATCCATGGATCTGGTCCGCGCGCCGGCCGTCGCCGGTGCCTTTTATCCCGCCAATGTTGAAGCCCTGCAATCGCAGGTTTCCGCCCTGCTCGATTCCGTAACCGTCCTCACACGCGGTCTCCGCCCCAAGGCGCTGATTGCGCCCCATGCCGGCTATGTCTATTCCGGACTGACCGCCGCGCACGCCTACAGCGAGCTCGCGCCCTGGCGCGATGAGATCTCCCGCGTCATCCTGCTGGGCCCGGCCCACCGGGTGCGCGTTTCGGGACTGGCGCTACCCACGGTCGCAGCTTTCGCCACGCCCCTGGGCAAGGTCCCCCTCGATCGAGCCGCCATGGAGGAAATCCGGCAACTGCCGCAGGTTTGCACAAGCGACGAAGCCCATGCCGGGGAACATTCGCTGGAAGTGCATCTGCCGTTCCTGCAGCGCATGCTGACGGCGTTCACCCTGGTTCCGCTGGTCGTGGGTGCCGCGACACCAGCCGCGGTTGCGGAAGTCCTGAAACGGCTCTGGGGCGGCGACGAAACCTTGATCGTGGTCAGTTCGGACTTGTCGCACTACCTGGACTACGCCCAGGCGCAGACCATGGACGACCGCACCGCCGGCATCATCCTCGACTTGCAGCCCGATCTCAATCATCAGCAGGCCTGCGGTGCGACGCCTGTCAATGGCCTGCTGCTCGAAGCACGCGCACGCGGCCTCAATCCGCGGCTGCTGGACCGGCGCAATTCCGGCGATACCGCGGGCGACAAGAACCGCGTAGTCGGCTACGCGTCATTTGCCTTTTATCCGCAACAAGGCAGCGCCGGTGCCACAGACCAAAAACCGGACGGCAGCCTTCTGATTGCCCTCGCACGAACCGCTATTTCCAGCCGTTTTGGCTTGCATTTTTCAACGGACACCGGCGCCACATTTCTGGACCAGCCGGCGGCGACGTTCGTCACGCTCAAGAAGGACGGCCATTTGCGCGGCTGCATCGGCAGCCTGCAGGCCCATCGCAGCCTGCGAGAGGACATCCACGCCAATGCGCAGGCCGCCGCGTTCCGGGATCCGCGCTTCGAAGCGCTGAAATTCGAAGAACTGCGGGCCATCCGCATCGAAGTTTCACTGCTGTCGCCGCTCGATCCCCTCGAGTTCAGCAACGAGGCCGACCTACTTCGCAAGCTGCGTCCCGGCGACGATGGCCTCGTCCTCGATCACGGAGGCCAGCGCGGCACTTTCCTTCCCCAGGTGTGGGACACGTTGCCCACTGCAGAAGCGTTCCTTCGCGAACTGAAGCGCAAGGCGGGATTGCCGCGGGATTTCTGGGACGCCCGCATCCGGCTATCGCGCTTCAGCGTCGACAAATGGGCGGAGCCGGCCTGATGGCGATGGCGGCGGATTCCAGCCATCCGGGGCGCTGGTGGCATCTGCTCAGCGATGGCCGCGTGCAGTGCGATCTGTGTCCGCGCGATTGCCGGCTGCATGAAGGGCAGCGCGGCGCCTGCTTCGTGCGCCAGCGGCTCGATGACCGCATGGTGCTTACTACTTATGGACGCTCATCTGGATTCTGCATCGATCCCATCGAAAAGAAACCGCTGAACCACTTCCATCCAGGATCCGGCGTTCTCTCCTTCGGCACCGCCGGCTGTAACCTCGCCTGCAAGTTCTGCCAGAACTGGGACATATCCAAGTCGCGCGACATGGACCGGCTGATGGACCAGGCGAGCCCGCAAGCCATCGCGGCTGCGGCCGCCCGAACGGGTAGCCGCAGCGTTGCTTTTACCTACAACGATCCGGTTATTTTCGCTGAATACGCGATGGACGTCGCCGACGCGTGCCATGAGCAGGACATCAAGACCGTCGCGGTGACCGCGGGTTACATGCACGCGGCACCGCGCCGCGAGTTCTATTCGAAAATGGACGCGGCGAACGTCGACCTGAAGGGGTTCACCGACGACTTCTACGTGAAACTGACCGGATCGAGGCTGCAGCCGGTGCTCGATACGCTCAAGTACCTGCGCCATGAAACCGCGGTCTGGTTCGAAATCACCACGCTGCTGATTCCGACGAAGAACGACTCCGATGAGGAACTCTACCAGTTGTCGAAATGGGTGGCGCAGGAACTGGGCGACGACGTTCCCCTGCACTTCACCGCATTCCATCCGGACTACAAGCTGGACGACCTGCCATCGACACCGCCGGCAACGCTCACGCGCGCGCGCGCGATTGCGATGGGAGAGGGATTGAAGTACGTCTACACGGGGAACGTGCACGACAGCGAGGGCGGAAGCACCCGCTGCCCGGCCTGCGGTGACGCGCTGATCGTGCGGGACTGGCACCGCATCCTGCTCTACCGCGTTTCCGCCGACGGTCGTTGCATCGCTTGCAATGCGCCGATTGCCGGTCGCTTCGGTAAGTTCGAAAAACCTTTCGGCCCGAAACGGATCCCTGTCTCTATTAATGCTTAAAGACTATTCCTTGACCGCAGAGGCGCGGATGCCCTCGCGTAGCCCGGAGTATCCGCGCCTACTACGCTTCAAGCGTGCCCTTGTCTGCGGTGAAACAGGTCTGGGCTAGACGCCAACAGGCGCAGCGCGAGGCCGGGTCTGGCGAGCGGCGATGCGCTCGGCTGCCTGCACCGTATTCGCCAGCAGCATGGTGATGGTCATCGGCCCCACGCCGCCGGGCACCGGTGTGAGGTAAGAGGCTTTTTCCTTCGCACTTTCGAAGTCGACATCCCCGACCAGCTTGCCGTCCGGCAGACGGTTAATGCCAACGTCGATGACCACGGAGCCGGGTTTGATCATTCCGCCATCGACCATTTTCGGCCTGCCAGTGGCGACGACGAGAACATCCGCAATGGACGTGTATTGCCTCAGGTCGCGCGTCTTCGACGTGCAGATGGACACGGTCGCGCTGCGTGCGAGCAGCATCAGCGCCATCGGCTTGCCAACGATGTTGCTGCGGCCGACCACCACCGCGTTCTGGCCTTCGAGCGGGATCTTGTAGTAATCCAGTAGCGCCATGACGCCGTAAGGCGTGCAAGGCGGGAACACGGTACCGCCGGTTACCAGCCCGCCAAGGTTGTAGAGATGGAAGCCGTCCGCATCTTTTTCCGCGGCAATGGCCTCGAGGACCTTGTTGTTGTCGATATGGCCGGGGAGCGGCAACTGCACCAGGATGCCGTGAATGTGCGGATCGCGGTTCAGGTCCGCGATCTTTCCGAGCACCATCTGTTCGGTGACTTCAGCAGGAAACGGGTGGAGTTCGGAATGCAGTCCGATCTCGCCGCAAGCCTTCACCTTGTTGCGCACGTAGACCTGGGATGCGGGATTGTCACCGACCAGGATGACCGCGAGCCCGGGTGTGATGCCCTGCTCCTTCAGCAGGGCGACACGCTGCTTCCATTCGGCGCGGATCACTTTGGAGACCGCGACGCCGTCCATCAGGGTTGCCGTCATGCGGCGACCCTGTGACCGGTGACGAGTGACGAGTGACGGGCAAAAATCCCGTGCGCCCCATACTGTAGTCCCTGCTTCCTTCCGTGCCCGGCAAACGCTGTCCGGTTTGATCCCCAGTCACCCGTCACTTGTCACTCGTCACTTTCTCTATTTGCGCCAGCGTCGAGTAGAACACCGGGCCCTTGCCCATGTCCGATTCCCGCTGGCTCACCAGCGCGTTGATGTTCACGCCACCCTTAAGCTTCGAACCCTGCAGCGGTTTCTGCGCGCCGACGACGCCGGCCAGCAGCCCGTCCACGATCAGTGCGTGGCCGAAGACTTCGCCGCGGCCATTGAATAACCTGCAGTAGTCGCCGGTTTCGACGCCGCGCGATCTGGCGTCGGCCGGACTGATTTCGAACGTCGGCCGCGCTGTCATTTCCTGCAGCCGCGGCACGTGCTGAAAACTGGCACCGATGAAATAATGGGTAGCCGCGCTGATGACCTGCAGCGGATAGGTCTTTCTCGTTTCTACGCTTTCGAAGCCCTCGGTTTCAGGAAGATGCATCGGCAACGGATCGACGCCAAGCTTCGCCAGTGCGTCGGACCAGATCTCGATCTTTCCGGACGGCGTCGGCCACTTTCCGCTGTTCACCCCCAAGCGGCGCGGTGAATCGACTGCTGCCCGCGCCCAGCCGTCACGCTTGAGGCTGTCAAAGCTGATGCCCTCGAACAGCGGATTGACCGCGGGGTCAATGACCTCGCGCAACATGTCTTCATCGGACTGCGAGAAACAGGGATCGTCATACCCCATCGCCTTCGCCAGTTTGCGGAACAGTTCCTGGTTGTCGAGGCTCTCGCCCTGTTTTTCGATGGCCTGCTCGGAATAGTTGTAGTAGAAGTTGCCATAGGCCGCCAGCAGGTCGATGTGCTCAAGCGCCGTGTCAGCCGGCAGCACGATATCGGCATAGAGCGTGGAATCAGTCCAGAAAGTGTCATGCACGACAGTGAACAGATCGTCGCGTGACAAGCCCTGCCGCGCGGTCCTGGTGTCCGGCACGCAATTGGCAGGATCGGCATTCCAGCAGAAAAACGCCTTGATCGGCGGATCCATGGCCGCATCGGTCAGTGCCTCGCCGATGCGGATCATGTTTACCATGCGCGGATTGCGCCCGGCCAGAAAATCTGTGCGCTGCAGTTTGCGCATGTCCATCCTGCGCATCTCGCCACCGGTCGACATGCAAACGCCACCCGGCCCGGCCATTGCACCGGTGATCGCAGGCAGCAGTTTGATCGCACGGGTCATCATGCCGCCATTGTCGTGGCGCTGGATGCCCCAGTTCACCCGGATGAAGGATTTTTTCGTGCCCGCATACATCAGGGCCAGCTTTTCAACGTCCGCCGCGGGTATGCCGGTAATGGCCTCGACCCGGTCAAGGGGATAGTCGGACAGGCGTTCTCCCAGCAGTTTTTCCCAACCCAGCGTGTAAGTCTTCAGGAAGTCGAGATCGTGCAGGCCACGATCCACGATGACTTTCATCATGCCCAGCGCGAGGGCGGCGTCGGTGCCGGGACGCGGCTGCAGGTGCCAGTCCGCAAAGGCGGTAGTCCGCGTCACGCGCGGGTCGATGGCAACGATTTTTGCGCCGTTCTCGCGCGCCTGGTTGACGAAGGGCATGGCATGCACCCCGGTGGAAACCAGGTTGGTGCCCCAGAGGATCACCAGCTCCATTTTCGGCAAGTCTTCGATGTTGGCGTCGCCGACCCGGCCGAAGGTGTGCATCTCCGCGGCGGCACCTGCCGCGGTGCAGATCGTGCGATCGAGCCGCGCGGCACCCATCTTGTTGAAGAAGCGTTCTCCCATGCCGGAGAAACCAAGCACGCCCAGCGTCCCGGAATAGGAGAACGGTTGCACCGCATCCGCGCCGTGCTCCGCCAGAACCGCCTTGAGCCGGGTCGCGATCTCGGCGAGCGCCTCGTCCCAACCGATGCGCCGGAACTTCGCGCCAGGGCCTTTCGGCCCGACGCGGCGATGCGGATACAGGACGCGATTGCCGTTGTAGACCAGATCGAGGTAGTTGTTGACCTTGTTGCAGAGGTAGCCGCGCGTGACCGGATGGGTGGGATCGCCTTCGACCTTGATTGCGCGCCCGCTGGCCGTGTCCACGGTAACGCGCATTGCGCAGGCGTCCGGGCAGTCGTGCGGACAGGCTACGCGCACCACCCGAAGCTTGCTGGAAACAGATTCCTTCACCACGCCCATATGCGCCTCGCTCGAATCGGAAAACTACGATATTGTAACCCCGTGCCCGGGCACATCGCCCGCAACGATAAAAATCATGAGGAGCTCCATGCAGCCGTTCCGGATATTCCAGGTATTTCTCGCCGCAAGCCTGTTGTTCTGCCAGGCCGCCGAGGCCAAGCTCACCCGGCTCGAGATCAGCAAGCGCGAGCTGGTCGCGGATGGCCAGGCATTCGGTACCGCCGGCGCCTACGAGAAACTGACCGGCCGCGCCTGGTTCGAGGTGGATCCCAAGTTGGAACGCAATGCCGCGGTATTCGACCTGGACCGGGCTCCGCTTAACAAGGCCGGCCGCGTTGAATTCTCCGCCGACATGGTTATCCTCAAGCCCGTGGACCTGTCAAAGGGGTCGAACACGCTGTTCTTCGAAGTCAACAACCGCGGCCGCAAGATTTCCTTCGGGCGGATGCAGGACACAGCGGTCGATGCCAACATGAACGATCCGATGGCCGCGCGGGATTTCGGCAACGGCTTCCTGATGAAGCGCGGGTATGTTCTGGCTTGGGTGGGCTGGGGTGCCGATATAGCTCCCGGAGACAACCGCCTCACCGTGGATTTCCCCATTGCGCAGGAGAACGGCCAGCCGCTCAGCGAACGCATCATCACCGAATTCTCTGACCGCAACTTCAATGGCGGCAAGCCCACCTCGCTGCCGCTCTCGGGAGGTACGGCATTCAAATCCTATGCTGCCATTGCCACCGACAAAAAACAGGCCGAGGCGGAGCTGTACTCGCTGCGTAGTGATTCCTCGACTCCGTCGGGTCCGGATATCCCCCGGGGAGAGCCCGTCGCCGACGACCAGTGGGCGTTTGCCGATTGTCCGGATGGTTGGCCGGGGAAACCCAGTGTCAATCACATCTGCGTGAAAGACGGCTTTCGTAACGACCGCAACTATCACTTGCTCTACCGCGCCACCAATTCGCCGGTGATGGGGCTAGGCTATGTCACCTCCCGGGACTTCGTTTCCTTCCTGAGAAACGAGGAAAAGGATGACTCCGGAACGCCCAACCCGGTGTTCGGACTGCGGACAGCTTTGTGCCAGGGCATCTCCTCCTCGGGCATGTACCTGCGGGATTTCCTCTATCAGGGTTTCAACGTCGACGAAAAGGAACGCCAGGTCTGCCAGGGCATGCATGTCCATGTGGCCGGGGTACAGAAGCTTTATCTCAATTATCGTTTCGCGCAGCCGAACCCGTTCACGCAGCAGCATCGGGAACGCTACGTGCCCGATACCAATTTTCCGCGTCAGTACGCGGTGCGCATCAATCCTTTCACGAAGAATCCCGACGGCATCCTCAAGCGGCCGATGACCGATCCGAAAATCATCCATACCGATACATCGAACGAATACTGGCAGTTCCGGGCCGCGCTGACCGGCGCCAGCGAAGGCGGCACCATGGATTTCAGCGAATCGTCCAAGGTTCGCCGCTACTTGCTGTCCAGCCTGCAGCACGGCGGTTTCAAGCCGGATGCGCCGAACCACGGTATCGCCGACCGGCAATGCGAACAACTGACCAACACCACTCATCCCGGACCGATGTTGCGCGCACTGGTCGTCGCCCTGGATGAATGGGTCGTCAGGAACACCGCGCCCCCGGAGCCCCGCGTTCCGAGAATCGCCGATGCGACGCTGGTCGCGCCAGCCGACCTGAAATTTCCCAAAATTCCGGACGTCACCTATCAGGGCCTGCACAACGGCTCCGGCGACCGTGATTTCGGTCCCAGGGTACGCAACAATTCCGGCGTGATCGACCTGTTGGTGCCGGTTACGCGGGCGATGCACAAGGTTCTGGTGCCGCAGGTGGATGCGATCGGCAACGATATTGCCGGCATCCGCCATCCGCTGGTCGAGGCACCCGTGGCCACCTTGCTGGGCTGGAACACGCGCACTGAAGAATTTGGCGGGCCGGATCTGTGCGATTTGCTTGGATCCACGATCCCGCTGCCGAGAACAAATGCCGACGCACAGGCTGCGGGCGACCCTCGCCCCTCGCTCGAGGAACTGTACGGGTCACACCAAGGATACGTGCAGAAAATTGCCGAAGCGGCGAAAAAACTCGAATCGCAGCGCCTGATGCTGCCCGAGGACGTCGAGATGGTGATCCGCGAAGCCGAGGCGAGCAGCGTGCTTCGCTGATCTCAACTCCCCACCGCAAAGACGCAAAGGGAACGCAAAGAAAAACAAGGACTCAAATCTCTATGTGATAGAAGCCATGCCATCACCGGAGCGGTGTCCATCATGGCTTTGTTTTCCCTTGCGCGCATTTCTTTGCGCCTTTGCGGTGAAGGGTTTCAATATCCCATGCTAAATAGACTGACCGCACACGCGAAAAGGCTGCTGCGCTGGACCCTGTGGACCCTCGGTTCCCTGGCCCTGGTGGTGGTCCTTACGTTCCTGTACATCACGTTTATCGGCATCACCGTCGATGCCTCCGTACTGCGCAATCGCCTCGCGGAAACTTTCGCGGAGAATATCGGCCGGCCGGTGCGCTTCGACGGGCCCGTCACGATGGAGGTGTCAGCGCACCCCAAGCTCCTGGTTGGCGGCCTGCATATCGCCAATCCTGCGGGGTTTGCGGGCGGCGATTTTGCCAGCCTGGGCGAGGCGCGCCTCGCTCTGGATCTCTGGCCTCTGCTGTTCAGGAAGCGCCTGCAGATCGAAGAACTTTCGGGCAGCGATGTGCGCATGCTGCTACAACTGCGCGCCGACGGCAGCAACAACTGGACATTCAGCCCGCCGCGGTCCACTGCGCCGAAGCCTCCGCCCAAAGTGGCGGATGGTGCTCCCTCTATGACGGCTGAGGAAGCCGTTACGCTGCTCGACATCCAGCGCGTATCGCTGCGGGCGCTCAACGTCGAGTACGTCGGCCCCGACGGCAAACAGCACTATTTCGACCTGCATTCGCTGAAGGCCCAATCGCCAGCCGGCCAGGCTTTCACGATGACGCTCGAAGGCGCAGTCGAGAAGAGTTTCCCTTACAGGATCGAGTTCACCGGAGGACGGCTCGCCGACGTCTCCTTCGACCGCCCCTGGCCGGTGAGAATGGTGCTTACCTTCCTGAGCTCCACCCTTACGCTTGAAGGCAACGTCAGTGGCAACAGCGGCGAAGTCACCTTCGGTCTCGGCACCGAGAGCCTCACGGAGTTCGAGCGCCTGTTTCAGACCAAGCTTCCGGACGTGGGGCCGAGCGCCATGGCCGGCACCCTCCACTATGCGCCGCGCAAGGTCTCGCTGGTCCAGCTCACCGGCGTAATGGGCATTACAACATTGATCGGCAAGCTCGATTTCGACTACGGCGGCGAACGCCCCCGGATCAGCGGCGAGTTGCTGCTGCCGGCGCTCGACCTACGCCCCTTTCTGGGAGCAAAGCCCGAGGACAGCGCCGCACCGCCGCGTAGCCTGGGCGACCTCTACCGTGACCTCTCCGGCGCCACCTTCAGCCTGAAGCAGTTTTCGGCCGCCGACATGGATGTGACCCTCGGGGTCCAGCGCTGGCTCAGCCTGCCCGGTGACGTCCGCAACGCATTCCTGCACGTCAAGCTGCAGAATGGCCGGCTGGAGGTGCCGGTGGGCGCGATCATCTCCGGGGTGGAGCTCTCCGGCGCCGCCAGCGCGGACGCCACAGCCACGCCGCCCAACTTCCGCCTCGCCCTCGGCACCCGCGATTCCGACCTCGGCGGGCTGGCGCAACTGCTGCTCGGCGTACAGGGCGTGAAGGGACACCTGGGGCGCCTGGACTTGCGGCTTTCCGCCAACGGCGATCAGGTCAGCGAACTCGTGCGCAGCCTCGACGTGCGCATTGACGTCGAACGCGGACGCTTCAGCTACGGCAACCTCGAAGGCGACCGGCCGGTGGAGTTCGGCCTGGAGAAACTTTCGATCGCGCTACCGCCCGGCAAGCCACTGTCCGGGGAAATGCGAGGCTCGCTGCTCGGTCATCCTTTCCGGGCGCAATTGCAGGCAGGTGCGCTCGAGTCGATCATGTTGACAGCGCGCTCTGCGATGGATTTCGATCTGCGCTCCGGCGGCGTGCGCGCCCGCATCCACGGAATGCTGCAGTCCCCGGCGACGGACTACGGACCCGACCTCGCGTTCGATATCTCCGCGCCGCGCGCCGGCGAACTCGCCAGTTGGTTCGGCTTCAAGCCCGACTCCAACGCACCGGTCAGGCTTTCCGGCAAGGCTTCGATGCGCACTGACGCATGGCGCCTCGACGACGTCGTCTTCAAACTCGGGCGAACCGTGCTCTCCGCCAGCCTGGCCCGCACGGGCATCGGCAGCCAGCCACTGGTGAAAGTCCGGCTCGCCGCCGAACAAATCGACCTGCAGGAACTGGAATCCCTGATGTCTGGTCAGCAGGCGAAGAAAAAATCGCCGTCGGAGCGGCCCATGCTCGACATTCCAATCCTGCCGAAGGGCATCGACCTTACCGATGCCGACATCGAAGTCAGAGTGAAGAAATTTGCCGGCAGCGCGCTGGATGTGCGTAACGTTTCCTTCGACGGACGCATCCGCGACGGCTATATGAACCCTTCGCCGTTTGCCGCCACGGTCTCCGACACGGCATTTACCGGCGCGGTGCTGATGGACCTGCGCGGCGCCGAACCGAGCGCGGGCCTTTGGCTGTTCGCCAGCAATATTGACGTCGGCAAGCTGCTGCGCAAGTTTGGCATCGCCGCAAACATCGACGCGACATTCAGCGAGTTCGGCATCAATCTGATGGCGCGTTCCAGCCGCCTGGGTGACATGCTGGCGCGCTCGGAACTCCTCGGCCAGATCGGCGGTGGACGCATCGTCCTGCGGGATGCGAACACCAAAGCGGAAGCCAGAATCGCGGTGGACAAGGGCGAACTGCGCGCCGATCCCGGCAAGCCCCTGCGATTGTCCATCAAGGGTTCGCTCGACGACATTCCGGTGTCGGTATCGCTGGAAACGGCGCGCGCGAACGAGCTGATAAATCCGAAACTGCCGATGCCGTTCATATTCGAAGCGGAGGCAGCGCAGACACGGGTCAAGCTGGCTGGTGCAATCGCCCGCCCCATCGGCAGCGAAATAGAACTCGGGCTGGAGATGAATGGCCCCCGCTTCGACAGCCTGAACAAACTGGTGAGAGCTTCGCTGCCGCCGTGGGGGCCCTGGTCCGCAACCGGCGTGTTCCGCATGTCATCGCGCGGTTACGAGGTGCCCAATCTGAAACTGCAGGTCGGCGAAAGCATCCTGAACGGCATTGGGAAACTGGACACCACCGGCGTGCGTCCGCGCCTGGACATATCGCTGTCGGCGCCACACGTCCAACTCGATGATTTCAAGTTCGGCGACTGGTCGCCCGTGGATAAAAAACCGGAGCAGGAAGAAAAAACCGTCACCGCTGAGGAAGTGCGGACCAAGGCAGCCGAAGGCGCGGATCGCGCGCAGAAGCTGCTGAGCCGCGAAGTATTGTTGCGGCAGGATGCGTACCTGAATGTGAACGTTGACCAGGTGCTGTCGGGCAAGGACAAGCTCGGCAGCGGACAACTGCAGGCCAAGCTGGAGAATGGCCGTGCCGAGCTCGGGCCGATCGAGGTTAATGTGCCCGGAGGCTCTGCAAGACTTGCCCTGGGCTACGAGCCCACGGACAGCGACGTCAAGGTGGATCTCGCTATCGACGTGGATAAATTCGACTACGGCATCCTCGCGCGCCGTGCCAAGCCGGACACGGATCTTCAGGGGACATTCAGCCTGAGGATGGACGTGGATTCCCGTGCCCGGTTTCTCTCGGATATCCTGCGCCACGGCAACGGGCGCATCGAGTTCGCCGTGTGGCCGCAGAACATGCAATCGGGGATCTTCGATCTCTGGGCCGTCAACGTGTTGGTCGCCCTGGTGCCTGCCGTAGATCCCGGCAAGGGGTCGAAGGTGAATTGCGCCATCGGCCGCTTCCAGTTGAGCGACGGCAAGCTGGTGGATCGCGTCATCCTCATGGACACCAGCCGCATGCGGGTAACCGGCAAGGGCTCGGCGGATTTCAGCAAGGAAAAAATCGACCTGCGCATGCGGCCGCGGGCCAAGACCGCGCAATTCCTCAGCCTCTCCACGCCGATCAGGGTCAGCGGTACCTTCACCGATTTCAAGATCGGGGTATCCCCGGGAGACGTGCTCGAAACCGTCGGCAGGCTGGCCACGTCCATTCTCTGGGTTCCGCTGCAGAAAATCGCCGGCAGGAAAGTTCCCGCCGACGGATCGGACGTGTGTTACGGGAATCTTAACGACGCGGTGAAATGAGCCTCGGGGGAAGGTCCGCCGGAAGGTGCGCTCGGTCTATTCCGGAGCCGGCCGGATTGCTCCGTCAGGCCTCCCTTACAGCCGGTCACCCGAGCGCGTGCTCTAATTTGCAACCGGCGTGCCAGCAGCTCTGCCGAAACCGCCAAAACGGCTCCGGCCTGCATTTAACTCTAAGACATAACGGAATTTTCCCCGCGGGGTGTCGCAGCGCAGAAAGGCTGCGGGAGAACCGGCAGATGACCATGGCGCGAAACGTCAGTTGCGGACGCAACGCACTGCATCAAAGCGCCCGTGGACCTTACTTGCCGAGCTGTGCGGTGTACCGCTTGAGCGGGAAAACCGCCCGCGGCGACTTGTCCTGATAGTACGGCATCATCTGCGGCGCGAGTTCCGCCAGCGTTTCCATGCGCCGCGCCGGTGCCGGGTGGGTGGAAAGGAAATCGAAACGCGACGAGCCGTCTCCGCCGCCAACCTCGCCCATTTTTTTCCACAGCGTCACGGCAGCGTTGGGGTCGTAACCCGCCTTCGCTGCGAGCTCGATGCCGATGCGGTCAGCCTCCGATTCCGCGCTGCGGCTGTTTGGCAGCTCCAGCGCCACGATCGCCGCGGCGGACGCCCCGCTCAATGCGAGGCCCGCATATTTGCTGTCGGATGCGCCTGCACCTATTGACGCGGCAGTCAGGCCGGCCTGCATGGCCAACGCGCGCGACATTTTCTCGGCCGTGTGTTTTGCCAGCGCATGGGAGATCTCGTGTCCCATCACCTGGGCCAGTTCATCGTCCGTCGGTTTGATCTGCTGGATCAGTCCGGTATAGATGGCCATCTTGCCGCCAGCCATGCACCAGGCATTTACCGTCTTCGGATCGTCGATGACGGTAACGCTCCATTCCCACTTCTCGGTTTCAGGCCGGTACTTGATGGCCTGCGCAATCAGGCGCCCCGTGATCTCGCGCACGCGCGCACCGGTCGCCGGATCGGAATCAATTTTCCCTTCCTTGGCCAGGGGCTGCAGCATCGCGGCATAGGCTTCCTTTGAACTGGCGATGGCCGAGTCCTCCGAGACCAGCATCAGTTGCTTGCGGCCGGTGACCGGATTGGATTCGCAGCCGGCTGCGGTCAGCAGCACGGCAAGGACGAGCATTAATTTTTTCATCGATATCTCCCGAGTCATGCGGGTTGGAACATGACAAACGCAAAAAGTTTTGCCTAATCTTTGCGGTCGACAGGCAGTGTCAATGGAATACTACGCCGCGCGGCAACAAAAAAGCCGGCTCGCGCCGGCTTCGCATCGGTCCGGGGCCTCAGCCGTAGAGACGGCTGTGGCGCGGCACCTTGACCATCAGATACTCCATCTGATCCTGGAGGATGCGGCGGTTCTGCAGGATCAGGTGCTCGTAGCGGTTGGGGACATACGGCGTGTACAAAAGCGGCATGCCGGCCTCTTCCGGTGTGCGTCCACCCTTGCGGATGTTGCAGGAGCGACAGGCGGTCACCACATTCATCCATCGATCGCGGCCGTTCAGATAGACCGGTACCACATGATCGCGCGACAAGTCGCGCTCCTTGTACTGGCAGCCGCAGTAGGCGCACATGTGGCGATCGCGGAAGAACAGGGAAATATTCGACAGGTGCGGCTCGGCATGGTGATCCTTGTTGAAGTCCACCGCGCCCTTGATGGCGATGATGCTGTGCGTGGAAAGTTCGGAGCGCTCGCCGGTCAGCCGGGAAATGCCGCCGTGATAGGTCGCCAGCGTATCGCCGAGCGACCAAGCCACCATTCGGCGGGCATAGTACGAGATGGCGTCTTCGACCATCAGCCACCGGCTGGGGACACCGGCCATATCGACTGCAAGAACCAGGGCCAACTCCGTCTCCTGAAGGTCCGAAGTCCGGCCAATGCCAGGCTTCAGCTGTCTGGGCCGGATCCGGACGGACGCTCGGGTCTTTTTGCCGGAATCGCGGCGATTTGAAGAGTATAGACGCAAGAATCGCCGTTTGGGAACAGGTCCGGCCGGCAACAGACGGATTATGCGCCCGAATTGACGGTCAGGCGGCCGCGGGGCCCTGTTCCAGGCTGACTTTCTGGATGGTAATGGCGTTGACCGGACAAACCGCTTCGCATTGTCCGCAGCGGATGCACTGGCTTTGGTCGATCCAGAGGCGGTTGTAATACAGGGAATCGGTCACCCCGGGTTGCACCTTCTCGTAGCCGGTGATGCGTCCCGTGTCGTCCCGGAGCAGACCGGAAATTTCCACGATGCAGCCTTCCACCGGCTTCACCTTCAGGCACTCGTCGCAAAGCACGCATTTCGGGTCGACGATCTCGAACTTGTAGTGGCACAGGTAACAACGCGCCGCTTCTTCTGTTGCAGCCGGTCTGGCAAAGCCGGTTTCGACTTCCGCGTCCAGGCCCCTCTTCGCCACCGGAATTACCGGCATGGGATGGATCGGAATCAGGTTCATGGCCGCGGATCGGCCAGTGGTCTGGCCGCCCGGCACCTTCGACATGAATGCCGGCGCGACTTTGGCCACCCGGCGGACAGAGACTGTTCCTGTCAGCCATGCGTCCACTTTGCGGGCGCATTCACGCGCATGGCCGATGGCCTGGATGAGCGTCGTGGCGCCAAGGGCGAAATCCCCGGCCACGAACAGTTTCGGCAACGCCGTTTCCTGGGCCTTTCCGCTCGCCAGCCAGCCATCCCGGGCGATCAGGCCGGGTTTCATAGCGGCATCAACCCAGCCAGCTTCGGGAAACTGCCCGGTCGCCAGGATCACGGTATCCGCACCGATGTCCATCTGGCTGCCGGGAATTTCGACGGGCAGGCGGCGGCCGTCGGGACCGGCCTCGCCCTGGCGGGTGCGGACGAATCGCACGCCGATCGCCTTGCCGTCCCGGCCGAGGAATTCCACCGGCGAGCAGTTGGTCTCGAGATGCCCCCCCTCCTCGATCAGCTCCTCCAGTTCTCCGGGCAGCACCACCATGTCCTGGCGCGCTCGACGGTACACCACCCCAACCTGGGCGCCGAGGCGAAGCGCGGTGCGCGCGCAATCCATTGCCGTATAGCCACCGCCGATCACCACCACGCGTTGGCCGACATGGCGACGGCCTTGTTCGTTGACCTGCAACAGAAACGACAGGCCGTGTTCGATGCCCCGCAAGCCTTTGCCCGGCAGGTCCAGCACATTCGGCCTCAGGGTGCCCGCCGCCATGACCACGGCGTCAAAGTCTTCGGATAACTGCCTGAGCGTCACGTCGGTTCCAACGTTCACGCCGCAGCGAACCTGCACGCCGACTGCGGTGACCTGCCGGATCTCGCGATCGATGATGTCACGCGGCAGGCGGAATGCGGGAATGCCCTGGTTCAGCATGCCACCGGGCGTTTTGTGTTTTTCCAGAACGGTCACCGCGTGGCCCGCCAGGGCAAGCTCCCGGGCGACAGCGAGGCCCGCGACGCCGGCGCCGATGACGGCGACCTTTTTCCCCGTCGCCGCGGCAGGCTTGAGAACCACGGGCGCCCGGGAAGAAAAATCGGCAGCCGAGCGCTTCGAGAAACAGATCGCCACCGGCTCGCCGTTGCCTTCCCAGCCGTGCCGGCAGGCATCCTCGCAGGGACGTGAGCAGACCCGCCCCAATATTGCCGGAAATACGTTGTCGCGCAGGTTGATCTCGTAGGCTTCGGCGAACTTGCCGTGGTAGATCGCCTCGAGGTAGCCGGGAATGTCAGTGCCCGCCGGGCAGGCCGCCTGGCAGGGGATGTTCTGCTCGAGCCAGTGCAGGTCTTGCGGCGCTGTACTGTTCCCGCTATCGATCGACAGCGCGGTGGAGGATTTGAAGTCCATGCGAAAATTTGCCATTCGTCAGTTCAAAGTCAAAATCTCAACGCAGAGGCGCAGAGAGCGCAAAGGACGCAGAGGAAAGCAAACGGGATTTGGAAGCTGCAGTGGTTTTTTCCATGCCGCGATTTCTCATTTCTTGTGAAGACGTAGCGAATCCGGGTGAATAGACCACCTGTTTCGCCGGGAACATGCCCACACATCTCTCGCATTACCCTTTTCTCCGCGCTCCTCTGCGTCCTCCGCGCCTCTGCGTTGAGGTTTTGACTAGAACAGACCGACGACTTTCCCGTCCGCCGTCAGGTCGATCTTCGTCGCGGACGGAACCTTCGGCAGCCCCGGCATGGTCATGATGTCGCCGCACACCATGACAACGAATTCCGCGCCTGCGGCCAGGCGGACTTCCCGGATATTGATTGTGTGTCCGGAAGGAGCGCCGCGGGCCGTGGGGTCGGTCGAAAACGAATACTGGGTCTTGGCGATGCACACCGGGTAGTGGCCGTAGCCGTCGTCCTGCAGCTTCTGGATTTGCGCCTTGACCTTCGCATCGGCGGAAATATCAGCAGCGCCATAGATTTTTGTGGCAACAGCCTTCACCTTATCCCACAAGGTCGCCGAGTCTTCGTACACGAACCGGAAGCCGGGCTTGCTCTTCGCAATCACGTCCACGACCGTGCGCGCGACATCTTCCGCGCCCGCTCCACCCAGCGCCCAGTGC
>JBKJUC010000211.1:0-5111 GCA_046590325.1 Burkholderiales bacterium | reverse complement strand
GAAAATCTCCCCGCGCAACTGCTGGGCCGCCCAGGGCAGGAATATCTCGGCTTCGATGAGGTCCTTCTGGAAAAACGCCTGAATGGTCGCACGCAGCTTCGCGACATCGCCTTCGCGGCGCGCACTCATCACCATGCACTCCGGATAGCCCACGCGCAGCGACGCTTCGAGTTCAGCCTGCGCCGCTGAATCGCCGACACAGTCGATCTTGTTGAAGACGCGGATGCGCGGCACAGCCTCCGCGTCGATCTCGCGCAGTACTGCGTCGGAGACCGCTATCTGCCGTTCAAAACCGGGATCGCTGGCGTCGATGACGTGCAGCAGCAGCGACGCCTCGACCGCCTCCTCGAGCGTCGACTTGAACGACGCAACCAGGTCGTGCGGCAGGTTCTTGATGAAACCGACCGTGTCGCTGACCAGCACTCGCGGCACGCTTTCGGGATGCAGCGCACGCACCGTGGTATCGAGCGTCGCGAACAGCTTGTTGGCGACCAGGACCTCGCTTCCGGTGAGCGCGCGCATCAGCGTGGACTTGCCCGCGTTCGTGTAGCCGACGAGCGCCACCCGGGCCAGTCCCTTGCGCTCCTGCCGGCGCGCGCGCTGCGTCTTGCGCTCGACGTCCATGGCGTCGATCTCCTTCTGCAGCTCGGCAATGCGGTTGCGGATCTTCTGACGGTCCAGTTCGCTGTGCGCCTCGCCAGCACCGCGGCCTCCGGTACCGCTGCGCTGGCGCCCCTTCGGCCCCGCCAGCTTCGCCTCCTCGCGCAAGCGCGGGGCCATGTAGCCAAGGCGCGCAATCTCCACCTGCGCGCGGGCTGCGCGCGAACGCGCATGGCGGTGGAAGATTTCGAGGATCACCATGGTGCGGTCCATCACCTCGCAGCCGACCTCGATCTCGAGGTTGCGCGCCTGTGACGGGGAGATCTCGTGGTCGACAAGGACGACGTCGGCGCGGCGGGTCTCAGGATCTGCGGCGGATTGCGCCGCTTCCTTGGCTCTGGCCGCCCCGCTCTTCGCCGCCTTGCGCACAATACCGGTCGACGAGGCATCCGGCTCGTCCTCGATCTCGGGTTTGCCTTCCACGAAGCGGCGCATTTCCTGCCTCTTGCCGACCCCCAGATAGGCAGTGGTATCGAAATGGTCGCGCTTCTGCAGGAACGTAACCACGACCTCGAAACCCAGCGTCTTGGCCAGTTCACGCAATTCGCTCACCGACGACTCGAGCTCGATGTCGCTCACGCCCGGCAGTTGTACCGCAGCCACGATGGCCCGCGCGGGTTTCTCTTTCACTTCTATTGCCATTGGGAGATTGCTTCTTTCATGTGAACCAGCGCGAACAGGACTGATGGCCAGATGCGGTCAGAACTTTCGCTTGCCACCGATGCATCCCGCTGGGTAGTGAACCCTACTCCCACTCGATCGTTGCGGGAGGCTTGGAAGAAATGTCGTAAGCGACCCGGTTGATGCCGCGTACCTCGTTGATGATGCGCGAGGACACCTTGGCGAGCAGCTCGTGGGGCAAGGGCGCCCAATCCGCGGTCATGAAGTCTGTGGTCTGCACCGCACGCAGTGCGACCACGAATTCGTACGTGCGGCCGTCTCCCATCACCCCGACCGACTTAACCGGCAGGAAAACCGCGAATGCTTGCGCAGTCTTGTCGTACCAGTTCTTGCCATCCTCGTCCGTGGCCTTGCGCAACTCCTCTATGAAAATCGCGTCGGCGCGGCGCAGCAGGTCGGCGTATTCGGCTTTCACTTCGCCGAGGATCCTGACCCCCAGCCCCGGTCCCGGGAAGGGATGGCGGAATACCATTTCGCGAGGCAGGCCGAGTGCAACGCCCAATTCTCGCACTTCATCCTTGAACAATTCGCGCAGGGGCTCTAGCAGCTTCAGGTGCAGCGTGTCAGGCAGGCCTCCGACGTTGTGGTGGGACTTGATCGTGGTCGCCTTCTTGGTCTTGGCGCCGGCCGATTCGATCACGTCGGGATAAATCGTTCCTTGCGCGAGCCATTTGGCGTTCCTGATCTTCGCCGCCTCGCGCTGGAATACTTCGACGAACTCCTTGCCGATGACCTTGCGTTTGGCCTCCGGATCGGACACGCCGACGAGCTTGCCCATGAATTCGGCACTCGCATCGACATGGATGACCTTCAAGCCAAGGTGCTTGCCGAAGGTTTCCATGACTTGCGTAGCCTCATTCAGGCGCAGCAATCCATGGTCGACGAACACACACGTCAGTTGCGAGCCGATCGCCTTGTGGATGAGGGCGGCCGCCACTGACGAATCCACTCCGCCGGACAAGCCGAGGATTACCTCTTCGTTACCGACCTGCTCCCGGATGCGCGCGACGGCCTCCGTGACGTAGTCGGGCATGTTCCAGTCGCTGCCGCAACCGCAGATGTCGTGAACGAAGCGGTGCAGGACTTTCGTTCCCTGGCGGGTATGAGTGACTTCGGGATGGAACTGCACAGCGTAGAACCCGCGTGCCTCGTCCGCCATTCCCGCGATCGGACAGGCATCGTTGGATGCTATCAGCTTGAAGCCGGGAGGCATTGCCGTCACCTTGTCGCCGTGGCTCATCCAGACCTTGAGCATGCCGTAGCCCTCAGGCGTGCTGAAGTCCTGGATGCCGTCGAAGAGCCGGGTATGGCCCCGGGCGCGAATCTCGGCAAAGCCGAACTCGCGGACTTTGCCCGCTTCTACCTTACCGCCAAGCTGTTGCGCCATGGTCTGCATCCCGTAGCAGATGCCCAGGACCGGCACACCGAGGTCGAAAACCGATTTCGGCGCCCTGTCGGTCGATTCCTCGTAGGCCGACATGTGGCTGCCGGAAAGGATGATCCCCCGTGCGCCGAAATCGCGGACGAATTCGTCGGAAACATCCGAGGAATGGATTTCGCAATAAACCCGGGCTTCCCGCACGCGGCGGGCAATCAGCTGCGTGACCTGGGACCCGAAGTCGAGGATCAGGATCTTGTCGTGACTCATGGCGAATGAAATTCGCCATGCGCGGGGTACGAGGCGCGAGGCGCGAGGAAGAAAAGAGCTTTTGACACCTAGTGCCTCGTGCCTCGCGCCTCGCGCCTGAAGTTAGTCCACATGATAGTTGGGGGCTTCCTTGACGATCTGGACGTCGTGGACGTGGGATTCGCGGATACCCGCGGAGGTAATTTCCACAAATTCGGCTCGCTCCTTGACGTCGCCGATGCTGGCGCAACCGAGATAGCCCATGGCGGAACGCAGCCCGCCCATCAGCTGGTGCATGACCTGGACCACGCTGCCTTTGTAGGGAACGCGGCCTTCCACGCCTTCGGGTACAAGCTTGTCCGCACTGTCTTCATCGTCCTGGAAATAACGGTCGCTGGAACCCTGTTGCATCGCCCCGAGTGAGCCCATGCCGCGATACGACTTGTAGGAGCGACCCTGGAAGAGTTCGATTTCGCCGGGCGCTTCCTCGGTGCCGGCAAACAACCCGCCTAGCATCACCGAATCGGCGCCGGCGGAAATAGCCTTGGCGATGTCGCCGGAAAAGCGGATGCCGCCGTCTGCGATCATCGGTACGCCGGTGCCCTTGAGGGCCGTGGAAACGTTATTGATTGCCGTGATTTGGGGAACACCCACGCCAGCCACAATGCGGGTCGTGCAGATCGAACCGGGTCCGATGCCAACCTTGACACCATCCGCGCCCTGGTCGAGCAGCGATTTTGCCGCCGCTGCGGTCGCGATGTTTCCGCCGATGACCTGCGCCGCGGGAAAGCTGCGCTTGATCCAGCGCACACGATCCAGCACGCCCTGCGAATGTCCATGGGCGGTGTCGACAATCAACACGTCCACACCTGCCTCGATGAGAAGCCCGACCCGCTCCTCGGTGCCTTCGCCGACGCCTACCGCTGCGCCCACGCGCAGCCGTCCGAGCTGATCCTTGCTGGCAAAGGGATGCTCCGAAGACTTGAGGATGTCCTTGACGGTGATCAGGCCGCGCAATTCGAAATTTTCGTTGACGACCAGCACACGCTCCAGCCGGTGCTGGTGCAGCAGGCGCATCGCTTCCTCGATACTCGCCCCTTCCCTGACGGTGACCAGCCGGTCGCGCGGCGTCATGATGTTCTTCACCGGCTGATCGAGGTTATTCTCGAAACGCAGGTCGCGGTTGGTGACAATGCCGACTACTTTCGTCGCATCGACCACGGGCAGTCCGGAGATGCGATGCTGGCGGATGAGGGCCAGCACGGTGCGCACCGTCATGTCCTGTGAAATGGTAATGGGATCCTTGACCACGCCGCTTTCGAAGCGCTTGACCTTGGCGACTTCCGCAGCCTGTGCCTTGGGCGGCATGTTCTTGTGGACAATGCCGATACCGCCTTCCTGCGCCATGGCGATCGCCAGACGCGCTTCCGTGACCGTATCCATGGCCGCGGAAATCAGCGGAATATTCAGTGCAATGCTTCTGGTCAGGTGCGTTGGCAGGCTGACGTCGCGGGGGAGAACGGTCGAATGAGCGGGAACCAGCAGAACATCATCGAAGGTGAGCGCCTTTTGCAGGACTCGCATGCTTTTGATCCTTCACAAAGAGGCCATTATACAGACCGGGTTTAGGGCGGTAAATCCGGCCGTTGCCGGACATTGTCCGTTGACCGTGAGGGCGCGAGCGGCTATGGTTAGCAGCGGGTTCACCTACCTTATGCGGTAAGCAAAAATGGGCAATTCCCACCGCTTGATGCGCCTCCTGGTGCCGATCCTCATCTCGATAACCAGTCCGGCGGCTGCAAATGAATATCCACCGACGGCCGATGCGGCCGCCGCCGCGGTCGAGGAAGCAGAGGCAGCGATGAAGCAGGCAAATACGGAGCGCGCGTTATGGACCAGCGCCGAAGACGCGATGCGCAGGGCACGTCGCGCGCTACAGGAAGGCAATGCCGCAGTGGCGCTCGAGCAGGCGCTTTTGGCGCGGAAACAAGCCCAACTCGGGATAGCGCAGAAAAGCTACCCCCTGTTTCGTTGATCGACGAGGAGAATAGTGAACATGCAACGTCACCTGAATGGCATTACCTGGTTGCTCCTGGCGCTGATCGGCGGCGCGTGGCTCGCCACCACATCCGTGGTCGCAGAG
>JBKJUC010000235.1:0-18495 GCA_046590325.1 Burkholderiales bacterium | reverse complement strand
CAGCGACACGATGCTGTCGGTGGGGAAGTAAACATGGTTCTGCGGCGTGCCGGATTCGTAGAGCGCCCAGCCGAGTTCCAGGGGCACCCGCTCCAGATGCGGCAGCAGACGCTCGTATTCCGATGCCGGCAGCGCGGCGAGGAGGTGGTTCTCCCTGCCTTTGGCGGTAGGAGCGGAGGAGAGAAGAGTTTTATGCATGGGTTGAATTCTGATGGTCGCGCACTCCGGAATCACATCTCGTCACATTCAAGTACGCATTGCGCATTGATTCAGATACAGCCTCGCTGAATACAGCGTACTCCCTATGTGCGCTTGCGCACAGAATTTTTTGACCTGGATGCGGATAGTCGCCATTCCGGTGCCCAGGTTCAAAACCAGCGTCGCTACACGTAATGCAAGTGCATGAGGCAGCATGTTTTTCGCCGCATGCCCAGGCTTTCGGCAACTCTCCAGCAAAGGACCCTATGAACAGATTCGGAACCTTTCCCCGACCATTTAAGTGGACCATGGCGTTTAAGTGGACTAGGGCGGCGGTATTCATCGTATTCGTGGCCGGATGCGGTGGCGGGGGAGGGGGAGACGAGGCCGGCTCGGGTTCCGCCCTGGGTTCCAGCGTCAGCGTACCCACCGCTCCAGGCGCAGGCAACGGCACAGGCGGCGATGGCCGGGGTCCGGCACCCATAGAACTTTTCACGGCCGGCAATTTTGTGATCCTGGCGGAAACGGCGATTACCAACATACCGACTTCCGTTGTGACTGGAGACGTGGGCCTCGCTCCGGCGCCTGGCGTCAACATCGAACTGACTTGCGCCGAAGTGACCGGGACGATTTATACCGTCGATTCCGAGGGTTCTCCTTCATGCAGGCAGAGGAATTCCAGAGCTTTGTTGATCCAGGCCGTAGCAGACGGACATGCCGCGTGGAACAGCGCCCTCTCGCTGGTACCCGACTACACGGATGTGAGGGCCGGAAATATCGGCGGGATCAATCTGCCGCCCGCCACGTATAAATGGAGCACCGGCGTCCAGATACCGGCCAATCTCACGCTCACCGGCGGCCCGAACGATGTCTGGATCTTCCTGATAGAGCTTGACCTCATGGTAAGTCCAGGCGTGCAGATCGTCCTGGAGGGCGGCGCGCTGCCGCAGAACGTGTTCTGGCAGACCCTGGTCAACGGCGTTGAACTCGGAGCGGCATCGCAGTTCCAGGGCATCATCCTGTCCGAGACCACGATCTTCATGGGGGAGGGCGCGTCGATCAACGGCAGGCTTCTGGCGGCCGGCTCGATCAACCTCAACCAGAATACGGTCACACAACCGTAGCAAATGCAGTCTTCGGGCGCGAGCCAGCGCATGCCGCGCCGGCCGGCGTGAAGAAAGTGTGCGAGAGGTTTGGGATCAGCGTGCGATAGCCGAATGGCCGCGCCGGGGGCCATCTGGATCGCGCGCGGATCTGCCAGCGCTTACCGGCGCGTCGAAAGAGCCGGACAATTGACGGATTGCGTACGGCGTCACGTTACGCGGAGCGATAGCGCCGTGTGTCGCTCGCAATTGCGTGGAGTTGCCCGGAGCGCTGGCGCCAACAGCACTTTCCCACTTCGGCGCGCTCTTTAACTGCACCGCGCTATCCCACTCTGGACTGGCCTGGCGGGCCTCGCCGGTAACAAGCAATCTGGACTGCCACTGCGCCAAATCTTGCGGGGCCTTTAACGCGGGGCTGAAATCTCCCGCCCGTGGATCTCCCGCCCGTGCGTCTCGCGGGGTCGCGGCGCCGGAACAAACCGTCACCAGACCGGCCAATGCCGCCACCAGGTATGTCGTTGGCGCTGTCATCATCCTGCTCCTGTTCTTCCGTACCCTGCCCGCATCCGCATTCGCCTTGCGCGACCTGCCCGCATCGCCCGGGGCATTGCGCATTCCTGACCCGTTTGCCGCAAACAAACCGTGCGCTGGCTCACATAAGGCGAACGATGCGCAAAGCCGGCCGCAGGCCGGCGCGGTTTTCAATTGAGCTGCAGCTCGAAATTTCCTTTGCCGCGTTCCACCGCGATCAGGCGCAGCAGCGGTGCGAGCTGCTGCTGGTGCTGCTCGGGAACGCTGGCCTTGGCCAGGAACGCGGGGTTGTTGCCGAGCGTCCACGACCCCTCGCCTTCGAGCCGCAGCGGACCTTCGATGGTGCGCAGGTACGCATGCACCGTCATGCCTTCGCCGTCGAAGCGGATTTCATAATTGCCCAACGGCGCAACGGTCGTCAGGGTCGAACCGGCCGCGAGCCATTGCAGGGTTGCGTTGCCCTCCAGTGTGTCGCGGGCGATCGACAGGTTCGCCACGTGGATTACCACCTCGCCGGTAAGCCCCAGCGGCGCGAGCTTGGGCACACCCAGGCCCAGCACCATGGCCGGCAAGCGGATATCGGCGTTCGCCAGTTCGATGCGGGACAGCGATATCGTCACCGGAAAGCGTCGGGTCGCATGTTCCAGCCCGACTTCGCAAACCAGATGTGCTCGCAGCAACGATTCGGGCACGACACGCCAGTCCAGTGCCCTGGCGATTCCGGCGCGTCCGGCCGCATCGCGAACCTCGATCTGCCCCGACCCCGACCATAGCGTGCCCTGCGCCTCCGTCAGCCGCAGTCTGCCCTGACTCGTGTGCTCGAGGACGGCGTCGACCAGGGTCGCCGGTGCGGTGGCAAAGAGGACGGCGGCATACGAGCCAAGTCCGATCGCGAGCATGCTCCAGAGCTTCATTGCGGTTTCGCGCGGACCAGGGTGGCCGTCACGCTGACCAGGCCCGGCGTGGACAATGCTTCGACCCGGCAGGTGTCGAGGCGGACATGTTGCGAGTTCAGGGCGCCGATCCAGGTGACCCAGTCCGCGAAGGCCACTGCGCCGAAAACGACGACCACCTGATCGGCGTCCAGCGCATCGATACGTACCAGCGCGCCCGATAGTCCGGCTTCACCGGCCTGGGCCTGCACCAGCGTGCGCAGATCGGTCTGCGACGCTGAAATAACCGGCCCGGCGCGAAGACGCTCGAGTTCGACCGCCTGGCGGTCGAGGTTGGCCGCCTGCGCCCGCAGCGTCGTCACGCTGGTGCCCAACTGCATGCGCGCCCGGCTCGCCGTCTGCACGAGTGCCGCGTACAGGGCAGCTCCCAGCACCACGGCCAGCGCAGCGATGATTGCCCGGTCCCGCGGCGCCCGCGATTCCCAGAGCTTGAGCAACTGCGCTTTCATGATGCCCGCACCGTGATCACTACCGTTTCGCTGCCCGGGCGCTGCGAGGCCGCGGAGGGGTCGACGCTGAGGCCCGACCGCACCAGTTGCGTCAGGATGCGCTGTACCGCCGCCTCGTCGCCGGCGCTGAGTTCCAGCGTCATGCGCCCGCTCTCGTAGGACACGATCCGCAATCCTCCCGCAGGCAGGTCCTTCATTGCCACCGTCACTTTCTGGATCATCGGCAGGAAATCGCCGACGTCAGTCTCGCCGGCGGCGTGGCGGGCCTCGGCGAGCTTGCGGCGCATCTGCAGCGCCGGATCGACCACCGCGACGGCGTCGGGAAAAGCTGCGCGAAACCGCGAGTCCATCTGCTGGCGCAGGGTCCGCTGCTCACCGGCGAGCGACGTCCAGTCGATGACCAGGGCGGTTGCCTGAATCGCCAGTGCGGCGCCCAGGATCCAGGCGGCCGGTCGCAGTCGGGCCGCCACGCCGGTGAAGGCGCGCCAGCGCTGGCGCTCCTGCGCCACGCTGACGCCGGCGTCGGCCGGCGCGGTGCGCCAATCCCAGGTGCCGGCGAGGCGCACGGCAATGCCGAGTTCCCGGGTCCAGGCTTCGATGTCGGGCACCACATCGGATTCGGCTGGGTAGACTGCAAGCGACGCCGGACCCGCACGGTGTGCTTCCGCTTCCTCGAGCAGCAGGCGCAGGGACAGCGGAGGGGTTTCGCGATCGCCGCAATCGGTCGCGGTGCCTTCGAACTCGCCGGTACGAACGAATCCCTCACCGCCGCTCCAGGCAAGGCTCCATTCGCCTGTAACCCGGGGCAGCAACAGCGTCTCGACGTGAACTTCGTAACCACGGATTCCGGCGGCGGCGAGCGCATCGCGCCAGCGCGCCAATCCCCCCTTGTCGATAATCGCGAGCACATCGTCGTCGCCCACGGTGCCGAGCCAGCTTACGTGGTTCGCATCGGGCTCCCCGGCCGTCTGCTCCTCCACCGCGAAAGCCAGCGCGGATCCGGCACGGCGCCTGGCCTCCTTCGGCACGCGGGCGCGGACGATCAGCACCTGCGCGGCGGGCACCACGAGCTGAATGCGGTCGGCGCGGCGCGGCAGTTCATCGAGCCGCCCCTCACCCAAAACAGGTTCGCGGCCGTTGCCGATCAACGCCCACTGGCACCGCTGGGGCGGATCGAGAAGCGAGCCGTGGATGCGAAGCAGGCTCACGGCACTTTGCGCCAGACGATGTCGGGCCAGCCGGCGTCGTCGCGCGCCAGCAACGCGACCCCGCGGGCCTGCGCGCCGCCGATGGTTACGCGCAGGGTGGCCAGGAAGTAATTGCTGCCGAAGGAAATGTCAGCAGTTTCCAACTGGACGCCTTGGGGGAGTTGTCTGACGAAATCGGTGCTGTCCCTGAAGTAGGCGGGCCCGCGGCGCGCGATCAGGGCGCGCGCGCCGTCAAGGCCCAGACCGTCGAAGATCGCGGCAAGCACTTCAGGCGAAGCCGTGTTTGCGTTGACCGGCGTGTGCCGGGGCAGGGCGGTGACGAACGGGCGCAGGCGGGCGCGTACGCCTTCGTCGAAGCCGCTCACCAGCGCCAGCTCGGCCACATCGCTCAGCGGCCGGTTGGCGGTGAGGTAGGGCGGCTGCATCGCCAGATAGGTGTCGTCTTCAGCGCCGCCTTGCGGTTGCGGTTCGCTGTCGGCGTCGATCCAGTCGGCCAGCGTGTCGGCGAGCGCAACCGGCAAGCCCAGCACGGACAGCAGGCGTTGAAAATACGCGAGCTGCGTAAGGTTCACTTTTCCGTCCCTCACCACGTTGTTGAGGTTGAACAGGCCCTGCTGGTCTTCGATGAAGCCGGCGAGCTCGCCGCCTTCAACCGGCATCGGCGGCAACCGCAGCGCCCAGGGTTCGCTGGGATGGTCGACGTTGCTGAGGCGCCGATCGTCGCTGAGCACCGCGCGTGCCCAGTCCACGCCGGCCTGGATCAGGGTCTGCGCCTGGACATGGGCGGCCGTCAGTTCACCCTGCCGCGCCCAGGTACTTTGCGTGATCATGATGGCCGATGCGGCCATGGTGGCCAGGGCAACCACGCCCATGGCAAGGACGATGGCCACACCCGCTTGTGCCTTTCCAATGATTGGAGGTTTTCCCATCATCATGACTCGCTCATGAGCGTGACTTGCTCTCATGATTTCAGTCCGAAGATGCGCACGATTTCCTCGCCCGAGACGAGGACGATGCGCAACCTCACCGCTTCCGGGACCGGCATGTCGGCGGGCGCGCCCGGCCAGGCGTCCACCCATGCCAGCTTGGCGTTAAGGTACTGCAACTCGAAGGCGCTGACATCCGCCAGCACCGGGTAGCGCTCCGGCAGCGTGCCGGGCGCGATGTCGAGTCCCGGCCACAGCCACAGTTCGATCTGCCGTCCTTCGCTGAACCGGTAGGCGACTCGTCGCGGGGTGTCCATGCCCTCCACCGAGGCAAAGCGGCTGAATTCGACAAGCGGTCCCGAAGTTGCGCCGGGAACGCCGCGCCAGGCCGGCGCGATGCCGGTGCCGGACCGGACTGCGCGCGGCGCGGCGAGCCTGACGTCGCGCTCAAAGCGGGCAACGAAGGCGGACACGCGCCGCCACTTGTCCGTCTCCCTGGAGACGTGCTCGCGCGCATCGAGCACCGCGCCAAGACCGCGGTAGGACATCAGCGCCAGCGCCGAAAGAATGAGCAGCGCGGCCAGCACCTCGATCAACGTGAATCCTCTGGCCGAATACCCCGTGGAGATCCTCATCGCCCCCCCCCGACGGGACGCACGACAAAACCGGAGAGGTGTGCAAGCGCATGAGCCTCGTCGGGCACCGCGAACACCCGGATGTCGACGCGCCGGAACGCAGCATTGGGCGTTGCGATGACCTCCTCGCGCCAGGAAAACTCGAAGCCGCCCTGGCTTTGCGTACCCTTGAGGATTCCAGTCGCGGGCCATTCGCCGCGGACGCGCTGGTCGGCAAGGATGTTCTCCGCAACCCAGCCGGCAAGCAGGCGCGCGCGAAGTTCGCCGACGCTGCTGGTGCCGCCGCCGGCGACGCGCAACGCCGCGAGAAGCGCGATCGAGATGATCGCCAGGGCGACCAGCACCTCGACCAGGGTAAAAGCCCGGGATCTAGCGCGGCGCCGGTTCGCCATTTCCCTTTTCCTGTTCCGCCAACACGCGCACCTCGCCGATCGGGGAACCCGCCACCGTGCCGCGCGCGGCGCCGAGCGCCATATCAATGCGGAAGGAGGACGCCGTGCCATAGGGGTTGAATTCCAGGCGCATGTGCGTGGAAGGGCGCAGGTTCTCCACTCTCATCGCGGCGATCACCATTCCCTGCGGCAGCTTGCGCGCGCGCAGGGAGTCGTCGTCGAGGATCTCGGACCAGTTGGTATCTTCACTGAAGCGCCAGAAGCGGTAACCCGGCCCGTCCGCGGTCCAGGCAATGGACCTGCCGGTGAGGCGCGATTGCATCGAGGCAAGGTCGAGCAGTTGTGCGAGCCTGTCGGCCTCGACACGCAGCAACGCCCGATCGTCGGGCTGCGTGATGGTGCTGACCAGGCCGACAAAAAGGCCCATGATCAGCAGCACCACCAGCATCTCGATAAGCGTGAAGCCATGCGCGTCAGCGCCGCGCGTCCGCCGCGCTGGCGATTGGGCTATTGAGTGATTGAGGGATTGAATGGCGGTCAAACCATGTACCGCCTCTGATTCCTCGTCAATCAGTGAAATCACCTAATCACCCAATTCCCAAATCGCGGCTGCTAAAGCGACCACGAGCCGATGTCGGCGTCGTTGGCTTCACCGCCGGCTGCGCCATCGGCGCCGAAACTGATCACGTCGATCTCGCCGTGAATCCCGGGGTTCAGATACTGGTAGGGATTGCCCCAGGGATCTCGCGGCAGGCGCTCGACATAGCCTCCTGCCTTCCAGTTGGGCGCGAGCGGGGCGGCAGTGGGCCGCGTGGTCAGTGCCTGCAAGCCCTGTTCCGTGGCGGGATATCGCTGATTGTCCAGGCGATAGAGCTTCAGGGCCTGCATCAGGCTGGCGATGTCCTGCTTCGCAGCAATGACCCGCGCCTCGTCGGGGCGGCTGATGATTTTCGGCACCACGAGGGCGGCAAGAATGCCAAGGATGACCACCACCACCATCACTTCGAGCAATGTGAATCCACCTTGCCCGGTCGATACTTTCATTTGACCCTCCTCGCTATCCCGTTGATCTGAGGGTCGTTCGTGCTTTTCCCGATCCGGCCAGATACGGCCATGATCCCGCTTGCCGGGCGCCCCTACTGTACGCTAGCGCACATACGCCGGGCTACTTTAAACTTAGCCTTCGGATCGGTAGTGCGTCTTCCCGTCAGTCTATCAAAACGAGTCGCAGACCCCCGGGCACCGGCGCGCGAAAGTAACGAAGCATGCAACGACTCTCTATCGACCGATCGAATCTTCCGCAAACGGCCGTAGTTGCCCTGGTGACTGTTGCCGCACTGGCTTTGCTCGCCTTCGTTGCGGCGTACTGGACCTGGGTATGGTTTGCGCCGCAGCCGGTACTGCGGGCGCAGACCGCCGCCGATCCGGGCGGCGGCGCATCCGCCGATGCACTGTTCGGCAAAGTACAGCGGGATCAGAACAGTATCGCGCCGACCGGAATCGCGATCAGGCTGCTCGGCATCGTTGCGGCCACGGAGGGGCGCCTGGGATACGCGGTAGTGCAGCTCGAGACGAAGGACATTCTCGCCGTTCCGGAAGGCGAGGACGTTGCTCCCGGAATCCGGCTTGCGGAAGTCGGCTTCGACTACGTCGTCCTGGAACGCGGTGGAATCCGTGAAACGCTGGCGTGGCCGGACAAGAAACCCGCGGCGGCACCCCCGGCACTGCGGGCCAACCCGTGAATTCTCAGCCAAAGATCTACGTTACTCGCCGAAGGTGTGTCCGAAAGTGAAAATCAAGTGTTGCGGGTCAAAAAACAAAATCTTCTGGTCGGTGGCGGCCCTGGCGATGTGCCTGGCTTTGCCCGCGACCCCACAGGAAGACGCGGGAGTCAGGCCGGACTTGCGTCCCGGCGCTGCCGGCGCCAACGCCGACGAGTCCGCGCGTCCCGCCGATACCCTTCCGGTAACGCCACCCGCCGTGCAAAGCGGGCCCACGACGCGCTCCCCGCAAACGGGCGCCACGGGCGCTAACGAGTCCGCGCGTCCCGCCTACACGCCATCGGTAAAGCCATCGGCAGCGCAAGGCGTGCCAGTGAAGCGCTCCCCGAAAAAGGGCGCCAAAGGCGCCAGCGAGCCCGCGCGTTCGAATCCCGATGTGGTCACGCTCAACTTCGTCAACGCGGAAATCGAAGGCGTGGTGAAGGTGGTGGGCGAAATCACCGGCCGGAATTTCATTCTCGACCCGCGCGTAAAGGGCACGATCAACATCGTCTCGGTGAAGCCGATACCGCGGGCTTTCGTGTACGACGTATTCCTGTCCGCGCTGCGCCTGCAGGGTTTTGCCGCCGTGGAGGATCGCGGCCTCGTCAAGATTGTTCCCGAGGCCGAAGCCAAACTGCATTCGACGCCTACCGTCGGTCCCGACGACCAGTCGCGCAGCCGCGGGGAGCGGATCGAGACCCGGGTGTTCACGCTGAAGTATGAATCCGCACTGCAGATGCTGCCGGTCCTGCGTCCGCTGATCGCCGCAAACAACACCATCGCCGCCTACCAGAACACCAATACGCTGGTGATCACCGACTATGCCAGCAACCTTCAGCGCCTGGAAAAAATCATCGACTCGATCGACCAGCCGAGCGGGAACGATCCTGTCCTGATTCCACTCCAGTATGCTTCGGCGGTCGATGTGGCTGTGGCGGTCAACCGCCTGTTCGCGGAATCGCCGCAGGCCCAGGGCGCCGCCGTGGCGGAGCCAACCCAGCGTTTTGTCGTCGTCGCGGATGCCCGCTCCAACAGCCTGCTGGCGCGTTCGGGCGATCCCTCCCGCCTTGCCCGGCTGCGCAAGTTCGTGTCGATGCTGGACTCACCGACCAATGCCAGCGGCAATATCCATGTCGTCTATCTGAAAAACGCCGAAGCGGTGAAGATTGCCGAGACCTTGCGGGCGATCTATCAGGGTGATGCCGGGGCATCGGCGACGCGATCGTCGCCAACTGCGCTGAGTGCCTCCGCACCGGCGCCGATGCAGTCCCCCGGCGCCGCGGGATCGCTCGGTGCAAACCAGAGCCAGGCTTCTTCCGCTTCGGCCACGGCGCCGTCTGGAATCATCCAGGCCGACGCGGCCACCAACTCGATCATCATCACCGCGCCTGACGCGATCTACAACAACTTGCGCGCCGCGCTGGACAAGCTTGACGTGCGCCGGGCGCAAGTCTACGTGGAAGCGCTGATCGCGGAGCTTACCGCCGACAAGGCCGCCGAGTTCGGCGTCCAGTGGCAGTCCCTGAGCGGACTGGGTGGCACCAGCACGCAGGGTTTCGGCGGCACCAATTTCGGCACCGCGGGCCAGAACATCATCGGAATTTCCCAGAACCCGGCGTCGGCCGCAGCCGGCCTCAACATCGGCGTGGTGAAGGGCAGCGTGAACATCCCCGGCCTGGGCACGATTCTGAATATCGGGGCGCTGGTGCGCGCGCTTGAAAGCGACGCCAACGCCAATATCCTTTCCACGCCGACGCTGCTGACGCTCGACAACGAGGAGGCGGCGATTATCATCGGCCAGAACGTGCCTTTCATCACCGGGCAGTACGCGCAGACGGGTGCAAGCACCACTGCAACCCCGTTTCAGACGGTCGAGCGACGCGACGTCGGCTTGACCTTGCGGATCAAGCCGCAGATATCGGAAGGGGGCACGGTGCGCCTGCAGATTTATCAGGAGGTCTCCAGTGTCCAGGACAAGACCAATCCCGCCGGCGTCATCACCAACAAGCGCGCCGTGGAATCGACGGTGCTGGTCGACGACGGCCAGATCGTGGTGATCGGCGGCCTGATCCAGGATACGGTCAACGATGGCGTGCAGAAGGTTCCGGTGCTCGGCGACATCCCGTTGCTGGGCGGGCTGTTCCGCTACAAGACGCGCTCGCGCAGCAAGACCAACCTGATGATTTTCCTGCGGCCGACGCTGGTGCGCAACAGCGGGCGCGCCGACACCTTTACCGGCGAACGCTACGACTACATCGTCGGCGAGCAGGAAAAGGCCCAGCCCGCGCACGATGTCATTCTGCCGGACATGGAGTCGCCCACCCTGCCGCCGAGGCCGAAATCGGCCGTCCCGCCCGCCGCTTCGCCTGACATCCCTGCGGCCTCGCCCGACATCATCGTCAAGCCTTACCGCCCAGAGGGGCGCCGCTGATGAACCGCGGCGCGAGCAGAATTTCCTACGCGTTCTCCAAGGCCAACGGCGTGGTGGTGACGGGTCTGGATGGCGAGATGGCGGAAGTGGCGGTGCGCAGCGATGCGCAGGCGGGCGCGCTGGCGGAGTTGCGCCGCGCGCTCGGGGTGCCGTTGCGCGCCCGACGCATTGCCGTGGAGCAGTTCGATGAGTTGATCGCGGCGACGTACAACGGCGCCAACGCCGGGGCCGCCGCGCTTGCCGATGATCTTGCCCAGGACCTGGACCTTTCCCGGCTGCTGCAGGAAATCCCCCGGATCGAGGACCTGCTCGAAAGCCAGGACGATGCGCCGGTCATCCGCCTGATCAATGCCTTGCTCACCCAGGCGCTGCGCGACGGCGCCTCGGACATCCATATCGAGCCCTTCGAGACCCGCTCGGTGGTGCGGTTGCGCATCGACGGCACGCTGCGCGACCTGATCGAGCCGGCGCGTGCTCTGCATGGCGCAATCGTCTCGCGAGTGAAAATCATGGCCCAGCTCGACATCGCCGAGAAGCGCCTGCCCCAGGACGGCCGCATCACGCTGCGCGTGGCCGGCAAGCCGGTGGACGTGCGCGTGTCGACCATCCCCACCGGACACGGCGAACGCGTGGTGCTGCGCCTTCTGGACAAACAGGCCGGGCGGCTCGATCTGACCAAACTGGGCATGGACGACGCCACCCTGGCGCAAATGGACCGGCTCATCCTCGAGCCGCACGGCATCGTCCTGGTGACCGGGCCCACCGGCTCGGGCAAGACCACCACCCTCTACGCTGCGCTGTCGCGGCTTGACGCCACCGCGCTGAACATCATGACCGTCGAGGACCCGATCGAGTACGACCTCGACGGCATCAGCCAGACCCAGGTCAACACCCGCATCGAGATGAGTTTCGCGCGGGCGCTGCGCACCATCCTGCGCCAGGATCCGGACGTGGTCATGATCGGCGAAATCCGCGACCTGGAGACCGCCCAGATCGCCGTCCAGGCGAGCCTCACCGGTCATCTTGTGTTCGCCACGCTGCACACCAACGACGCCGTGAGCGCGGTGACGCGGCTGGTTGACATGGGGGTGGAACCATTCCTGCTCGCTTCGAGCCTGATCGGGGTCGCCGCACAGCGCCTGGTGCGCCGCCTGTGCCTGCAATGCCGCAAGCCCTTCGTGGCCGACGCGACGGAACTGCGCACCCTCGGGTTCACCCCGGTGGATGGCACCTTGTACTCGGCGCAGGGCTGTCCCGCCTGCAATATGTCAGGTTATCGCGGCCGCACCGGCATCTACGAGTTGATCTCGGTCGACGACGACCTGCGCCGCCTGGTGCACGACCGCGCCTCCGAACAGACCCTGCGCACCCATGTGGTGTCGCGCGGCATGCGCTCCTTGCGCGATGACGGCATGCGCTGGGCCGGGCAGGGTGTGATCAGCCTCGAAGAAGTGATCCGCGTCACCCGCGAGTAATCCGCATGCCACGGCTAAACCAAGCGCTCAACGCTGAGGACGCGGAGGACGCAGAGGAAAACCAGAAACGAGGAAGAACGTGGGGAGAAAAAAGCTGGTTTGGCGCCAGGACGATCACCGATGCCACGTATAACAATCGAATGCATTTTCTCGCCTGCCTTTCCTCTGCGTCCTCCGCGTCCTCTGCGTTGAGCGCTGATCTGGAGTAGTAGGTGGAAGCCTTCCAGTATCAGGCGCTGGACGCCGCCGGGCGCACGGTATCGGGTGTGGTGCAGGCCGACACGGCCCGCCAGGCGCGCTCGCAGTTGCGGGCGCAGGGCCTGCTGCCCTCGGTCATCGGTCCGGTGCGCGCCAAAGAGCGTGCGGGGCAGGCCTGGTCGCGCGGCATCTCCGCCGCGGAGCTGAGCCTGACGACCCGGCAGATGGCGACCCTGCTGGCTTCCGGCCTGACGATGGAGCAGTCGCTCAATGCGCTGATCGAAGCGGCGACCGACCCGGTGACCCGTGAGGTGTTGACCGGGGTCAAGACCGAAGTCACCGCCGGGCTCTCCCTGGCCGCGGCGCTGGGCGCTTACGAGAAGAGCTTTCCGGATTTCTACCGGGCGCTGGTGCACGGCGGCGAGGAGTCCGGCGCGTTGCCCACCGTGTTGCAGCACCTGGCCGATTATCTCGACGCCCGCCAGGCGTTGAGGCAAAAGACCAGCCTGGCGCTGCTCTACCCGATCCTGGTCACCATCGTCGCGCTCTCGATCGTCACCGGGCTGCTGGTCTACGTGGTGCCGCAGGTGGTGCAGGTGTTCCAGCAATCGCGCCAGAGCCTGCCGCTGCTCACCCGGGGCCTGATCGCGTTGAGCGACTTCCTGCGTGCGACCTGGCCCTACATCGTGGCCCTGGTAATCGGCGTTGCGGTGGCGGCGCGCCTGGCGCTGCGCAGCGAGGCGACCCGGCGAAGCTGGCATGGATTTCTGCTGCACCTGCCCTGGCTGGGGTCGCTGATTCGTGGCGTCAACACCTCGCGCTTTGCCAGCACGCTGGCGATCCTGGTCGGCGGCGGCGTGCCCCTGCTCTCCGCGCTCACCTCCGGGGCGCGGGTGATGACCAACCTGGTGATGAGGGAGGCCGTTGAGCGCGCGATCGGACGGGTTCGCGAAGGCACCAGCCTGGGGCGCGCCCTGGGTGAAACCCGCGCCTTTCCGCCCCTGCTCATCCATCTGGTGGCAAGCGGGGAGGTGAGCGGCAAGCTCGAGCAGATGCTGGGCCGCGCCGCGCACCTGGAAACGCAGGCGCTGGAGCGGCGCCTGGCGGTGTTCCTGACGCTGCTCGAACCGGTGATGATCCTGGTGATGGGAGGGGTGGTGCTGATGATCGTGCTTGCAATCCTGCTGCCGATCATCGAAATCAACCAACTGGTGCGCTGACGGGTTGGGGGCAAAACCCGAGGCCTTCCGCTACCAGGCGCCAAAAAGTTTCAGATCCAGCGCTCTCTCAAGGAGCCAGACCAGCGCCACGGCAATGATCGCAGCCGAACCTGCTCCGAGTACGCCACGCCGGTAGAACACGGTGAATCGCAGCATCCAGGCAAGCGGGAAAAAAACCGCCAAGATGCCGAGTTGTCCGATCTCCACGCCGAGGTTGAAACCGAACAGCGACAAGGCAAGCGCGTCGGCAGGCAAACCGAGATCCTTCAGCGCGCCGGCGAAGCCGAATCCATGGATCAGGCCGAAGCCGAAAGCGGCCATCCAGCGCCGTTCGCGCAATACCGGCATCAGGTTGTTGATTGCGGCCAGAACCACCGTCAGTGCGATGACGGACTCCACCAGACGCGACGACAGGGACACGACACCGAGAACGGCGAGGGTCAGTGTGATGGAGTGCGCGAGCGTGAACGCGGTGACGATCTTGACGACGTCGAGCACGGCGGGGCGAAGTCGTGACACACCCTTCCACACGGACTTTCCCCCGGCTTCGGCGCGCACCAGCACGGAGGTCAGAAGCAGCGCCAGCAGAAACAGAATGTGATCGAAACCGATCCAGATGTGCCAGACGCCTTCCTTTACGAACTCCGCCAGCGTGTCGGGCCAGGATGGCCGGCGCAGTTCGAATTTGCGTTTCGGCTGGCCAGGACCCAGCACCGCGGTCCGGCTAACGGCATTGCCCTGCGCTGCGGCTGCGATGCCCGCACTGTCGATGCGAAGAATGCCGCGGTGGGTGGGGTCGGTGGTTGCGAACAGGCGATATTCGACTTCGATCGCGCGTGGTTGGGTCTTGCAGTCAAGGCTATAGGTCAGGACGGCGTAGGTGCCGTCGCTGTGAGTGTCGAGACGGTGCGTCACGCGCGGCCCACCTGCATTGACGGCGATCTCGCAGCGTTCTGGTCCGGAATTTACGTGCAACTGCGGCAGCAGAAACGCTTCGATATCGCGATGACGGCTGCGCACTTCGCCCCAGCTCAGCGTGCCGTCGTCATCGGCGTCCAGTCCCAGCTCATTGTCCAGATCACGCAGTGCAACGTCCCAGCGGACATCGATCCGTGTGTCGTTCGGGGTCAGGGTCAGATAGCTGTCGCTCGGTTTGTGCGCATGGGCCGGACTGGCGGACACCAGCAGAAACAGGGCGAGAGCCGGCGCCCGCCAACGTGTTCTCAGCCGTGTACTCATTCGAGCAGCACTGCAAGGCGCCGGTCGTCGAGGCCGTGAGTCCGGATGAAGGTGCGCACGCGGTCGGCGTCGGCTTCGCTGCCGGCGGCCCGGGCGGACTCGAGCAGGATGCGGGCATCGGCGGGTTCTTTCTGCTCCGCCCAGTTCTCCAGCGCCAGCTTGAGGGCTTCATCCGGCCGCTCCAGCAGGTGCAGTTCGAAACGCGCTTCCTCGCGCCGATGCACCGTGTCGCCACGCAACCGTGCCGCATCGAAGCGCGCGCGCAAGGCGGCAACGGTTGCGGCCAGTTCGGAATGCTTTTGCGCGCGGTAGGCAAGCGCCAGCCGCAGCAGCAGTGGATCAGCGCGCGTCTGTTCCCGGAGCAGCGTGATGACCTCTTTGGCACGCCCCCGGTCCAGCAGAAAATCGGCTAACGCCGCCTTGCCGTAAGCATCGCCGCCGGCCGCGAGGGAGGCGCGATAGAGCCGCTCGGCCGAGTCGAAATCGCCCATGCGCTCCGCCAGTTCGGCCCGAATGATTGCCAGCCATCCGCCTGGCGCTCCGGAGTTCGTGGCATCCGGCGCCTTTGACAGGCGATCCAGAATCGCCCGCGCCTCTGCGCCGCGGCCCGTCAGTCCGGCCAGTTCGGCGAGGCAGGCGTCCGCATACAGGGTTGTGCCGGGCTGGCGCAGTTTTTCGCAGCTTTTCGCAGCTTGCGCGTAGCGGCCTTGCACCTGCAGGATCGTTGCCTGCGTCAGCCACGCCTGCGCGTTGCCCGGTTCAGTTTTCAGGACTTGTTGGAGAGCCGCCAGCGCCGGTTCGAACGCATGCGTGCTCTGCAGGATGGTCGCCTGCATGAGCAGTACCGGAACGGGCGGATCGGACGTCGACCACCAGGGGATGAGCGCGGCCTCGGCGTAGCCCAGATAGCGCGGATCGCCATCGCGGCGGGTCTTTTCGATGCAAAGCCGGGCGACATGGACGGCCAGTGCCAGATCGCGAGGCGAGGTGCGGAGCTGCGCGCGGGCGCGCCGGAGTTCCTGATCCGTGCTGTCGAGGGGGCGATCCCGGAGGCGCTCGACGACCGTCTCGTCCCCGGCGGGTATGAAAGGTTCGGCAGCCGCCGGTTCGGGCACAAAGATGGCGCCCAGCAGTGCGGCAAGCAGGATCGCGGCGATGCGGGGGTGCGCGAACGGGCGCGACGGCAACAGCCGATCCGGTGAAGCCATGATTGTTAAAGCGCCGATTGTTAAAGCGCCGATTGCTAAAGTACGTCGGAACCGCCCGGACCGGCATCCATGGCAAACATGCCAATGGCAAACAAACCAATGGCAAAGTCCGGGCGCCGGATCAAACGTTTTCTGAATCGGGTATCGCCTCGGGAGTGAGCAGGCGATCGTATTCGCGCTTGACCACTGCATAACATTCGCACACCTGCGCTTCCAGCTTCGTGCGGTCCAGAACGGTAATCTTGCCGCGGCTGTAGAGGATCAGTCCTGCCGCCTGCAGCTTGCCGGCGGCCGCGGTCACGCCTTCCCGGCGCACTCCCAGCATGTTGGCGATCAGTTCCTGGGTCATGGTGAGTTCGCTCGAAGGCAGGCGATCCAGGCTCAGGAGCAGCCAACGGCACAGTTGCTGGTCGACGCTATGGTGCCGGTTGCACACCGCGGTCTGCGACATCTGCGTGATCAGCGCTTGCGTGTAGCGCAGCAGCAGGTGTTGCAGCGGGCCGCCGCGCTCAAACTCTGCCTGCAGAAGATCCCTCTTGAGCCGGTAAGCGAAGCCCGCGCTCTGCACCACCGCGCGTCCCGAGGTCGTTTCGCCGCCCAGGAACAGGGCAAAGCCCACCACGCCCTCGCGGCCCACGACGGCGATCTCCGCCGAGGCGCCGTCCTTCATGACGTAGAGCATGGACACAATGCTGGTGGTGGGGAAATACTCGTAGCGCTGCTCGCTGCCGGATTCGTAGACGGCCCAGCCCAGAGGCAACGGCACCAGTTCCAGATGGGGCTGCAGGCGCGCGTAGTCTTCTGCCGGCAGGGCAGCGAGAATCTGGTTCTGGCCTGGCGTGGGGGCGCTACCTGGCATGGGAAGTATTTTCTCCATAGACAATACGAGTCCTGACACGACGAACCGGAAGCCTAGAACAAATATCCGGGTCTCTATGTGCGGTAACGAACATAAACAGGCGTTTCCCCCGGCTATAAATAGCGTTCGCGACTGCGGCCGTTGCTCGATTCAACAGGCATTGCGCCTGTGTTGCGAGATGTAAATCCTGAAGTTCAAGGCCCGGTCATGGTGATGGCGATCTCCTTCCGGGCCTTTTTTTGTTCGCCGGCCGCACGTCAGAACCGAACCAACCGGCATTTCAATAAAAGAGCGGGGAAAAGCGTTTCCGCCGTTCCCCGCTCCGGGTAGTGCCGGGCGTCGCAAGTTACCGGTCAGACATCGGTCGCTTCATCGGTGTCGGACGTTGGCGGGGTTACCGCAACATCCAGCGGTTCTCCGGTGTCGTTCTCCGGTGTCGTATTCAGATAGTTGACGAATGCGGCAACACTGGTCACCGCCGATGCCGGGACGCTGTTGGCATCCTGCCCTGACCGCTGACCGCCGTCGCCGCCACCGCCACCGCAGGCGCCTAGCCCGGCTGCGAGGCAGAGGGCCAGAATCGACCGCTTCAGTGCGGGTTTGGTCTGCGCGGGTCTGCTTGAGAGTTTCATGAACATTCTCCTTGTTGGATTGGCGGCGATCAATTGGGCGCGCCGGGCAGCGGGGTTTTCAGGTACGGAAAGGTGACGTCGAAGAAGCTGGCGTCAACGCTGGCTCCATCGGTGAACGCGGCGGTTCCAGCCGGCGCATCCGCGGGTACGCAGCCAAACACGGCGGGCTGATTGAGGGTACACAGCACCCCCATGGCAACGCGCAATGAAATGTCCACGATATCGTCACCGGGACGGCGGCCATTCGGATAGCCGGCGTAGTCCCCGGCCAGGGCGCCGAGATTCTGTTGCGCGCCCGCGGCTGCCGGCGCGATGCTGGTATTCAGGCGCAGCATCTCGGACGGAGTGACCGACGTCGGCTGATTCAGTCCCTTGATGCCGGTCAGGAAGGTGGCGACCAGATCCGCTCTGGGGAACTTGGTGGGTGCCGGCGCCGACGGGAACAGCAATTGGATCAGTGCCGGCAGCGTCGGATTGGTGACGTAGTCGGCGAACTGCGCGTCATTCTGCGGCCTGGCGCTGTTGAACCTGTCCTTGTCCTTGACGCCAATCACGACTTCATTGACGAGCGGCATGCCCAATCGCGACACCTGCGACCAGGCTCCACCGGTTTTTTGCGCATTCTTGCTGCCGCCCGGCTTCGGTACCAGCAGACGGCCCTGACGCAGGCTCGCCGTGGTCCAGGCGCCGATGACGGGGTCGCCATTGGTCAGACACGTCATCGGGATTTCCAGCGCCAGCGAAGTAATATTCTTGCCGGCCAGATCGTCCCGGTTGGCGTTCGGGGCGCCGAGCGGATCGAGATTGATCAGATCGAAAATGCGGCCCACCGCGATCACGAAGGGTTCCTTGCGCTGGCCGACGAACATGCGTCCCGGGGTCGCGCATCCGGGGATGCTGACGTTATAAAGATACTGGGCAGCATAGGCTGAGTAGTCGGCGATGGTTTTCTGGCCAATGTTGTCGACCGGCTTGGTGAAAGTCTTGCCGCCACCGCTGGAATTGGACATGGCGGAGCGCGCAGCGCGGCGATTACCACGGACCACGTCGACCGTGTAGGTTTCAGTCAGGTTCA
>JBKJUC010000252.1:0-11693 GCA_046590325.1 Burkholderiales bacterium | reverse complement strand
ACTCGGTGATGTAATACTTGGTCATCCACAGCGCCAGCGCGACATAGCCGCCAAACACGATCGAGTAGTACTGGCAGTACCTCCACACCCGCGGATCCCTGAGCGCAGCGAGCTGCTGTTTCACGCTGACGCTGGAAGCGACCTTGTGGGAATCATCCTGATGGCTCAAGAGCCAGAACAGCAACGCAGTCACCAGCATCGCGGCGGCGTAGACCTTGGGCACCATCTGCCAGCCATAGGCCACCACCAGCGTGGGCGCGACGAATTTGGTCAGCGCCGCACCGGAATTGCCCGCACCGAAGATGCCCATGGCAAACCCCTGGCGCCCCTTCGAGAACCAGCGCGCGACATAGGCGATGCCTACCGAAAACGAACCGCCCGCGAGCCCGACGAACAGCCCCAGCACCAGAAACTGCGCGAACGTCGTGGCCTCGCCGATCAGCCAGATCGGCACCACGCACGCGATCATGAGCAGGAAAAAAACGATGCGGCCGCCGACCTTGTCGGTCAACATGCCGAGCGGCAGGCGCACCAGCGAGCCGGAGAGAACCGGCGTGGCCACCAGCAGGCCGAACTGCGTTTCGTTGAGCCCGAGCGAAGCCTTCAGCGGAATGCCGATCACGGCAAACATCATCCAGACGGCAAAGCAGATCGTAAATGCGACCGTGCTCGTCACCAAAACGGATATCTGCTTGTGCGCCTGCGTAGCCATGCCTTCGCCTTTCTTCCTTGATGGCACACAGGATAGGCAGAGCGCGGCGACGGCGACATTCACCCGAAGCAGGGGTGCGGCCGCGAATACGGCCTAGACGGTCATAGTCAAAAAGGAGTATTGGCAGTTGCGGCTCAACCGCCGGCGGGGTCGTGTTGCGTCATTTCGATGCCAGGCCATGTTCTATCGCATGCACCGCGGCCTGCACGCGGCTGGAAAGATTGAGCTTGCGCAGGATGTGCTGAACGTGGATTTTCACGGTGCTTTCGGCCACGTCGAGGTTGCGCGCGATTTCCTTGTTGCTTGATCCCCTGGCGAGATGCTGGAGGATTTCTTTCTCACGCGGACTGAGCACGTCCTTCTCGGCCGCTGGCGCGGCATCGCCGACGGCCTGCAAGCCGCGCACCAGCTTGCCCGTCATCTGCGGTGAAACCACGGAATCGCCGTCGGCGGCGCGGCGAATCGAATCCAGCAGCATTTCGGTCTCGATGTTCTTCAGCAGATAACCGCTGGCCCCCGCACGCAGCGAGTCGAGCAGGTCTTCGGCGTTTTCCGATACGGTCAACATGACGATGTGGCTCTGCGGCGCCGCCTCGAGGAACAGCTTCACCGAATCCTTGCCGGAAATGCCGGGCATGTGCAGGTCGAGCAGGATGACGTCGGGCTTGAGCGCTTCTGCGCGCCTGACCCCTTCGAGGCTGTCCGGCGCTTCGCCGACCACCTCGAAATCGCTGTGCCGTTGCAGCAGCGCCTTCACCCCGCTGCGCAACAAAGTGTGATCGTCTACCAGCAGCACGCGGATCGCGCTCACGCCGCCACCTCCTGCAGGATCGGCAGCCGCAGCGTGATGCATGTGCCGTCGCCGGGCCGCGACGCCACGGCGATCTGGCCGCCGATGCGATGCGCCCGTTCACGCATGATCGCCAGGCCGACATGGCCATCGGTCCGGGCGCCGGGATCGAAACCGCGACCGTCGTCGCTGACCCGGAACGTGTAGACCGGACCGCACTCGAGTTCGACGCTCACGCGCCCGGCGCTGGAATGCTTGCGCGCGTTGGACAGGCATTCCTGGATGATGTGCAGGGCCTGGATCTGGATTTCCGGGGACAGCGGCACGCCCGTTCCCGACTGCTTGTAGGTGGTCGCAATGCCGGTGTCGGCTTCGAAGCGTCCGAGCAGCGCGCGGATCGCGGTTTCCAGGTCGGATTCCCCGAAGCGGGTGCGGAAGTGCACCAGCAACTCGCGCACGTCGTCGTAACTCTCCTGGATGCCCTCGCGCATCTGGCTCACACCGCCGCGCGCCTCGGCAAGGTCGTTTTTTGCAAGCGCATCCTCCAGCATCTGCGCCTGCAGGTTCAGAAACGCAAGCGACTGCGCGATGCTGTCGTGCAATTCCTGCGCCAGCAGATTGCGTTCCTCGGACACCGCCATTTCCTTCTCGCGCGCTACCAGACGCTGGTTCTCGATGGCCACACCCAGATGCTGGCCGAGTGACTCCAACATCAGGCGTTCGGACTCGCTGAATTCGCGGGCCTGCCTGAAGTACAGATTGAAGATGCCGAGCACCTGATTCTTGAACTGGATGGCGAACACCGATACCGACCCGTATCCGGCCTTGCGGCAGTTGTAATCCGCCTGCAGTACCTCGCCGGCGGCAAACAGCCGCACTACGGAGGCGCGCTGCTGTGCCGCGTGGCCACACAAGCATTCGTTCCTATCGAGGCACGCCTCCTGGCTGACGAATGCCGGTGCGAGTTTTTCATGGATGTACAAATGGATCTTCCCGGTGCGTTCTTCCGTCAACCGCACCGCCGCGCCATCGGCCTTTAACGTTACCATCAGCTTGCGCAGAAAATCACGGCACATGTCTTCCAGCGTACCGGGATGATTGAGCATCGCGGCCACTTCATAGAGGGTCGACAGTTCCCGGTTCTGGCCTTCGAGCGACTGCGTCTTTTGCGCCACTTTGTCCTCGAGCGTGTGATACAGGTCCTGCAGATGCGCCGCCATGCCGTTAAAGCCAACGGCGAGGGAGCCGAATTCGTCCCGGCTTTCGATCGGCAACCGTGTATCGAACTTGCCATCCTGCATGTTGCGCATCCCCTCCTCCAGGCGGTTCAGCGGCCGGACGACGAGCAAAAACATGAGATAGATCAGAGAAACAGTGCCGGCCAGGGAAAGCGCCATGAGGCCCAACTGCAGGAATCGGAGCAAGGCGGTCTTGCTCGATATTTCCTGTTCGATGGCGTAGACCATGCGGTCCACGGACGCCACGAATTCCTCGCTGGCCTCGCTGTAGGCAAACATACTGGCATCGCGCGCGTGCGCGTCCGGCGAGGCGATCAACGCGGCAAGCGCCGGCTTCATGTCCTGCGACCAACGCTTCTGGAGGCCGGCAAACTGCCGCTGGATGGCCGCGTCACGCGGCAGAAACATCGGCCGGGCGGGATCTCCCGCCTTGAGCGCCGCCATGCTTGCGTCGAATGCCGCTACCTCGCGGTTCACGTCGGAGTAAATGCGCTCATGCGCCACGTCGGGCAACTGCGCCTGCGACATCAGCATGGCGATGTGGTAAATGCGCATGCGCTGGCTGCCCGCCTGATTCACCGCGGCGGCGCCGCCTTCGAGATCCCACGATGCCAGCAGCGTCAGGCCGATGGCGATCAACGCCACCAGCAGGTAGCCCGTAACGATCAGAACCAGCTTGGTGCCGAGCTTCTGCATGGCGAGAATCAAGGCTCGGGTCAAGGTCTTCTCCAGGTTAACGACTGAACATCCGCACCGCACTGCCTGCGCGCCGATAGTCCGATCGGCGTACACGCCGCGCGCCGATCCACCCCCTGCGAACTAGCCTCCCTATCTCCTTCCGGGCGGGCTCATTAGCCCTTTGCAGTATGGCGTGCCGGTCCATCCTAATAGATGCTGCCTGCGTAACGTTGATCCACGTCAAGGAGAACCCCCATGCGCTCGGCACTGGCATTTGTCGTCCTCGCAGCCGCATTCTGTTACGGACCCGTTTGCACCTGCGCGGCAGACGGCGCAAGCCTTGGCGAAGCGATAGCTGCGGGCAAACCGATCCTGAACCTGAGACCACGCTACGAGTATGCCGACCAGGCGGGCAAGGAAACCGGCCAGGCCGCCACGCTGCGGACCCTTGCCGGCTGGCGGACCGATTCCTGGCATGGAATTTCCGGCACGGTCGAGTTGATCGACGTCGGCCGTCTCGACGATGACTATAACGACAACCTGAACGGCAAGGTCCAGTACCCGGTAATTGCGGATCCCGACAATACCGACGTCAACCAGCTCTATCTCGATTACACAGGACTGTCCGACACCAAACTGCGCGCCGGGCGCCAGTCCATCAAGCTGGACAACGTGCGGTTCATCGGCAATGTCGAATTCCGCCAGGTCATGCAGGTCTTCAACGGTGTGACCATGGAGAACTCCAGCCTGTCCCGAACCCGCCTCTACGCCGGTTACCTTGGACGGGTGAAGAACGTCAACACGAAGCAGCACGATACCGACACGATCCTGCTTAACGCACGCTACGCGATCACGCCGAACGATGCGCTGGTCGGGTACGGCTATTTCCAGGACCAGAATGACGCAATCGCAGCCACGGCCTTCCAGGGCGCGGCCCCGGTCGACACTTCGAACCGGAGCATCGGCCTGCGTGCCGATGGTGCGCATCCGTTGAACGCTGACTGGAAAATTCTCTACACGGCGGAGTATGCGAAGCAGGCCGACTATTCGGGCGGCGACGCCCGGATCGATGCCTCTTATACGCGGCTCGGCATCGGCGGACAGTGGCACGACCTTTTCCTGCGCGCCGACCAGGAAGTGCTGGGCAGCAACGACGGGCGCTATGCCTTCCAGTTTCCGCTTGCGACCAACCATCTTTTCCAGGGCTGGGCGGACCAGTTCCTGACCACACCACGCCAGGGCATCCGCGACCGGTTCCTGACCGCCGGCGCGAAAATCGGGAAAGCGCAACTACAGGGCGAATATCACGACTTCAAAGCGGATTTCGGGGACATCGACTTCGGGGTGGAATTCGATTTCGGCGTCTCCTGGCCGCTGCTGCCCAAACTGCTCGGCAAGATCGAGTATGCCGACTACCAGGCCGGCGATGCGGTTTCGGGGAAAGTGGACCTGACGCGGGTTTGGGTGACCCTGGTCTACACTTACTGAGCGCGGATTCGCCGTCATACCGGACCGGCGCGGCGGGCGCAGCGGCGGGCGGTCCCGCAGTCGTGCGCACTCCATGTGACCGGGGAAAACGGCACTGGCATGACCGCACTGCCCATTGTTCCGGCGGCAGGGGCGTGTGGAAAATGCATCCGCTCGCCTCACGATGGCAACTGCCTCCGAGAATTTGCCTGCCGCCGCCAATTACTTTCACCTTGCGGACAGTTGGCGCGCACCCTCGGGGGTCTGGATATGCGCAACCAGGTAAGGCTTCTCCCCCGCCGCCAGCGGCGAAACGGAAAACTCCCCCTGAAAGCCGATAGCCTTGAGCATGGCGCTCACCTTTTCGGCCCGGGGGTGGAAGCCCTCCAGGCGAACCAGGGAGCAGCCCGAATCTTTCATTGCACCGGCGGGATGGGTGTCCTGCCACTGAATCAGGGTCGGGGCCACACCCTGCAGCGGCAGGCTTCCATTGCGGGGGACGGTTATGGTCCAGTTCAAGGGGCCGCGGCTCATGGGCATCGCATAGCCAGAAACCACAGGCGATGCGATGAGCGCTGCTTTTATGTCGTTCGTCCTCACCACCCAGGTCACAAGCCGGGGAATCTCGTTCGATTCCGCCTCGTCGAGTTCGAACCAGCGCAGCTGCTTCGGAGCGGGTACGTCGGGATTCACGGCGATCACTTCCAGATAAATCGTATCGCCCAGCTTCAGCACGCAGTTATGGGTTCCCATGCGCACATGCTCGCCCCCCGGTTCGGGCGTGACGCCGAGCGCATTGCTGACGTACTCCACACCGGTTGCCAGGGATGGGGCGGTGACTACCAGGTGATCGAGGAAGGAACGGAGCATGAAAAGGTCAGGTCCGAGGTTCGAGGGCCGAGCTTCGAGTAAATGCAAAACAATCAAGAGTGCTGCGTACCGGAGTCTAGCGTCTCTTCGCGTCCCAAACGGGTACTCTAAGCTTACGCGAGGGTATCTGCGTTCTCTCTGGCTAACTGGTTTGCGTCGTTAGACGCCGTGAGGACACTGTATGACGGACTCGAAGCAGTCCACGACCGGTAAGGCCGACGAGCACATCCAGCGCGCAATAGAAAGCCCCGGCTGCGAGCGGCGGATTGGCGCTATGGAGTCCGAGATATGGCACGTCCGGACGCCAGGCCCAGTTACCGACCCAGGTTCCATAGAGCTCCATGGCCAGCGCGGCAATCAGCATCACGGAGTACAGGCGCCGCCCATCGGATTGCAGCCAGCAAAGGATGAACAGCACGATCATAGGAACGCTGAGGGTGTCGTAACCCCGGACGACCGCGAAGACGGCGTACGCGGCGGCGGCAACGGGCACGAGTAAGACGAAGCTGCGCGGTACCTTCGCCGCCATGACCAGGCCGAAATAAAACAGCAGGACATGCCCCGGGGGAATGAAGAACGGCACGTTCTCCAGCCGGTAGGTATACAGGCCCCAGACCAGGGAAAGGAAGATTTCGCCTGCGGTCGACCAGATGAGGCAGAGATACAACGGCAACCGCCATTCCGTCGGCGCCGTATGAATGATGCGGAAGAACGCTGCCCAGGCCCAAACCCCCACCGCCAGTTGTCCCGCAAGCCCGGCGTAGTGATCGACAAGCAAGCCACCCGTGATGGTGACTACAACCAGCGCGATATTGAAGTACTGGGTGCTGCGCGCTGCGTGCGGGGAAAAATCGGGGCCAAGGGATGAGGGGCGGTTGACGAAAGAATCCAAGACCTGGTACCCGGAAACTTCAGGCCTCGAGGATTACGGATTGGATATCGCGGCGGGGACTGGGCTGCGCCGCGACGGTCGGGTAGCCGATGCGGAAGGGCATCAGCGCGTGCAGTCCGGGATCCGCCACCAGCTCCTGCAGCGCCTTGCCAAATTGCGGCTCGACGCCGAGCTGCTTCTCCCGGTCGGCGCGTTCCGGCAACTGGTTGAGCGGATGCGCGGCAAGTCCCATCACCGTGGCCTTCAGGTGCATGCGCTGCCAGAACCGTCCGGCGCGCAGATGCGCGGCATGGTCATTGTCGCCGGTGGCGATCACGCCGAATGCCGCCGCCGTCGGAACATGATTCTCGCGTGTCGACTTCAGCCAGCCGGCGTCCGCGGCTTCCCGGCTCATTGGCGGCAGCACCTTGGCGGCGAAATCGATCAGCGGCGGCAGCGCCTGGGCGTCGAGCGTGAGGCCGTCGCGATGTGCCTGGACTTCGTCCCATTTCCAGCGGAACCACTTCGCGCTGTCGATGGATTGCTGTTCGTCCGCGATGATTGCCTGCGTTGCGGCGACGATCAGCTCGGCCACATGCCTGCGCTCCTCCGGTGTGGAAAACCATACCACCCTTGCGTTGAGGTCGGTGCCCAGCGCCGCGAGTTGCGCCATCTGCTCCGCTGCTACGGCGCGGCTGGTGTCATAGGCGGCGCGATTGGTATGCCGGTTCGGAATGGCAGCGTAAAGTTCCGAAGCCACCGGCTCCGCCCTCGACAAACCGATGCGTGCCGCATGCGCATCATTCCCCGGGTCCGGCATCAGGCTTGCAGTCGCCCCGTAGCCGTCCTGCGCGGCGGCAATGAGCAGATTCTCCAGTCCGCAACCTATGCCCATGTACATCTCGCGCAAATAAGGGTCGATCGCACCGATGTCGCGCTTCGTATCCGCGAACAGGTCGATGCGGTCATCGTTGACTTTAAACAGCCAGGGTTGGGAATTGTGCGGATTGGCGGCGAGGATAGCCGCATGGACCAGGCGCAACCTGTCTCCGGGTTGCCCGGCATTCCAGTTGCGCCAGGGTTCATAGGCCGCCCCTTTCCCTGCGCTGAACACACCGCGATCATAGGCTCGCCATGTCAGCGCTGCGCCCGCAACCACTACAGTCGCCCCCGCGATTTTCAACACCTTGCGTCTGTTAATTGACATGGCTGAACTCGTGACTATCGCGACTGCCGTGACGACGTGACTGTCGAAACGTCAATGGCCGCTGGAGATCATAGATATGACTTCGACAACGACCCAAACGCTCAATGCATGCTTCCACGACGTCCCTCATCAGCCGAAGGCGACAACAGCTTCGATCTCGACCAGCAGCTCCGGCTGCACCAGTTGGTCGATGCCGACCATGGTCGCGGCGGGAGGATTTTTGTGCGAGATGTAGCGGCCCCGAACGTCCATCACCGCTTTGCGCCTTTCCTGGGTCAGTCCGACTATATATATGGTGAACTTGACCACGTCCTCGAAGGTGGCGCCGATGCCGCCGAGGGCAAGCTTCAGGTTCTCGAACACCTGCACCGCCTGCGCTTCGATGTTGCCCGCGCCTACGACTTTGCCCTGGGCATCGACAGCGACCTGGCCGCTGATGAAGGCGATGCTGCCACCTGTTGCAACGGTCACTTGCGTGTACATGCCCAGCGGTTTCATGCCTTGCGGATTCACGAACTTCTTCGTCATTTCCATCTCCTCAAGAAACTCATTTGCCACAGAGGTCACAGAGGAAAGCAAAGAACTCAGAGTGTAAATGGGCGGTCAACGAAAATTGCCTGCAGATATCCCGATCTCTGTTGTGCCCAATTTGAGATGCGACCCTTTTTCTTTCTCTGTGACCTCTGTGTCCTCTGTGGCCAATTGTCTTATCCTTAGTCCAGAACAGCGATAGCTTCGATTTCGATCAGGAGTTCCGGAGCGGCCAAAGCGGAAATGCCCACCAGAGTATGCGCCGGAGGTTGCGGGAATCGCTTCTTCACCATTTCGCCGATCCACAACCGGTCATCAGGCTTGAGGCCGACGACAAATGTGGTGATCCTGGCGATGTCCTCCATCGACCCGCCTGCCGCTTCCACGGCAACCCGCAGGTTGTCGAATACTTTCTCGGCCTGCTTCTTCACGTCGCCGACCGCAACGATCTGCGATGTCGGATCGCGGGCGGTCTGGCCGCTGATGTAAACGACCGTATCGCCGCGGGCGATGGCGATCTGGGAAAAGGTACTCGGCTTGAATAGTCCCTCCGGATTCATGAACTTCACATTGGCCTCTGCGGTTGCGGCAAAGACAGGGCAAAGCGCCAGATAGACCAGCACTCTCAATATCAGTTTTATCTGCATTTCCTTCCTCCCAAAGCATGCACCGCAGTTAGCTTCCACCTTTTCTCTTTTTCTCTCTTACCTTTTCTCTGCGACGGCAGCCCCTCACGCCGCCTGAGTCTTCTCCACCAACCTCATCACATACTGCTCCAGCTTCTGTCCATCCTGATGGAATTTTCGGATGCCCTCGGCCAGCTTGTCGGTGGCCATCGCGTCTTCGTTGTGCATCCAGCGGAAGGATTTCTCGTCGAGGGAAATTTTCTCCCCGGCACTGGCTTTGGCCGATTCCACGGTCAGCTTTCGACCAAGTTCGCCCGGCATCGTTTCCATCTTGTCGAGCAGGTCTGGGGCGATGGTCAGCAGGTCGCAGCCGGCGAGGCCGGTGATCTGTTCGACTTTGCGGAAGCTGGCGCCCATGACCTGCGTCTTGTAGCCGAATTTCTTGTAGTAGTTGTAGATGCGGGTCACCGACTGCACGCCGGGATCCTCGCCAGCGGGAATGTCGTCGACTTTGCGCGCGGCCTTGTACCAGTCGTAAATGCGTCCGACGAAAGGCGAGATCAGGGTCACGTCGGCTTCGGCGCAGGCGACGGCCTGGGCAAAACTGAACAGCAGCGTGAGGTTGCAGTGGATGCCTTCACGCTCGAGCTTCTCCGCTGCACGTATGCCTTCCCAGGTCGAGGCGACCTTGATCAGCACGCGTTCGCGATTGACGCCCCCCGCTTCGTAATGCGCGATCAGCCGGTGTGCCTTGGCCAGCGTACCGCCGGTGTCGAAGGACAGGCTGGCATCCACTTCGGTCGATACGCGTCCCGCCACGTGCTTGAGGATCTCGCAGCCGAAATTGACCGCAAGCTTCTCCATGACGGCTTCGGCCTTCGCGGCACGATCTCCCCTGGCCTGCATGCCAAAAGCGAGCGCGTCATCCACCAGGGAACGATAGGCCGGATTCTGGGCGGCCTGGAACAGCAGGGAGGGGTTGGTCGTGGCGTCCTGCGGCTTGAGGCGGGCAATGGAGCCGATGTCGCCTGTATCGGCAACGATGATGGAAGTTTTCTTCAGGGATTCGAGGAGGTTCATGGGTTGCACCATTCAGGAGGGGGCCACGATTGGAGAAGGGCTTTGCCGGCCGTTACCGTGGATATCAGTTTACCCCGGTCCGCCGCCGCCCCAGTGGCTGTCGCCTTTTGGCGTCATTCATGCCGATGGAATCGCCGCATATAATGCAGGTGTTGCGACTAACGGGGTCCGGTCATGTTACGCAGTCTGTTCCAGGCAATCGAACAATCCCTTGGGCCATCCCTGGCCACGGTATCGGCCGTGGTTTTCTGGGCGGCGACCTTGCTGCTGCTTCACCGCATCGTCGCGCCCATCGTGCGGCTGCGCATGGAAATGGTGGGAGCGCGCCTGAAGGTGGCGGAAAGCATCATGATGGAGTGCCCCTACTGCCATCGGGAAACCATTGTCCACGACAACCAATGCTCTTTCTGCCGCAAGAGCATCGGCCTGCCGTTCAGCCTGCGGGCCTGGCATTTTTTGAAACTGCGACGGCACCCGACGTGGTTTCGCTGGACCTGCTGGTGTTGGGACATCCTCGGACTGTCATTGTTTCTCGGGATCACTGTGGCGGGCATGATTGCCCTCAAGCCCTGGGCCCTGTCCGGCCCGCTTCAGCAACTGTTCGTCGGCATCGCTATCCTCTGCTGGGCAGGATTGGGCTGGGCCGTCGCGCGCATTCTCGACATCAGCACCCACGGGCCAATCGCGCGTTTGCGCGATCTGGTGTTCTCCTTTGCGATTACCGGTGTCCTGGCCGTTTCCCTGTTCCTGGCGATCGAGTCGCGGCCGGTCGAGGAAGCCGTGTTGTGGCGCATTCCCGTCGGCGAAGGCGGCATCGCAAAAATCGAAAACCAGGCCCTGCCGCTGCCGCAGGGCATGATCGGCTTCGAGTACCTGCAGGTAGACCATGAGCTGCTCGGTTATCACAAGGTGATTCCGCTGGCGTTCCTCGGCAACGAACGCCTCGAAGTAAAGCACGGCGGTATCGAGAAGTGGTTCCTCGACAATCTGTGGAAGCACATGCACGGCTACACCGAGCGCGGCCTGTCGGTACGCAGCCGCGTCGAGCAGTTCATCGTGGTGCCGAACCAGAATTACGAAATCGTCGAACGGGACAAGCAGGTTTATTTCAGGCCTGCAGCCACAGCGACCCAGTAAGCCCTCAACCAAGACCAGCGCTCACCCCGGAGGACGCGGAGAAAAGGTCGTAGAGAGAGACCCGATGTGCAATGCCGTTTTGGATGCTCCATTGCTCATTGCGTCCAACCGCGCAGCCCCCACTGGGTCGGTCGCCGCCGCATCCAATCCAATTCCTGCTTTTTTTCCTCTGCGTTTTTCCTCCGCGTCCTCTGCGTCCTCCGCGGTGAGAGTTGCTCCGAGCTTCGGCAATCAACCAGGCAGATAGTTGGCGAAGTCCTTCTCGACTGCCTTGGGATCCGCCTTCATGCCTGCCGCCACACCCTGAGCCATGTCGCCGATATCCAGGTCCTCAGTCCCGGACTCGACGGCTTTCAGGTTTCATTTCTCCTTTTCATGATTCTGTTCTTCGTAGCCGCCCCGCAGCACCCAGTCCGGGTCCAGGTCCGGCAGCGGGATGGCATTCAGCAGATTGCGAGTGTAGTCGTGAGCCGGATTAGCGAATAG
>JBKJUC010000176.1:0-5506 GCA_046590325.1 Burkholderiales bacterium | reverse complement strand
ATCGTCGCCGGCATGTTCGGCGGCGTGGGCGGCGCGCTCATCAGCCTGTTCGTCTCCAGTGCCTACCCCGATTTCGCCTACTGGACCGTTTCCGGCGAAGCCATCTTCATGATCCTGCTCGGCGGGATCGGCGTGTTCTTTGGCCCCCTGCTGGGCGCGATCACGCTGCTGCTCCTGAGTGATCTGGTCACGAAATTCACCGAGCACTACAGCCTGGTGCTCGGCATCATCATCCTGATGTTCGCACTCGGCCTGCGCAAGGGACTGCTTGGCTACCTGGTGGGCGCGTGGTCAAAGCGCGCCAGAATCCCCTCTGCTGAGGCGAATGCAGCGGCGCGGCGGCATTGAAATGCTGACAATCGAGAACCTGCGCAAGTCTTTTGGCGGCGTTAGCGCGATGAACGGTGTGAGTCTTCAATTCGACGAGGGCTCGCTGACCGCGGTCATCGGTCCGAACGGCGCTGGCAAGACGACCTTTTTCAATCTTGTCACGGGCGCATTCCCGCCGGACGAAGGCCGGATCCTGCTCGGAGGCGAGGACATTGCCGGACTGTCTTCGCCGGAGATCGTGCGCCGCGGCATCGGTCGCGCCTTCCAGATCGCGAGCATTTTTCCGACCCTGTCGGTTCGCGACAATGTCCTGGGTGCGGTTAACGCCCATCGGGGATGGCATGGAAAGCTGGGCCGGCGATTCCCGCTGGCCGAGGCACGCGCCCAGGCCGAAGAAGTCATGGAACTGGTCGGCCTGCAGTCGCGGTCCGCAACGTTGTCAGGCAATCTCTCGCACGGCGAGCAGAAGCTCCTCGATATCGCCCTGGCGCTGGCGCTGGAGCCGCGGGTGTTGTTGCTCGACGAGCCGACCGCCGGCATGGGCACCGAGGAACGCTGGCAGATGATCGAAACGGTGCATCAATTGTGGGAACGCAAGAAAATGACCTTGATATTCATCGAACACGACATGGACATCGTGTTCAGGTATGCGCAAACCGTGCGGGTGCTGAGCTATGGCAGCGTGCTTGCAGAAGGAAAGCCCGAAGAGGTGCGCCGCCATCCGAAAGTCATCGAAGCCTATCTCGGCGCCCGTTTTGAAGAGGGCAGGGCATGACGGATGCCGTCATTTTTGAAGCCGACGGCATCGATGTGTTCTACGGTGCCAGCCAGATTCTGTTTGCGGTAAGCCTTGCAGTAACCGAAGGTCAGACCATGGCGCTGCTGGGGCGCAACGGCGCAGGCAAATCGACGACATTGAAAGCTATCGCGGGCATTGCGCCGCCCACGCGCGGAATCATCCGTGTGCTGGGGAAGGCCCTGCAGGGCCGCAAGCCGCACACCATTGCCCGCGCCGGCATCGGCTTCGTGCCCGAGGACAGGCAGGTGTTCCCGGAGCATACGGTCGATGATAATTTGATCATTGGCGCCAAGAAGGGGCCGGATGGGCAGGACTACTGGAACCTGGCCCGCATCTACGAGATGTTTCCGCTGCTCGATCCCCTGAAAGACCGTATGGCGGGAAATCTTTCGGGAGGCGAGCAGCAGATGCTGACGATTGCGCGCACGCTCATGGGGAATCCCACCGGTCTCCTGCTGGACGAGCCCAGCGAAGGCCTCGCGCCGGTCATCGTTGAGCGCATTGGAGAGTTGCTACGCAAGCTGCGGGGCATGGGCGTTACGGTGTTGCTGGCCGAACAGAACATGCATTTCTGCCTCGGCATAGCCAGCCATGCCGCGGTCATCGACAAGGGCCAGATCGTATACCGGGACACGATCGAGGCCTTGCGAAACAACGATACGGTCAAGAGCCGTTACCTTGCACTTTAGGGCCGCGAGGAACATTCACAAGGAGGTAGCAGCAATGCCAGCCAATACAATGCGTGCGATCGAGGCACGTGATTTTTCGATCGACGCGTTGCGGCTCGGGGAGCGGCCGGTGCCCAAGGCCCGGCGGGGCGAAATCCTGGTGCGCATCAAGGCGGCCAGCCTCAACTACCGCGATCTTGCCATCCTGGTGCAAAAGTATCTGCCGACGCTTGCGCTGCCTTACGTGCCGGCGTCGGACGCGGCGGGTGAGGTTGTGGAGGTGGGCGAGGACGTCACCCGCTTCAAGGCCGGCGACCGGGTCATGCCCATTTATACCCAGGGCTGGCATGACGGCATGCCGACCCTCGAACTGCGCACGAAGCGTACGCTGGGCGCGCCGCTGTCGGGCGTGCTGCAGGAGTACATAGCCGTTCCGGCCGAGGACGCCGTATCCATTCCGCCGAATCTGAGCGACGCCGAAGCGGCAACGCTACCGATTGCCGCCCTTACCGCGTGGTCCACTCTGCAGGAAGGCGGCGTCAAACCCGGCGACACCGTTCTGGTGCAGGGAACCGGCGGTGTTTCGCTGTTCGCGCTGCAATTCGCGAAACTCGCGGGCGCGCGGGTGATCACGCTGTCCTCCAGCGATGAAAAATTGTCGCGCGCGAAACAACTCGGTGCCGATGTCGGGATCAACTACCGCACCACGCCGGACTGGAACGTGGCGGTGAGGGAGGCTACGCAGGGCAAAGGGGTGGAGATCGTGGTTGAAACCGCCGGCGCGACGCTCGACAAGTCGCTGGCTTCGCTGGCCTTTGGCGGATTCGTCGGCATCGTCGGCTTTGTAGCCGGCTACACGGCAGAAATCCCGCTGCGCGCCGTGATCGGGCCGATGGTGCGCATCCAGGGTATTGCCGTCGGCTCCCGCGCCCGCTTCGAAGCGATGAACCGCGCGATCGGCCTGCACAAGTTGAAACCCGTGGTGGATTCCGTGTTCCCGCTGGACAAAGCCGCCGATGCCTTCCGCCATATGGAGCAGGGGAAGCATTTTGGGAAGGTTGTGATCGACATCTAGGAAAGCGCCAAACGCAGAGGACGCCAAGGACGCGGAGGAAACGCAGAGGAGAAAATGGAATCTGGTTGGATCCGCAGCGGGCCGGATGCGCAACAGGGTGCAATGAAAAATGGAGGATCAACACGCGCCTCGCACATCGGTCCTCCCTCTGCGTTTCCTCCGCGTCCTTGGCGTCCTCTGCGTTGAGCGCTGCCCGAGAAGGTTTATTCGGCTTCGTCAGAAGCGAAACGTCACCCAAGTCTGATCGCCTCGCCTGCGCTCACGATCCGGTCTTCGCCAATGCGCGCCCTGAATCAATCCAGATAGGACCCGGACGCCCGGATCACCGGCGTCCATTTTTCGATTTCCGCTTTCAGCCAGTCCCGCAGCCCGGCCGGTGTCTGCCGGGACTCGGAGACGATCTGCCCGCCCAGTTCGGCCATGCGCGGGGCGACGGCCGGATCTTTCAACGCCGCCTTGAGGGCCGCATTGAATTTGTCGAGCGCTGCTTTGGGTGTGCCTTTCGGCGCATAAATCCCATGCCAGACGATGACCTCGAAATCCTTCAGGCCTGTTTCCCGCAGGGTCGGCGTGTCGGGAAGCGCCGGAATACGGGCGCGCGTCGTGGTCGCGTAGAGCTTGATCTTCCCTGCCTTGATGTGCGGCAGCGTCTGCGTGGTCTGGTCGCAAAGCAGGTCGACATGGCCACCCTCCAGCGCAACCAGCGCCGGCCCGGTGCCCTGGTAGGCCACGGCCGTCAGCTCGATGCCCAGCGCCTTGCGCAACATCATCGAGCACAGATGGGATACGGACCCCGGGCCGACGTGGGCAAGATTGATTTTCTCCTTGTTGGCTTTCAGGTAGGCGAAAAGTTCTTTCGCGTCCTTCGGCGGCAGGTCCTTGCGCGCAACCAACGTCATCGGCACGTCCACGACCAGGCCCACGTATTCGAAGCTCGACAGCGGGTCGTAGCGCAACTGGCGAAAAAGGGCCGGAGCCGTCGCCATGCCGTTGTGATGGATCAGGAAGGTATAGCCGTCCGGTTTCGCCGACGCGACGAATTGCGCGCCGCGCGTGCCGCCGGCACCGGTCCGGGTTTCCACGACGACAGTCTGGCCGAGCGTGCGCGTCATCGACGCCGCCAGGATGCGCGCCAGGATATCGGTCGGTCCGCCGGCCGAGAACGGCACAACCAGTGCGACGGGGCGCTCGGGATAGTCCGCAAGCGCCGCGCCGCCGTGCGCCGCCAGCAGGCAGGTGCCCATGCAAAGCAGGGCCCGTGCATAATTTTCCAGCCTTCGACTCATGATGCCAATGCCTCCTCCGTGACCGATGGGTTCGCGGGGCGAATCATCGCCCGAACCCGAATCATCGCCGGAACCAGGGTGGGGTTGTCCAGTATTGCGCACCCGTTTCACTTGCTCTTTTTTGGCGAAGCCTTGGCGGCGGGAGTGACCAGGGGGATTTCGCTTTCCTTCAGCCGCCGCAACACGAAACTCGATTTGCTGTGGCGGATGCCCGGGATGCGATACAACTTTTCGCGCAGCAGGCGTTCGTAATCGCGGGTGTCGCGCACCGCGATGCGGATGTAGTAGTCGTAGTCGCCGGATATGAGAAAAGCTTCGAGCACTTCCGGAATCTCCCCGAGCGCCTTGCCGAATGCGTACAGGGTCTCGTCGTTGTGGCTCTCGAGCGTGACCTGGACAATGACGGTTTCAGTGAAGCCGATTGCGGCCGGATCAATGCGCACGGTGTAACCCTGGATCACGCCCTCGGCCTCCATTTTCTTGACCCGGTTCCAGCATGGAGTGGTCGAAAGCCCGACCTTGTTGCTGATGTCCTGCAGGCTGGCCCGGGCGTCGTCCCGCAGGACGGTCAGGATCGCAATGTCGAAGTTATCGAGTTCCATTCCTTGATATCTCCTGAAATCGGAAAATTATTCCCCATATTGCCATATAAACCAGAATAAAAGATGCATTTTCCGGCGGTTACTCAATAAGATGCATCCATGAACGATCGCGCCCTCCAGAGCACTTTGGTGTCCGCCCACAAGGCGGCGTCCCGGCCCGCGCTTACCGGCGCCCAGGCCCTTATCGATGCGCTGGTGGAAGCGGGAGTCGAAGTGATTTTCGGCTATCCGGGTGGCGCGGTGCTGCCCGTGTACGACGCACTTCACGGCGAGCGCCGGCTGCGGCACGTTCTGGTCCGGCACGAGCAGGCAGCCGTGCATGCAGCGGAAGGTTACGCGCGCACGACCGGCAAGCCCGGCGTCGTGCTGGTGACTTCGGGTCCCGGCATGAGCAATACGACCACCGGATTGCTCGACGCCTTGTGCGATTCCGTTCCCGTCGTCTGCATCAGCGGCCAGGTCGCTTCGAATCTGATCGGCAGCGACGCCTTCCAGGAATGCGATGCGCTGGGGATCTCGCGGCCGGTCACCAAGTGGAATGCGCAGATCCGTAGCGCAGACGAGGTTCGGAGGCTGGTGCGCAAGGCCTTCAGGGAGGCGACACAGGGGCGGCCGGGACCGGTGTTGCTGGATTTCCCCAAGGACGTGCAGCTCGCTTCGTTTGTGCCAGTGCTTGATGGCGATGCGGACGAAGGTGCGAAATCGAGGCAGAAACCGCTGCCGCGCGCGGCGCTGCGCGAAGCGGC
>JBKJUC010000157.1:0-7586 GCA_046590325.1 Burkholderiales bacterium | reverse complement strand
TCGACCAGCGCCGCGTACAGGTACGCGTCCTGGTTGACTGTCACCGAGCCGTCGCGGCCGTCGGGTGAAGCCACGAGGCGCAGCTTGCCGCGCTTGTCCGTGGGGCTGAAGAACTTCTGCTCGTAGCTCGGCTTGATGCCGCGCGCGGCGGGCTCGATCCAGATCTGCAGGAAATGCACCGGGTTCTTCGGCGAGGGGTTGTACTCGCTGTGGGTCACGCCGGTGCCCGCGCTCATGCGCTGCACGTCGCCCGGCCGGATCACCGAACCCGTGCCGATGCTGTCTTTGTGCTCGAGCTCGCCGTCGAGGACGTAGCTGATGATTTCCATGTCCCGGTGCGGGTGTTTGCCGAAACCTTCGCCTGGATCGACCCGATCTTCATTGATGACCCGCAGCGGCCCGAATCCCATGTGCTCGGGGTCGTAATAGTTGGCGAAGGAAAAGGTATGGAAGCTCTTCAGCCAACCGTGGTCGGCATAGCCGCGTTCAGCGCTTTTTCTCAAGGCAATCATGGAATTCTCCCATTGGGCCCTGCCACTACCGGCGGGGCCTTTTACAGATGCAACCAATATAGGGGCGGGAAGGCAAAACTGTTAGCGGGAGATTTCGAGCCAAAACAGCGAAAAATTTGAACAAATTGGCAAGTCATAAGCTCTCGATCCAAGGGCTATTTCACCGCAGAGTCGCAGATACCCTACGTGCGCAGCACGTCGGAGTACCCATTTAGGGCGCACCCATTAGCCGGCATCGAGCCAGTCTTCGGAGCACTACGGCAAGGGGATTGCCGCCGAAGCGGCGGTTGGTGAAGACGTCGAGGGTGTAAAAGCGGAATCGCGCCATCGGCTGGATTCAGGGAAAAGTTGAAAGCAAAGAGGGCAAAGTGAAAAACTGAAAAACGTTGCTGTTGAACTTACTTTCCCCTTTTACCTTTTACCTTTCACCTTTTGCCTGCTGTCATGACTTGGCGGCGTACGCCTCGATCTCAACCAAAATCTCCGGCTTCACCAGCCCCGGCACCACCAGCAGCATCGATGCCGGCCGGGCATCGCCGAGATAGCGCGCGCGGACCGCGACGTACTCCTTGATGTCTTCGTCGCGCACCAGGTAGTGCGTGACTTTCACCAGGTCCTTCACGCCCATCCCGGCCTCCGCAAGGATCGCCAGGATGTTCTTCCACGCCTGCTCGGCCTGGGCGGTAACACCCTTGGGATAGGTGCCGTCGGGCAGCAGGCCGGGCGTCCCGGCGGTGAAGACCCATTTCACATTTCCGGAAACTTCCACGCCGTCGCTGTAAGTGCCGATCTTCTGCGCCACGCCGATGTTGAGCATGCGGTTCATTTTTTTCTCCAGGATTGCCGTCGACTATAACGAAAAAAAACGGCAAGTGCAGCGCACTTGCCGTTTCTGTTTGACCTGCGGTGTACCGGTCGGCTTACAGTTCCTTGTGCGGGGCGTGGATCGCACCGCTGCCGCCGGGGGTCGGTCGCATCGCTTCCTCGATGTCGGCTTCGGAGCGCACTTTTCTGACCAGCAGCGTGTAGATGGCTGGAATCACAAACAGCGTCAGCAGTGTACCCAGCAGCATTCCGCCCACGACCACCCAACCGATGGCGCTGCGCGCCTCCGCTCCCGCGCCCTTGGAGAACGCAAGCGGGACGGCGCCGAGGACCATGGCCGCCGTGGTCATCAGGATCGGGCGCAAGCGCAGCGTAGCGGATTCAATGATCGCCTCGGTCTTTTCCATTCCCTTGACCCGAAGCTGGTTGGCAAACTCGACGATCAGGATGCCGTGCTTGGTGATCAGTCCGACCAGCATCACCAGGCCGATCTGGCTGTAGACATTAAGCGTTCCCCCGTTGCCGAACTTGGCGGTGAGAAACATCGCCAGCAATGCGCCGGTCATCGCCAGCGGCACCGTGAACATGATGACGAACGGGCCGACAAAGCTCTCGAACTGCGCGGCCAGCACCAGATAAATGAATACCAGTGCCAGCACGAACGTCACGTACAGCTCGACGCCGGTTTCGCGGAACTCGCGGGATTCGCCATCCAGGTCAGTAGCCTGGCCGGAGGGCAGTTCTTCCTTCGCCGTGGCTTCCACCTTGTCCAGGACCTCACCCAGGCTGTAGCCCTCTGCCACGTTGCCGTTGATGATGGCGGCACGCTGCTTGTTGTAGTGATTCAGTTCCTTCGGCGCCACGGTCTCGCGCACGGCAACCAGATTCGACAACTGGTTGAGTTCGCCGCCATTGCCGCGCACGTAGACCGATGTCAGGTCCGAAGGCTGGCGGCGCTTGTCGTCCTCTACCTGGACGACGACGTCATATTGCTTGCCATCGCGTTTGTAGCGGGTGACATCGCGCCCGCCCATCAGCGTCTCCAGCGTATGACCGATGGTTTCCATCGACACGCCGAGCGCGGCGGCTTTCTCGCGGTCGATATCTACCTTCAGTTGCGGCTTGTTGAGCTTGAGGTCCGTGTCGAGGCCGGTGATGCCTTTGTACTGGCTCAGCTTGCCCATCATTTTGGCAACCTTGCCGGACAGTTCCTCGTAAGAGGTGCCGTAGATCACGAAATTGAGTTTCTTGTCGAGGAAACCGCCGCCCAGGGACGGCGGGTCCTTGGTGAAGGAGATGACGCCGGGCAGCCCGCCGAATAGCTTGGGCGTGAGCTCCTTGGTGATCTGCATCTGCGAGCGCTTGCGCTCGTCCCACGGCTTGAGCACCGAAAAGCCGATCCCGACATTGACCGGATTGGGCCTCTCCAGCCCGGGCGCGACAACCGCGAAGATGGTCGAGATCTCGGGCACGGTCTTGGCGATTTCCTCGACCGCGAACATGTAGCGGTCGGTGTACTGCATGGTCGAGCCTTCCGGTGCAATCGCGAACATCATGAACATGCCGCGGTCTTCGGTGGGCGAAAGTTCGGACTTCAGCTGCAACGCCAGGAATGCTCCGCCGCCGAGAACAACCGCCCAGACCAGGATCGCCGCCCAGCGCATGCGCAGCGTCACTTTCAGCGCGGCGCGATAGGCAGAGTTCATACCGACGAAAAACCGTTCGGTGAGATTATAGAGTCGGCCATGCGTCTCGTGGCCCTTGAGCAGCCTGGAGCACATCATCGGCGTCAAGGTCAGTGCGACAAAGCCCGACACCAAGACCGCCGCCGCGACAGTCATCGCGAATTCGGTAAACAGCTGGCCGGTGCGGCCGGTCATGAACACCAGCGGCGTGAACACGGCGACAAGCGTAATGGTCATCGCGATGACCGCGAAACCGATCTCCCTGGCTCCCTGGATCGCGGCCTGGAACGGCGACATGCCATCCTCGATGTGGCGGTGGATGTTCTCCAGCACGACGATCGCATCGTCGACGACCAGGCCCACCGCCAGAACGATGCCGAGCATGGTCAGCACATTGATGGAAAATCCCATCAGGTAGACGAAAAAGAATGCGCCGACGAGAGACACCGGAATGGTCACGGCCGGAATCAGGGTGGCGCGAACGCTGCGCAGGAACAGGAAAATCACCAGCACGACCAGCACCAGTGCCTCTATCAGGGTTCGGTAAACGGCACTGATCGAGGCTTCGACGAATTGCGAGGTATCGACCGCCGTCCACATCCTCATGCCGTCGGGCAACCCGCTCTCGAGGCGCGGCAGGACTTTCTTGATGCCGCGCGCAACTTCAAGGGTGTTTGCGGTGGACTGCTTGACCACGCCGAGGGCGATCCCGTTGGTTCCGTTGATGCGGATGATCTTGCGGTTTTCGTACGGCCCAGCCTGGGCGAAACCCACATCCTTGAGCTTGATCTGGTAGCCACGCACCTCGGAGATGATCATCTCGTTGAACTGCGCTGCGCTCTTCAGGTCGGTTTCGGCAAGTACGGTGAACTCGCGGTCGGTGCTCTCGATGCGGCCGCCCGGCGAATCCAGGTTCTGCCGGCGCAGCGCGTCCTCGACATCCTGTGCGGTGAGGCTCTGCGAGGCCAGCCGTTCGCGATCCAGCCACACGCGCATGGCGTACTTGCGCTCGCCGCCGATGATCACGGTTGCCACCCCCGGCATCGCCTTCATGGGATCCGTCAGATAGCGATCGGCGTAGTCCGTCAGCTCCATCGGCGTGTGTTTGTCGCTGACCAGGGCCAGCCACATCATCGGGAACGCGTCGGCTTCGATCTTTGCCACGACCGGGTCGAGCGCCGCTTCCGGAAGCAGGTACTGGACACGGGCAACACGGTCTCTCACGTCTGCAGCCGCCGCATCCACGTCGCGCCCGGTTACGAACGTGACCGTGACCTGGCTGACTTCCTCGCGGCTTTGCGACTTGATGGTCTTGATGCCTTCAATGCCGGACAGGGAATCCTCGATCGGCGTGGTGAGCACGCTCTCGACGACTTGGGCCGTAGCGCCCTTGTATACGGTGCGAACCGATACGGTGGGGGGATCGATGGCCGGATATTCGCGCACCGCCAGCCGCTGGAAGCACATCGCCCCGATGAGCACGATCATCAGGCTCATCACCGTGGCCAGTACCGGCCGCTTGATCGAGATATCCGAGAGAATCATTGCAAGTCTCCTTGGCGGCGGGCGCCGATCAACTGGCCGACTTCTGTTGCTGCGCCGGCGGCGTGGCAGCAGGGGGCGGGGCCGCGGCGGCGGCCGGTTCGGGCATGACCATCACCGGCGCGCCGTCGCGGAGCTTGATCTGCCCTTCGGTAATCACTATGTCATTCGGCGCAAGTCCAGACATCACCTCGACCTGGCCGGGCTGGCGATTGCCGATCTCAATCTTGGTCAGCGCAGCCTTCCCGTCCACAACACGGAACACGAAAGTGTCACGACCCTGCGGCCAGATCGATTGCTCGGGAACGATGATGGCATTGGGCCTGTTGGCCAGCGTGACCGCGACGCGGACGAACATGCCGGGTTTCAGCTTGTTGCTCTTGTTCGGAATCCGGGCGCGCATCAGCACGGTCCGGGTTCTATCGTCCACTACCGGCTCCACCGCATAGACGCGTCCACTGAATTCCTCGCCCGGGTAGGCATCCAGCCGCAGCAAGACTTCCTGGCCGGGATGAATCTTGGACATGAACAGTTCAGGAACACGGAAATCGGCCTTGATCGAACCGATGCTCTCCAGGCGGACAATGTCCTCGCCGGCTTTGACATAAGCCCCCGGACTGACCATGCGCAATCCAACTGTACCCGAGAAGGGCGCCCGGATCTGGGTCTTTGCCACCCGGGATTCAGCCTCCGCCAGGCGCGCCTTGAGGCGGTCGACGTTGCCGAGCTGGACATCCAGCGCGTCCTTGCTGATGAAGTTCTGCTGGTGCAGCTCCCTGGTGCGGGAGAGCCGTTGTTCCTCGGTCTTCAGATCGGCGCGCACGGCGGCCGATTGCGCTTCGTATTCGGAGTTGTCCAGGGTCACCAGCCGCGTGCCAGCGGCCACCGCCTGACCTTCCTGGAAATTCAGGCCGACGATGCGGCCGTCGATCTCGGACCGGATGATCACTGATTCATCGGCCAGCAATGTTCCGACGGCGGTTACCTCGTCTGAGACCTTGCCGACTTTTACCGCGACGGCCTTGACCGGCAACCCCACCGGTTTCGCGGCCGCGCCGGGACCCTGCTGTCCTGCAGCGGAGAGTTTGGCCGCATCCGATTTCTGCCCGACGGTGGCATCACTCTTCGAACCGCAACCGGCACCGAGTGCTGCAATGACCAGCGTGGCGAGAATCGTTACATTACGAAGGTTCGGCGTATCCACAAACTACCTCTACACTCTCGTCGGTAGTCCACCGTTGGCTACTGGCGGGCCGCAGACTGTTAAAAAAATTCGCCAGCGGACTGTCTCGCGCTGGCTATCGGACCGTCGAACTGATGTTTTTGGAATTGCGCCGACGGCGGCTTATTATTGCTGACTGGAGAGTCAGTTATTTTCGCGTCATGATAACCGAGTTTATATACCGTCACCATGAGAATTTCGCTCGACGCCCTGCTGGTCCTGGATTCCATCTCTCGTAACGGCAGCTTTGCCGCGGCGGGCGAGGAACTGCACCGCGTACCCTCAGCCATTACTTACACCATCCAGAAGTTGGAGCAGGACCTGGAGGTGAAGCTGTTCGACCGCAGCGGGCATCGCGCGAAGCTCACCGAAGCCGGCGAGGAATTGCTGCGGGAGGGACGGCACCTGCTGCGTTCCGCCACGGACCTCGAGTGCCGGGTCAAGCGTGCGGCCACCGGCTGGGAAACCGAACTGCGCATCGCCCTCGACGACATCATCCCCACCGAGCGCCTGTTCCCCCTTTTGAAGGATTTTTACAGGGAAGGTTCCGGCACCCGGGTCAAGCTTACGGCCGAAATCCTCGGCGGATGCTGGGACGCGCTGCTGAGCGGGCGTGCCGACATGGTGATCGCAGCCCCGGGCGAAGCGCCCCCTGCAGGTACGCTCGCAGTGGAGCTCATGGGACAGTTCGAATTCGTCTTCGTGGTCGCGCCGGACCATCCGCTGGCCGCCGCGACCGAGCCGCTCTCGGCCCAGGATCTGGTGCAGCACCGGGCCATCACCGCCGCTGACACGTCGCGCAACCTGCCGCCCCGCAGTTCCGGAACTCTCGACAGCCAGGACACCCTGAGCGTGCCCAGCATGCGCGCCAAGATGGCGGCACATATCGCCGGCATTGGCGTCGGTTACCTGCCGCAGCTCTGGGCCGCACCGCACATCGCCGCCGGTCGCCTGCTCAGGAAGGAAGTGGAGGGCAGCAAACCACTGACCAATGTGTATCTGGCGTGGCATCCGCGCCAGGCCGGCAAGGCCTTGAAGTGGTTCCTGCAGCGCCTGCGCGACCGCAAGGTGCAGGAATATGTGCTGGGGGAGTCGGGCAACTATCCCGGCGCCGAGAAGCAGGCGCCGTAAGATCCGGTCAGGGCGGGAACTTGCCGCGCCGGGCAGTCGGGCAGACGCGATGAGTGGCAAGCGCGGCCCGCGCCGTGCGCTCCTGTTCGATCTCGGCGTGGGCCTGCGCCATGTCCAGCTCCGCGACACGGTCGAGAAGCTGGGTCATGTGTCCGGCTGCGGGAATCCCGGGTTCGAGATAGACCACGATGCGCTGGCGGAAGATCGCCAGCGCGCTGCCATTCAATCCGAACATCCCGAACAGAACGCGGCTGTCGCTGCCCACCGTGGCAAATGCCGCATCGGGATGCCGGGCCAGCGCCTGTCCGGCCCCCGCGGAAAAGATCGCGGCATCCCCGCCGTCCGCGCCCATGAAACCCACCACTGCGACTTCGTTGCCGGATACGAAGTCGTCGAAGTTCTCAGCATCGAGGACGTGCGGAGTCATGGCCGTCGCGCCGCGATCAGGATTTTCCGGAGCCGGCTGTCGCGGCCTGCGCTTCTTCTTCGGCGATCTGGCGATGCACTTCGGCCATATCGATTTCCTGCGTTTTGGTCACCACCGTATCCAGCGCCGAAGCCGGCAGCGCGCCCGGCTGCGATAACAGGATCACCTTTTCGCGAAATACCATCAGCGTAGGGATCGAGCGGATGTTAAAGCTGCCCGCGAGTTCAGGCTCTTCCTCGGTG
>JBKJUC010000079.1:0-3974 GCA_046590325.1 Burkholderiales bacterium | reverse complement strand
TACGAGCGTCTGCTGCCGCATCTGGAGCGGGTGCCCCTGGAACTCGGCTGGGCGCTCTACGAATCCGGCACGCCGCAGAACCATGTTTACTTCCCCACCGACAGCATCGTGTCGCTGCTCTACGTCATGGAGGACGGCTCCTCGGCGGAGATCGCGGTGGTGGGCAACGAGGGCCTGGTGGGCATTTCCCTGTTCATGGGAGGAGAAACCACCCCCAGCCGCGCGGTGGTGCAGAGCGCGGGCTACGCCTACCGGTTAAAGGCGCTTTACCTGAAGCAAGAATTCGAGCGCGGCGGCCCGCTGCAGCACCTGCTGCTGCGCTACACGCAGGCGCTGATCACGCAGATGGCGCAGACCGCGGTGTGCAACCGCCACCATGCGGTCGAGCAGCAGTTGTGCCGCTGGCTGCTGCTGAGCCTGGACCGGCTGCCCTCGAACGAGCTGACCATGACCCAGGAGCTGATCGCCAACATGCTGGGGGTGCGCCGCGAAGGCGTAACCGAAGCCGCCGGCCACCTGCAGGCGGCCGGAGTGATCCACTACAGCCGGGGGAAAATCACCGTGCTGGACCGGACCAAACTCGAAGCGCGCGTTTGCGAGTGCTATGCGGTGGTCAAACGCGAGTACCTCCGCCTGCTTCCGGAACTCATCGCGACCTAGAAGCGGTGCTGGGTGCTGGGTGCTGGGCGCGAAAAGCAGTGCTGAGTGCTGGGTGCTGAGTGCTGAGTGCTGAGAAAAGAAAATTCAAAGGCGGAGCATCTGCAGCACTCCGCACCTCGCACCCAGCGCTGCTTTTTCTCAGCACCCAGCACTCCGCACCCAGCACCATTCCTGTTTTTTTCCCAGCACCCAGCACCCAGTACTCAGCACTTTTTTAACCGGCCAGCCAGGCCCGGATGACGGACAGCAGATGGTCGATGTTCACGGGTTTGGAGAGGTAGTCCGATGCCCCCGCCTCGATGGCCTTCTCGGCGTCGCCCTTCATGGCCCTGGCCGAGACGCCGATGATCGGCACACTCCTGAAATGCTCGAGGTTGCGTATACCGCGGATCGTGGCGTATCCATCCAGACCTGGCATCATCATGTCCATGAGGATGATGTCGATCTGCGGATTTTTCTGCAGAATCTCGATGGCATCCGCGCCGGTCTCGGCGTCCATCACCGTCATGGCATGCTGTTCGAGAGCGCTGGTCAGCGCGAAAATGCCGCGAATGTCGTCATCGACGAGCAGCACCTTACTGCCCGCGAGTTCGGGCATCCCCTTGACGGTGCGTGGCCGCGGACCGTGTTGGGAGGAAGGCGCCTCCGCGCCCGGTTTCCAAAGCAAAGCTTCCGCCGCAACCACCTCCACCGTGGCGTCGTCCGGCTCGTTGCCCGACCCGTCGGCAACACCGGAGTCGTCGCCCTCCGATTTCGGCACAAAGGGCAGGTAAAGCGTAAACGTACTGCCCTTGCCGGAACTGCTTTGCACGGTGATCTCGCCCCCCAGCAGATTCGCCAGCCGGGCACTGATCGACAGGCCCAGGCCGGTGCCGCCGAAATGCCTGCTGGTCGTTCCATCGGCCTGCCGGAACTCTTCGAAGATGATCTGCTGCTTGTCCGCCGAGATGCCAATGCCGGTGTCGATGACCGCGAATGCAGCGACTTTCCCCGCGCCGTCGAGTGCCGGGTGTCCCGCAGACCAGCCGGAAGCCGCCTCGGCGACATTCATCGACACGACGCCTCCCGGCGTAAATTTGAATGCGTTGGAAAGCAGGTTCTTCAGGATCTGCCGCAGGCGATTCGCGTCCGTGCGGATCGCGGGCGGCAGGTCCCGGTCCATCGAGATCCGGAATTGCAGGTCCTTGTCGTGCCCGATCTGCTGGAATGCACGATTCAGGTAATCCTGGAGCTCCGCGAAGCTCTCCGTCGTGAAGTGCAGCGTGACGGTACCGGATTCGATCTTCGCCAGGTCGAGGACGTCATTGATCAAGGCAAGCAGGTCATCGCCCGCGGCCTGGATGGTCTGGGCGAATTGGACCTGCTTCGGGGTGAGATTGCCGGCCGGATTTTCCGCCAGCATCTGCGCCAGGATGAGCAGGCTGTTCAGCGGTGTCCTCAGCTCGTGCGACATATTGGTTAGAAATTCCGACTTGTAGCGTGAACTCAACGCCAGTTGCCCGGCCTTCTCCTCGAGCGACGCCTTGGCCAGCTCGACCTGCCTGTTCTTGTCCTCGATCTGCTTCATCTGCTCGGACAACTGTCGGGCATTCTCCCGCAGTTGCCGGTTGGTACGCTGCAGAGCCTCCTCGCGTAGCCGCGCTTCCGCCTGGCGGGCCGCGACCTCGTCCGCGCTGTCCGTCGTGCGTCGCCGCTGGCTTTCGGCGACCGGCAAGCCTGCGTTGCCGGCCAGGTTGCGAATGCGGGCAAGCTCCTCCGTCATGGCCTCGCCCACCCTGGCGAGGTCGTCGAATGCACCGGCGAGCTCGCTGTCGACACCGGCAAGGCTGGATGGCATCCGCACGGAGAAGTCACCACTCTTGAACGCGTGCAGGGCGCGCAGCATTTCGCTTCGATCCGGTATTTGCCGTGGTGTTTGCCGTGGTGTTTTTGGTGGTGTTTTTGGTGGTGTTTCTGCTGGTGCTTCCCGTGGTGTTTCCCGGGAACGAGGATTACGCTGATCTGTCATGACCGTCTTCCTCCTCGAAAAGTGTTGCCACCCCGGGCGCCGGCGCGAAAGGACAGCGATATCTCCAGGGCAGAATGCGGATCTGTTGCAGCGGGACGATCAGCGCAACGGATGGGCGCGGGAAGCGCGGCCGGGCCGCTTACTCCATGAGCCGATGCTTGATTGCGTAGCGGACCAGATCCGCATTGTGTTCGAGCTTGAGCTTTTTGAGGATGCGGATCCGGTAGGTGCTGACCGTGTTGGGGCTCAGGGACAATTCCTCCGCGATCGTGGTGATCGACTTTCCGGACGCGATCATCCACATGACGCGATATTCGCGGTCGGACAGCGATTCGTGCGGACGGACATGCGAGGCGCCTTCGAGTTCGACGGCAAGCTTCTCGGCCAGTGAGGTGCTGACGTACTTGCCGCCGCTGACGGCCTTTCTGATGGCGAGCGGGAGCTCTTCGGACGCGCACTCCTTGTTGATGTAACCCGCCGCGCCGGCCCGCAGCACGGAAATCGCGATCGCGTCTTCCGGGTGCATGCTCAGGATGAGCACGGGGCGCCGCGGGTAGGCGCGCTTGAGTTCCTTGAGCACCACCAGGCCGTTCCCGCCGGGCATGGAGTAATCGAGGATGAGCACGTCCCATTCCAGCTTGCGGGCGAGGTCAAGCGTCTCGTCGGCATTTTTCGCTTCGCCGACCACCGCCATGTCGGATTCGGAGCCTAGAAGCTGCTTCAGCCCCTGTCGAACCAGCGGGTGATCGTCTGCAATAAGGATATTCATTGGCCCATGCTCTCGCGCAAAGACAGCTACCCGGAAAATCGCTCTCGGTTCCCCTGCGTATTGCCACGACGCATCGCGGGCAACCACGGCATGGGGCCAGGGCGAAGCGGGATCGAAAGAGTGACTGTCGTTCCCTTGCCGCCTTTGCCCTCGATGGCAACTGTGCCCCCGAGAAGGAACGCCCGCTCGCGGATTCCAAGGAGGCCGAGCGATTTCGGATCCTGCAACTGCGCCTCCGATACCCCCCGCCCGTTATCGACAATCTTCAGTATGAGATTGTCGGCATCCACCTGCAAGCCTATGTCTACTCGCGTTGCGCCGGCATGCCGTGCCACGTTGGCCAGGGCCTCCTGGAGTATGCGGAAGGCCGCGGTTGCGCGCACACGGTCCACGACCGGTTCCTCCGCCGGCAAATCGGCCTTGCAGCGGATGCCGGTGCGAACCTGAAACTCCGTCGCCTGCCATCTCAGGGTGCCAATGAGCCCCACGTCATCCAGCACCTGGGGCCTTAGCGCGGAAGCAATCCTCTGCACGGAT
>JBKJUC010000265.1:0-3789 GCA_046590325.1 Burkholderiales bacterium | reverse complement strand
GCTGAAAACGTCGTCCACTTCGCCCGGGCGCTGCGAAAAGCGGGCGTGCCGGTCGGGCCGGACCGGGTGCTGGACGGGCTGCGCGCCCTGGAACTTGCCGGCATCGAGAAGCGCGAGGATTTCTACTGGACGCTCGCCTCCGTCTTTCTGTCGCGCCACGAACAGTTCGAACTCTTCGACCACGCCTTCCGCCTGTTCTGGCGCGAGCGCCATCTGCTCGACCGCGCGTTGCTGCAATCCGGACAGGCAACGCCGGCCAGGAACCAGCAGGATCAAACCCCGAACCGCATCGCCGAGGCGCTGGGCCTGACGAAGAAAGTGCCGATGCGGGCGCAGATGCAGGACGTCGAACCGGACGCCGCGCTCAGCGCGTCCGAAGTCGAGCGCCTGCAGCGCCAGGATTTCGAGACCATGACCGCGGAAGAGCTGGAGCAGGCCAAACGCCTGATCGCGGGCCTGCGCCTGCCGATCCCGCAGATCCGAACCCGGCGCCTGCATCCCGATCCGCATGGACGGCAAGTCGACCTGCGCGCGAGCCTTCGCGCCGGCCTGCGCGGCAACGCCGACATCATTCCGCTGCGCCGGCGGTCGCACCGCCGCCGCCATCCGCCGCTGGTCGTGCTCTGCGACATCTCCGGCTCCATGAGCCGCTACTCGCGCATGTTCCTGCACTTCCTGCATGCCATCACCAACGATCGCGACCGCGTGCACAGCTTTGTCTTCGGTACCCGGCTTACCAACGTGACCCGGCATCTGCGGCATCGCGACGTCGACATTGCGCTGGGCGCGGTATCGCAGGCCGCCGCGGACTGGTCCGGCGGCACGCGCATCGGCTCGACACTGAAGGAATTCAACCAGCGCTGGTCGCGCCGGGTGCTCGGACAGAACGCCGTGGTCATGCTGATCAGCGACGGGCTCGATCGCGATGCGGGCGAGGACCTTACCAGACAGATGGAACGCCTGCACAAATCCTGTCACCGGCTGGTCTGGCTCAATCCGCTGCTTCGATTCGAAGGTTTCGAGCCGCGCGCCACCGGTGTGAAGGCCATGCTGCCGCACGTCGACGAGTTCCTGCCCGTGCACAACGTCGAAAGCCTTCTCGACCTGACCCGGTCCCTTGCTGGAGTGCGGCCGTACTAGCCCGCCCATCTGTCGCATAATCGGCGCTGACAAAGCGATGCCCAGCCGCGCGGCGGCCGGTACCAACTGGAGGATCTTGAGCATGGAAATGAGCGGCGAACAGCGCATCCCCCTTGCGCAACAGCGTGTATGGGAGGCGCTCAACGATCCGGAAATCCTCAAGGCCTGCATCCCGGGCTGCGAAAGCATCGACCGGGTTTCCGACAATGAATACAAGGTGGCGATGACCGCCGCGGTCGGTCCGGTGAAGGCGAAGTTCGCCGGCAAGTTGCTGCTGTCGGACCTGAACCCGCCGAACTCGTATTCCCTGGCGTTCGAAGGTTCCGGCGGCGCCGCCGGGTTTGGCAAGGGTTCGGCACAGGTCGCCCTCTCTCCGGACGGAAATGGCACGCTGCTCACTTACAAGGCTTCGGCGACGGTCGGCGGCAAGCTGGCGCAAATCGGTTCGCGCCTGATCGACGGCGTGGCGAAGAAAATGTCCGACGATTTCTTTGCGCGCTTCAACAGCACGGTCGCGCCCGCGACGCAGGCGCCGGCCGCGCAGCCACCGGAGCCCACACCGATCGCGCATCGGGCGACAGTGCCCGGCTGGTTGTGGGCCCTGGGCGGCATCCTCCTCCTGCTGGTCGTGCTGTACCAGTTCAGGTGAACGGCAGGCCGGCGCCGTGAGCGCCGACGTCATCATCATCGGCGCCGGCGCGGCCGGCATGATGTGCGCAATCGAGGCAGGGAAACGCGGGCGCCGCGTGCTGCTGGTCGATCATGCCGGGAAGCTGGGAGAGAAAATCCGCATTTCCGGCGGCGGTCGCTGCAATTTCACCAACAGCGGCGCGCGGCCGGAGAATTTCCTTTCCGCCAATCCGGATTTCTGCCGCTCGGCGCTGGCGCGCTACACGCCGCGCGATTTCATCGGCTTGGTGGAAAAGCATGGCATCGCCTGGCATGAGAAAAAACTCGGCCAGTTGTTCTGCGACGGCTCCGCGCAACAGATCATCGACCTGCTCAAAGCCGAGTGCGACGCCGCAGGGGTGCAATGGTGCATGCCGGCGAAAGTCAGCTCGGTTAAAAAGGCCGGGCGATTTCAGGTCGAGACCGATCGCGGCAGCTTTGATTGCCAGTCGCTGGTCATTGCCAGTGGCGGCTTGTCGATTCCGCAGATCGGCGCCAGCGCGTTCGGTTATCGCATCGCGGAGCAGTTCGGGCTCAAGGTCACCGAGCTGCGCCCGGCGCTCGTCGGGCTCACGTTCGCGCCGGACGACCTGAAGCAGTTCGCCGACCTTTCCGGCCTCTCGGTCGATGCGGTGGTCCGTTGCAACGGCGCGAGCTTCCGCGAAAACCTGCTCGTCACCCATCGCGGCCTGTCCGGACCCGCCATCCTGCAGATTTCCTCGTACTGGCGGCAAGGACAGGACCTGTCGATCAATCTGCTGCCGGACCGGGATGCGCGGGAAATCCTTGAGACCGCCCAGGCTTCCGAAAAACTGCTCGCCAATCTGCTCGGCGAATTCCTGCCGCAGCGCTTCGCCCAGCGCTGGGTGGAAGTTCACTACGAGAACCAGCCAGTGAAACGGTTCGGTGCTACCCGGCTGCGCGAAATCGCGGAGCGCCTGCACGACTGGCGCATCCGGCCGAGCGGTACGGTCGGCTATAAAAAAGCGGAAGTCACGCTGGGCGGGGTGGATACCCGCGAGCTTTCCTCCAAAACCATGGAAGCCCGCAACCAGCCCGGCTTGTACTTCATCGGCGAAGTGGTCGACGTCACCGGCCACCTTGGCGGGTACAACTTCCAGTGGGCATGGGCTTCCGGCTTCGCCGCCGGGCAAGCTGTTTAGGGCCTCCACCCAACGCAGAGGCGCAGAGGACGCAAAGGTCGCAGAGGAAGAGCAAAGACAGAGAAGGATACGTGTTAGTTGGTCGTGGCTGGTTTCAGTACCTATTGGCGACGCAGCGGTAACCGGCAACTGACCTCTTTCCCAACCCATCAGCCTATTTCCTTTCTCTGTTTTCCTCTGCGTCCTTTGCGTCCTCTGCGCCTCTGCGTTGGGTGTAAGTTTGGGCAGGGTTTAGCCACCCGCCGTTCGGCTGTTAAAATGCCGCCCTTCCGAGTCAGGCTGTCCCAGCCGTCCGGCCGATCTATCACAATAAAAAGGAGGAGCTATGAACCAACTCGACATGAAGGGTCGCAGCGCCATTGTGACGGGCGGGGCCTCGGGTATTGGCCTCGCGATCGCCAAACGCCTCGCGCAGTCGGGCGCCAACGTCGCCATCTGGGATTTCAACGAGCAGGCGATGGCCGATGCCGCCAAGTCGCTGGGCGCGCCGAAGACCCATACCGCCAAAGTCGATGTCAGCAAGATCGACCAGGTCGAAGCGGCATTCAAGTCCACCCTGGCCGCATTTGGCAAGGTCGACGCGCTGGTCAATTCCGCTGGCGTCGCCGGCAAGAACGCCACCGTCGCGGAATATCCGGTCGACGAATGGCTGCGCGTGCACGACATCAACCTGAACGGAACCTTCTACACCTGCCGCACCGTGGCCGCGCACATGGTCAAGAACAACTACGGGCGCATCGTCAACATCGCCTCGGTCGCCGGCAAGGAAGGCAATCCCAATGCTTCGGCCTACAGCTCGTCGAAAGCAGCCGTGATC
>JBKJUC010000189.1:0-28959 GCA_046590325.1 Burkholderiales bacterium | reverse complement strand
CGTGAATATCGTGAATATCGTGAATGTCATGAATGTCGTGAATGCCGCAAAACCTTTTGTTACGACATTCACGTATTCACGTCATTCACGGCCTTTCTAGATTTTATGTATCGCCCTGTGCGCCAGCGCGGGCAGGCTCTTGCGCACGCTGGCCTGGTAGGCCGGGTTGATCCAGGCGCTGACCACGCCGGAACCGCGCGGCAGCCGGTCGAGCACGGTACCCCACGGATCGACCACCATCGAATCGCCGTGCGTCTCGCGGCCGCTCAGGTGGTATCCGCCCTGCGCGGGGGCCAGCACGTACGCGAGGTTCTCGATCGCGCGCGCCCGTACCAGCGACTCCCAGTGCGCGCGGCCCGTGGTTTCCGTAAACGCGGAGGGCACGACGATGATATCTACGTCCTTCATCGCCCGGTACAGCTCCGGGAATCGCAGGTCGTAGCACACAGACAAGCCGATGCGTCCGAACGGCGAATCGACCACCTTCACGTTCTTGCCCGGCTCGAGCGTGCCTTCTTCGGAAAACTTCTCTTTGCCCAGGTCCAGGCTGAACAGGTGGATCTTGTCGTACCTCGCCGCCATCTTGCCAGCGTCGTCGTAGACCTGGCAGGAGTTGTAGATCTTGCCCTCGATGGGCGCTGCCATCGGTACAGAACAGCCCACCAGCCATATCTTGAGGCGCATGGCCGTTTCCGCAAGGAAGTTCTGGATGGGGCCGTCACCTTCCTTTTCGCGGACCTTCACCTTGTCCGTCGCGCGCAGCCCCATGATGGCGAAGTATTCGGGCAGCGCCACCAGCTTCGCGCCCTGTGCCGCCGCCATCTCTATGAGCCTCTCCGCCTCGTTCAGGTTGGCCTGGACATTGGGCCCGGAGGCCATCTGCACCCCGGCGATGCGGAAGCCATTTCCCTGCGCCTGGTGCTTGCCAGGGGAAGTCCCCGCCTCGCTGCTGCCCCGCGGCCTGGCCCTGCCGAATCCGGATTTGATCGTTGCCGTTGCCATTTTTTCTGTCGCTTCCTCACTCGAGGGCGAATTGTAACCTCGCCTCAGTTCCCATCCTAACGTCCCCGGGGCTGCGCATTCTCTGTTCCCCGCGCCACGCGCGTGACCACGGGATCGGTCCAGGGACCGGTTACCGTATATTCCAATGCAGCGATGGAACTGAACGGATCCTTTAACGCTTTTTGCGCGATAAGCGCGGCCAGCCCGATCGCCGGATTCACGATGGCCCCTGCCACGGCGATGCTCTCCGACAACGACGGCGTCACCCGCAGTTCGAGGTTCTGCGTTTCCGCGGCAAGGTCGACCGTTCCCCGCATGGAAACCTTCGCTGCCGAGCCTTCCATCCGGAAATCCTCGGTATGCGCGACGCCGGATGCAATTTCCAGGTTCGCGGTAATACGTTCGAAAGTGAAGCCCTTGCGGAAAATGTCGTCGAAATCCAGTGAAAAGCGCTTGGGCAGGGACTGCAGGCTGACGATGCCGAGCAGCTTGGCGACTCCGGGTTTGATCTGCTGAAAGCGCCCGTCCTTTGCTTCGAGTTTCAGACTTCCGGACAGCGAGCGGATGTCCAGTCGCGTCGGCCCTCCGCTCCAGCTGGCCGGTCCCTCGAGGCTTGCGCTGCCGCCCTTGATGCCGTCGGGATACCCCAGGCGTGTAAAGAATTTACCGATATCGACCGCATCCAGCCTGACCTTCACGTCCGTACGCTGCTCGCCTTCGATAATCCAGCGGCCGCTAACCTGGAGCGTACTGTCCGCATTGACGACATCCAACTGCTGCAGTGTCCATCCGGATTTCTCCGGATCTGCACGCACGGTCAGCTTGCCAAGATCCTTGCCTTCGAATGTGAAACTGTCGGCATAGATGTCGAGCGATGGCAGGCTCTCTCCGGCAACGGGAGGCGGCGGCGTGAGACCCGTGACAGGCGCGGGCAGCACCAGTTTCGACAGGCGCGCCACCAGCCGGCCCTCATCCTCTGAAGCCCATGCCACCTGGCCGGCAATCTCCCGCCCGGCCAGCGTTCCCTGCCAGGTATCGCGCTTCCCCACCACGTTGATCTTCAGGTCGTGGAATTGCCGGCGGCTGAAAGTCAGGTTGCCGATCTCCAGGTCGATGCCGGCAATGTCCGGAGCCGCCTTGCCGGAGCCCGAGCCGGCGAGCACCGCATTCCAGGCATCGAGATCCAGATGGTCAAGCTTGCCCTTGATCCACAAGCCATCGCCATCCGGAAGCGTAGCCTGACCACCGAGGCTCACCATGCCGCGCCGGATGCCGTCCGTGGCACCGCCATCGATGGCGAGTTGCGCCGAAGCGATACTGCCGAGGCTCAGCATGAGGACGCCCTGGCGACCGGCGCGCTCGCGCAGATCGATGCGCAGCGGCAGTTTTGATTGCGCGGCCTTCATCAGCGGTGCGGGCAGGCTCGATTCCAGGCCGGCCAGGTCGGAATCGAAGCGCATCGTTGCGACTTTGTTACGCACGGTGACATTGCCGGTCCACGCAAACTGCCCGCTGAGAAAACGCAGTGGCGCGAGATTGGACAGGTCCGCAAGGCGGACGGCATCCAGCGTGCCGCCGAGCTTCAGCGCGACACCGCCTTCGGTCTGGTTGACGGCTTCGAAGGTCACGGGATTACCCAGTAGCAGCGCCCGGCCCTCCGTGATCCTGAGGCTGCCCTTGTTGCCGGCTTCCCGGGCAAATGCGATCCGCGCGTTGAACTTGTCCAGTTCGGGTATTCGCGGGTTGATGACGACCTCGTTGTCACGCACCACCAGCTCGCCCGCCACTTTCGCTTCGGCGCTCCGGTGGAGCGGCAGATCGAGGTCGAAGCTGAGTCTGGCATCGCCTTTGGCCTCGATCTGCTCGGTAAAGCGGTCGATGTGCGCCGCGATCGGACTCGATTCGACGAAGCGCAGGAACTGCTCCGTCTGCGCATCGGCCGTGCCGTTCACCAGCAGGTGCTCGTCACGCTTGCCGAGTTCGGGAATCGAGACTCGTACGTCGGTGAGTTTAATGCCCAGTAACGAACCGCTTTGCGGGCGCACTTCCATTTTGCGGCCGCGGAACCTGAGTTCACCGGTCACATCCGTGAGCGGCGGCCAACCCCCGGCATAGTCGAGTGTGGCGCCGTTCACGCCGGCGATGAGTTCGAACAGGCCTTTCTTCTCGTCCTCGAACGGAAAATCGCCCAGCCGTCCCTTCAGCCTGATGCGGACATCCCGCGACTGCCCCGCCAGCAACGCTTTTTTCAGCCAGGCCTGGGTCACCGGCGCCGTTACGGGAACGTAGCGCCACACATGCCGGGCATCGGCGCGCACCAGGGTGCCGGTCAGGTCAACGACCCCGCGCCCTGCCGCTTCGGTGTGATAGCTGCCGTGGACGCTGCCGGCCCCATGTTCGTTGGTGAAAGCCGCGTTCTTGACTGTCACATGGGTCTGACCGTCGCGGAAGATCCAGGTCGCACCGGCCGACAGCACATCGAGCGGCACCGGCTCCTGGAAAACCTTCGGCAGGTCGAGGCTGCCCGCCGTAACGCTGAGCGCTACCCTGCCACCACGTTCGCTGGCATCGATCTGTCCGCTGAGACCGTGCACACCCGGCAAGGCGCCTTCGGGACGCAGGCTCAGTCCGGAGAAAGCCGCGCGCGCCACATACGGCAGCGTCCGGTCGAAGGCGCCAGTCCAGGAAAATTCACCGCGGTCGATCATGCCCGTTGGCGCCGATTGCTCGAGCCGGTCGCGCAGGACCGCGGGCAGCGGCAGAAACCCCGCCAGTTGAACCACCGGCGCGAGGTCAAGGCGTTCGACGCGAAGCTCCGAGCGCCGATCCGCGCTGCCCGCTTCGCCGGTGCGTGCGAAGGTGAATCGCATCGGGGCCAGCGTGAGGCCTTCTGTGGTGGTGAAGGCCAGGGATGAGGCGGAAATTTCCCGGCGCCGGCCGTCGTCCTGCCAGCCCAGCCGGCCCGCCAGGCTGGCCAGGACCAGTTCCGGGAGATCGGGTTCCAGCCTCGCGCGCACGTTGGCGAGGCCGACGTCCGCCGTGGCGGACCTTACCCGGCTTCCGGCCAGTTCGAGCCAAAGCCGCAGCGATCCGGTGCCACTGGAAATCTCGAGAGGCGTGTCAATCCACGCTTGCGCCGGCGACAGGTTGACCTGTCCGAACTCCACATACAGCCGTCCGTTCCACGCCTGCAGATCGCGCGCCGTAAGCCCGCTCAGTTCGCCGCGCGCGTTAATTGCGGAAGCCACCGCCGCCGGCGGCAATCCGCTCAAACCGAACTGATGAGTCCGGCCGGAATTGTCGAGGCGAAAATTGACTTTTTCGATTCGCAGCTCGGGCGCCTTGCGCAGTTCATCCAGCCAAACGATGTCTGCGTCGCGAATCAGGATCTGCCGTTGCGCCAGGAGCCAGTCGCCGAAACCGCTTTGGCCGTCGCTTTGGCCCATTGCAAGGCCCGCGACATGGATCACCCCCCCGGTGTCGCGCCGGATTTCAAGCCGCGGCCCGTGAACCTCCAGCGATTCGAAGCGCACTTGCGCCGTGAGGAGGGAAATCCACGCCAGAACCGCGTCCACACGTTCCAGCTGCAATGCCGGCTGGCCCTGTATATCGAGCACCTTCACATCGCGAAAGTGCAGTTCGGGCCGATAGCCCTGCCAGTTACCGGTGATCGATCCGATCGCGACCGCCTGGCCGGCCGCCCTGGTCAATGTGCGCTCTATGGGCGCCCGGTAAGCGTCGACATTCGGCAGAATGTAGTAGCGCAATCCCAGAACCAGCGCCACGAAGGACACACCCGCAAGCAGTACCGCGGCGGTAGCCAGTCGATAGATCCACAGGGAACCATGCTTGAGGAAGGCGAGGCTGAATTTGAGAAACACTTGTCGGAGACTTGCTGTCGGAGCGGCTGGTTGAAACGCTGTTCAGTTAAGATGCGCGGACGCAAGTAAAATTCCCCGACTCCCGCCGTGGCACACGCAAGCCTGCCGCAGCGCCTGGTTCACGCAGCGCCCGGTTCACGCAGCGCCTGGTTCACGCGCGGACACCATTGACGCACGACCTGCGGAAAGGTTGACCTCGCGCGCCGTTGACTGTGAGCTGGCGCCGTTGACTGAGAGATGTTTGGCCGACCGAAGTACGCTCATTCTAAACCAACGAAGCATGCCTTCCTCCGCTACCGAGCAATTCGATGCCCCGGCCGCCATCGTCCGTGCCGCCCGGCTCTCGCGCTACGCGCGCCACCTGCTGTCCGCGGATCCGGGTCTGGCCGGGGCGCCCTACGGCGAACCATTCTCCACGGCGCAGATGCATGCAAGCCTCGCCGGCATCGGCGATATCAGCGAAGAAGCGCTGGACCGGACGCTGCGCAAGCTGCGCCAGGCGGTCATACTGAGGCTGATCGTGCGCGACCTGGCGGGACTGGCGGACCTGGACGAAGTCGTGACCGGAGCCACGAACCTCGCCGAACAAACCCTGAATGCCTCCCTGCAATGGCACCACCGCAACCTCGCCCGCCAGTACGGTACGCCCGTTGGGGCGCAGTCCGGCAAGCCGCTGCAGCTGCACATCATCGGCATGGGCAAGCTGGGGGGGAGCGAACTGAATGTATCTTCCGACATCGACCTGGTGTTCGCCTACCCGGAAGAAGGCGAAACCGATGGCAGCCGGCGCATTCCCGCGCAGGACTACTTCACCCGCCTCGCGCGCAAGCTGATCGGCTCGATCGCGCAAACCACAGCCGACGGCTTCGTGTTCAGGGTCGACACGCGTCTGCGTCCGTACGGAGACGGCGGTCCGCTGGTGGTGAACTTCGACATGCTCGAAGACTACTTCACCACCCAGGGGCGCGAATGGGAACGATACGCCTGGGTCAAGGCACGGCTGTTGATGGGCGACTGCGGCGGCGCGCTGGAGGCAACGGTCACGCCGTTCGTCTACAGGCGCCACCTGGACTTCAGCGCCCTCGCCAGCCTGCGCGGGCTGCATGCGCAGATTCGCCAGGAAGCCCAGCGCCGCGAGATCGCCGACAACATCAAACTCGGCCCTGGCGGCATCCGCGAGGTCGAATTCCTGGTACAGGTATTCCAGCTGATCCGCGGCGGCCGCGAACCGCCGCTGCGGCTGCGGCCCACCCTTCAGGCGCTGGGCTTGCTCGGCGAACGCCAGCTGCTGCCCGCCGATGCGGTGGCCGAACTGCGCCTCGCGTATGTGTATCTGCGCAACCTGGAACACCGCCTGCAGTATCTCGACGACCAGCAGACCCAGACCCTGCCCGAAAACGGCGAGGACCGCCAGGCCGTCGCGGAAATGATGGGGCATGCGGACTACGGCCTGCTTCTCCGGGAACTGGACGTCCACCGCGGGGTCGTCACGCGGCATTTCGAAGCGATATTCGCCGGCACCCGGGACAATGGCGCCGCCCATCCGCAGACCGACCTGTGGCAGCAGACGCTCTCCGACGACAGCGCGCTCGCGCAAATCTCGGCGCTGGGCTACGCCGACGCCGGGTCGGTGCACAAACGCCTGGTCGAACTCAGGAACAGTGCGCGCTACCGGCGCATGGCGGCCTCCGGCCAGGCCAGGCTCGACCAACTCATGCCGCGGCTGATCGAAACCGCGGGCGGCTTTGCCAATCCTGACGTGACCTTCGAGCGCAGCCTGCGCGTGGTCGAAAGCATCGGCAGACGCGAATCCTATCTGGCGTTGCTGCTGGAGTATCCGCAGGCGCTGGCCAGCCTGGCGCGGCTGGCCGCGGCCAGTCCTTGGGCGGCGGACTACCTGGCGCAGCACCCGATCCTGCTCGACGAATTCATTACTCTCCAACAAGACCGCACGCCCGACTGGACCGGCCTGCGCAGTGCGCTGCGCGCGAGCCTGGACGAACACGTGCAGAACACCGAGCGCCAGATGGATGCGCTGCGGCATTTCAAGCAGACGCAGACGTTGCGCCTGCTGGCGCTCGACCTCGCAGGCCGGCTGCCGCTGGAAACGCTGTCGGACCATCTGAGCGACCTGGCCTGCGTAATCCTGGAAGAGGTCCTGCGCCTGGCCTGGGAGGGGTTGCGCCAGCGCCATCGCGAAATCCCGCGGTTCACGATCGTCGGTTACGGCAAGCTGGGCGGCAAGGAACTCGGCTATGCCTCCGACCTTGACATCATTTTTCTCTATGACGATGCGCACGAAGCGGCGGCCGAAACCTATGCACGCCTGGCCCAGCGCATCAGCACCTGGCTCACCAGCGCCACCGGCGCGGGCCTGCTTTACGAAACCGACCTGCGGTTGCGACCGAACGGCGTCGCCGGGCTGCTCGTCAGCCACATCGACGCGTTCCGCGACTACCAGTTCAACCAGGCCTGGATCTGGGAGCACCAGGCGCTGACGCGGGCACGTGCGGTTGCCGGCGACCGCGACATCGGCCTGCGCTTCGAGAAAATCCGCGAAGAAATACTGTGCCGCCCGCGCGCGCTGCCTGAGTTGCAGAAAGAGATTCGTGCCATGCGGGAAAAAATGCGCGATGCGCACCCGAACGCCAGCGGCCTGTTCGATCTGAAGCACGACCGCGGCGGCATCGTCGACGTCGAGTTCATGGTGCAGTACCTGGTGCTGGGCCATGCGCACCGGCATTCCAGCCTCACCGGCAACATCGGCAACCTTGCTTTGCTGAAACTCAGCGCGCAACTGGACCTTATCGCCGCTACCTCCGCCGATGGCGCCCATGCCGCCTACCGGGAATTTCGCGCGCTCCAGCACCAGTTGCGGCTGCAAGGGGAACGCTATGCGCGGGTCGAGCGCGAACGCGTTGCGGATCACGCGCGGACTGTCGGCAATCTTTGGGAAGCGGTACTGGAAAAGACGCCGACGTGACCGTGCCGGCCGCGCGGACCTATTGCTGGCCGGAGTAAATTTTTCCGGTCAGCCGGTACACGGTGGTGGCGCCCTTGCCCTTGATCGGGATGTCCTGTGGGGCCTCGAATGAATAGCGGTGGCCGAGACGGCGATTGGTGATCCTGTCCACCAGGATCTGGCCGGCCGTGGCTTCGGAAGTCAGGCGGCTGGCGAGGTTCACGGTGTCGCCCCAGAGATCGTAGATGAAGCGGGTCGCGCCGATGACTCCGGCGATCGCCGGTCCGGTCGCGATGCCGATGTGCAACTGGATGCCGAGGCGGCGCAGGGCGGGGTCCGATCGGGTAAGCTCCATAATCTCCATGGCCATGTCCGCCGTGTGGTCGACATAGTTGAGCCGTTCGCCCGCGAGGCCGCCGACCACCATGTAGGCGTCACCGATGGTCTTGATCTTGTCCAGGCCATATTTCGCCGACAGCCTGTCGAAGCGGGTGAAGACATCGTCCAGGAAAGACACCACCTGATTGGGGGTGAGTTCCTCCGCCAGGCGGGTGAAATCCACTACGTCGGCGAACATCACGGAAACATCGGCGAAACCATCGGCGATCGTGCCCGGATTCGACTTGAGCCGCTCGGCCACATGCGGCGGCAGGATGCTCAGCAGCAGGCGTTCCGATTTTTCGCGCTCGACGCGCACCAGTTCGTGCTGCTCCGCGAGCCTCTTCTCATAGCGGTTGCGTTCCTGCACGAAGTGGCGCAGCAACAGGTAGACAATGGTCGAGATAATCGTGAAGTTCAGCACGAAGAACACGGCGACCGTCTTGATCGGCATGCCATCGCTTTCGCCGGTCGCGAGGAAGAAATCGAATATACCCGACACAACCGTCAGCACGATGAAGGCGAAAAACCACGGGATCGATTCGCGGGGCCCGTAACAGACCATCGCCCCGATCGGCGCCAGCAGCGCCAGCAGCGCGACGCCGGACGAACTGACGAAGCTGCCGATAGCCCACTGGATGACGAAGGGGAAGAACAGGAACAGGGACAACTGCGCAAGGCGGAAGAAATCGAAATTGCGGGTGCGCAGGTAAATCACCAGCACCAGCGCCGACAGGATCTGGAATCCGAGCGGAATCGACGTCGGCAGCTTCAGGCCCATCCACCAGTAGATGCCGAGCCAGATGATCGCCGCTACATTCATCAGGCCGCTGGCAAACATCAGCAACGATTTGCGCAGCCTCAATTCCTCGCTGTCTGCCGCATCGATGGCGGCGGCGCCCAGGCGGGAAATGAAGTTTTGCCTTGGCATGACGGCGGGTTGCCGGGATTCGGACATGTGACCTGACTGGTTACCTTTTGTTCTTGTTGGCGGCGACGGAACGAACAGGGCGCCGGACAGCTTGCGCAAGAGCGAAAGAGTAAAGCATGCGGACGCTTTCCGGCAAGGTAAACAGCCTGCGTACTGTACTGGGCCGCGTCTGCGCTAGAATTGAGCCTTTTTCAAGGAGCAAGCAACATGTCGATGGCCGACCGCGACGGTCTGATCTGGTACGACGGCAAAATGGTGCCCTGGCGCGACGCGACCACCCACGTGCTGACCCATTCGCTGCACTATGGCCTTGCCGTATTCGAAGGCCTGCGCGCCTACAAGACCGTCAATGGCACTGCCATCTTCCGCCTGAAGGAGCATACGGAACGCCTGTTCAATTCGGCGCACATCTACATGATGAAAATCCCGTATGACCGGGAAACGCTGATCCAGGCGCAAAAGGACGTGGTGCGTGAGAACAACCTGGAATCCTGTTACGTCCGTCCGATCGCGTTCTACGGCTCGGAGAAGATGGGCGTTTCGCCCAAGGGCGCGCAGGTGCATGTGGCCATCGCAGCATGGCCCTGGGGTGCCTACCTCGGCGCCGAAGGCCTGGAAAAAGGCATCCGCGTGAAAACCTCGTCCTTCGCTCGCCATCACGTCAACGTTTCGATGTGCCGTGCCAAGTATTCCGGCACGTATGCCAACTCGATCCTCGCCAACATGGAAGCAACCGAGCACGGCTACGACGAAGGCCTGCTGCTGGACGTCGACGGATTCGTCGCCGAAGGCGCGGGCGAAAACCTGTTCATGATAAAAGGCGACCGCATCGTCGAGCCGGAACTCAATTCGGCGCTAATCGGCATCACCCGCGATTCGGTGATCCAGCTTGCGGCCGACCTCGGCTACAAGGTCGAAGCCAAGCGCATTACCCGCGACGACCTGTACATCGCGGATGAGGTGTTCTTTACGGGCACCGCCGCCGAAGTCACGCCGGTGCGCGAAGTCGACGGCCGTACCGTCGGCACGGGCAAGCGCGGCCCGCTCACCGAGAAGCTGCAGTCGATGTTTTTCGACGTTGTCAACGGCCGTTCGGAGAAATACCGGCACTGGCTGCACAAGGTGTGACCCCATGATCCAAAGCAAGGGCCTGTAAGATGAATCGGGACAAGCCGGCCGACGGCAAGGCGGCAAGCCGCGAGCGCAGGGTGGAAGTCGGTGCCGCCGACCTGCCGCTGCACTGCCCGCTTGTCTCCCAGCAGGTTTGGAACACCCACCCGCGCGTGTTCCTGCCGATCGAAAAGACCGGCGAGGCGCTGTGTCCTTATTGCGGCACGCGGTATGTCTTGCGCGACACTGTGAAGGCTGCGCATTGACCCTCAACCGCAAAGGCGCGAAGGCGCAAAGAAAGGCGAGCAAAGGAAAGCGAAAGTACATTCTCGCTGGTGATTCCGGAACGACACAGTCAGCAATTCCGGGATTCATGGATCAGCATGTTCTCGCCCTCCTTTGCGTTTCCTTTGCGCCTTTGCGCCTTCGCGGTTAGCGGGTTGCAGTAGTCGCCATGTCCAGAATCCTGATCGTGGCGCCATCGTGGGTCGGCGATGCGCTGATGTCGCAGCCGCTGCTCACGCTCCTCAAGCAAAATGAACCGGACGTGACAATAGACGTGCTCGGCCCCGGCTGGGCGCTGCCGATCTACCGGCGCATGCCCGAGGTCTCCGGCACCATCGAAAGTCCGTTCGGGCACGGTGACCTGTCGCTTGGCCGGCGCTGGCGCCTGGGCCGCGAACTGCGCGCGGCCAGATACGACCGCGCTTACGTGCTGCCCAATTCCTTCAAGTCAGCCCTGGTCCCGGCATTCGCGCGCATTGCGCAGCGCATCGGTTTCGTCGGCGAGATGCGCCAGCCGCTGCTGACGGATGCCCGGACGCTCGACAAGCAGGCACTGCCGCTGATGGTCGAGCGCTTCGCCTTCCTTGCGGGGCCGCGCGAGGCGTCCCTGGCGCGGCCGGTGCCGCGGCCGCATCTGCAGGTGGGCACAGCGGAGCGCGATGCGCTTCTGTCCCGGTTGGGCCTGATTATTGGCGACCGCATCGCCTGCTTCTGCCCGGGTGCCGAATACGGCCCGGCAAAGCGCTGGCCACCGTCCCATTTCGCGGCACTTGCCGGAAAATTGTCTGCGGCGGGCTACGCGGCGTGGGTGGTGGGCTCCTCCAAAGAACGCGACCTCGGCGAGGAGATTCGCGCAGCAAGCGGCAACAGGGTAATAAATCTGTGCGGCCGCACCAGTCTCGACGAAGCCGTGGTGCTTCTGTCCTGCGCCGCCGCCGTGGTCAGCAACGATTCGGGCCTCATGCACGTCGCCGCCGCGCTCGACCGTCCGCTGGTCGCTCTCTACGGTTCCAGCTCGCCCGGTTTCACGCCACCGCTTTCCGATTCGGCCCGCATCCTCAGTCTCAACCTGCCGTGCAGCCCCTGCTTCCAGCGCGTCTGTCCGCTCGGGCACTTCAACTGTATGATGAAACTCGATCCCGGCACCGTGTTCGGCGAAATCGAGAATTTCGCCGCCCGGCCACCTCCGACACTCCATTGATCACCGAAATTTTCGCCACGCCGCAGGATGTGGAACAGGCCTTCTACAAAGCCTTCGAACGCGCCGACCTCGCCGCCATGATGGCGGTGTGGGCCGAAGAGGAAGACATCGTCTGCGTGCACCCGGGCGGAGCACGTCATACCGGCGTGGTGGAGGTGCGGGAATCCTGGCGCCAGATCCTGGCGCAGGGTCCCGGACTGCAATTCCATCTGGTCGGCAACCGGGTGTTCTCCGGCCGCATGATTTCCATCCACAGCGTTTACGAGCACGTCACCGTCGCCGGTGAATCGCGCCCCGCCAATCCGGTGCTCGCCACCAACATCTACCTGCTCAGCGACCGCGGCTGGCGCATGCTCATGCACCATGCCTCGCCGCTGGCGACGGTTGCCCCCGCCAAGGAACCGCCGCCGTCCGTGCTGCACTGATGGGCACCGGCTATCGCGCCCCGCGGTGGCTGGGCGGCGGCCACCTGCAGACGATTTATCCGTTCTTTTTTCTCAGGCAGCGCCCGCCCCGATACCAGCGGGAGCGCTGGGATACGCCCGATGGCGATTTCATCGACCTCGACTGGGTGGACGGTCCGCCGATGGCGCCGCTGCTGGCGCTGTTTCACGGCCTCGAGGGCAATTCCGCCAGCCACTACGCCACGGCAATCATGAACGCCGTGTCGCGCCGTGGATGGCGCGGCGTGGTGGTGCATTTCCGCGGCTGCAGCGGCGAACCCAATCGCCTGCCCCGCGCCTATCACTCGGGCGACGCCGACGAAATCGACTGGATCCTCAGGCGACTGCGCGGCCTTTGCGCGGATGCATCGCTGATCGCAGCCGGCGTTTCGCTGGGCGGCAATGCCTTGCTGAAATGGCTGGGACGCGAACGCTCGGGAGCGGCAAACGTGATCCGCGCCGCAGCGGCAGTTTCGGCGCCCATGGACCTGATGACGGCGGGAGACCGGCTGAGCAGCGGCCTCAATCTCGGCTACGGCGACTTGTTCATGCGCACGCTGAAGGCCAAGAGTCTCGCCAAGCTGCAGCGTTTTCCGGGAATCTACGATGGCGAAAAAGTCGCCCGCAGCCGTACCCTGCGTGAGTTCGACAACCTGGTCACGGCACCCCTGCACGGCTATCGCGATACCGACGACTACTGGACCCGGGCGAGCAGCAAGCCCGACCTGGCGCGCATCGAAGTCCCTACCCTGATCGTGCACGCCCGCAACGACCCTTTCCTTCCGGGATCGTATCTGCCGGAAAAGCGTGACGTTTCAGCCTGCGTGGAACTGGATCTGCCGGACGGCGGCGGCCATGCGGGCTTCGCTTGCGGCCCATTTCCCGGCAATCTTGGGTGGCTGCCGGTACGGCTGCTCGATTTTTTTGGAGCGCATGCCGAACCCCGGATGTGATGCGCCGGTGAACTACCTTTGCTATCCTCGGCTCTGACTGATACGCCAAAACCCTACCGCCCAGCGACCATGCCAAATCTGCCTGCACCGGAAATATTCAAAGCCTACGACATTCGGGGCATCGTCGATAAAACGCTCACCAGCGAAGCGGTCGAGGCCATCGGCCAGGCCATCGGCTCCGAGTCGCTCAAGCGCGACAGGAAAACGGTCTGCATCGGCCGGGATGGCCGCCTGTCAGGGCCTGCGCTGTCGCAGGCGCTCGCGCGCGGATTGCAGAAAAGCGGCGTCGATGTCATCGACATCGGCATGGTGACCACGCCGATGTTGTATTTCGCGACCCACCTGCTGGGCACCGGCAGCGGCGTCATGGTCACCGGCAGCCACAATCCTCCCGACTACAACGGCCTGAAAATGATGGTTGCCGGCGACACGCTCTCCGGCGACGCCATCCTCGCGCTGCGCAACCGCCTGGAAAGCGGCGACCTCCGCTCGGGCGCGGGCAAATACCGCACCGAGGAAGTCGCGAAGGCCTACCTGGATCGGGTCACCGGTGACGTCAAACTGAAACGCAAGATGCGCATTGCGGTGGATTGCGGAAACGGCGTACCCGGTGCCTTCGCGCCCGAGTTGTACCGGCGCCTGGGCTGCGAGGTGCAGGAGCTGTTCTGCGAAGTGGATGGAACCTTTCCCAACCACCACCCCGATCCGTCGCAGCCGGAAAACCTGAAAGACCTGATCGCCGCGCTGAAAAACGGCGATGCCGAAATCGGGCTCGCTTTCGACGGCGACGGCGACCGCCTGGGCGTTGTCACCCGGGAAGGCAAGATCATCTATCCCGACCGGCAGCTCATGCTGTTCGCCGCCGACGTCCTCAGCCGCAATCCCGGCGCGGAGATCCTGTTCGACGTGAAATGCACGCGCAACCTGGCGCCCTGGATCCGCGAGCACGGCGGCAGGCCCACGATGTGGAAGACCGGTCATTCCCTGATCAAGGCGAAGATGAAGCAGAGCGGCGCGCTGCTCGCCGGCGAGATGAGCGGCCATGTCTTCTTCAAGGAACGCTGGTACGGGTTCGACGACGGCCTGTACGCCGGCGCCCGGCTGCTCGAATACCTGAGTGGCGTGCCCGACATCCGGGCCGCGTTCGACCGCCTTCCCGACTCGATCAACACGCCCGAACTGCAGATCAAGCTCAACGAAGGCGAGAACTACGCGCTGATCGACAAACTGCAAAAGACCGCGCGTTTTCCGACGGCACGCGAGATCATCAAGATCGACGGGTTGCGGGTCGAGTATGCCAACGGCTTCGGGCTGGCACGCTCGTCGAACACCACGCCGGTGGTGGTGCTGCGTTTCGAGGCCACCGATGCGAACGCGCTGAAACTCATCCAGGACGATTTCCGCCGTGTTCTGGAAGAGGTGCGGCCGGGCCTGCACCTGCCCTTCTGATTGCGGCATGCGGGTTCGAGCGCTGCCCGTATTGAGGTGCGCTCTGCGCCCGCGCTATTCTCGCGCCTCGAGCACCTTCTTGAGGCCGGCGAAGCCGGCAGCCAGAAGCGACAGGAACTTCATGCTTCCCCCTTCCGGGATCCGGAACCTCAGTTGCCAGCCTGGCCTTCGACTATTTTCTTCAGGTTCTCGAGTCCGGCCGGATAAACCTTGTTCAGCCCGTTGACCGGGGTTGCGTCATCCTGGCCTTCCGGAGGATTGTCGGTCCAGTAAGCGATGCGCTTGAAGCGCGCCTTCCAGACAACCCTGGTCTTGCCCCCGCCGGCATCGCTAACGATCATGGTCGCGAAATAATCCGTCGACGCAACTGCACCGCCGACATAGGTGTAGGTCAGGGTCATCGGGTCGGTTTCGTATTCGATGAGCTTCTCCTGGACCTTGGTGCCGTTCATCCGCGTGAGTTCGCGAATGGCGCCCACCTGGTTGTTCTTGCCGAGGATCAGCCTGCTCTCAGGAATCGGGGGCAGCCAGCGGTTGAGGCCGACGAAATCGCCGGCGACCGCCCAGACCTGTTCCGGCGTCGCATTGATGACGATCGAGTGCTCAACTTTCAGTTCCGGCGCATCGACTGCCAACGCCTGCTGGCCGAAACACAGCACCGCAAAAAACAACAGACCTTTTGTCACATCCCTCATTTGATCCTCCTGTTTAAGTGTCCGGCTTTTACTGTTGCCGCATTACGATAATTCCTGGAGCCGCTCCCGCACCCAAGCCGCGACTGATCTTAGCGCGGCCGGACCTGACTACGTTCACCCCTGCATCCGCTCCTGAACCCAGGACACGACCGATCCCAGCGCTTCCGGTAATTTCTCCGGCAGCGTTCCGCCAGCTTGCGCCATGTCTGGGCGGCTTGTGACTCGTTAGCGGCTCGCCGCCCGTTTGCGGGAACAAGCCGCGCGGCCGGACCGACGATGCTCTACAACCTCTGCCCAACCCACGACTGTACGGAGGCCAGGGCTTCCGCAAGCTTGCTCGGGTCCGTTCCGCCGGCTTGCGCCATGTCCGACCGCCCCCCGCCTTTGCCGCCCACCTGCAGGGCTACGAAATTGACCAGTTCGCCCGCTTTCACTTTCCCGGTGAGATCGGCCGTCACGCCTGCGATCAGCGTCACCTTGTCACCTTCGACCGCGCCTAGCACGATCGCCGCCGATTTGAGTTTGTCCTTGAGCTTGTCCATCGCCTCACGCAGCGTTTTCGCGTCGGCGCCTTCAAGCTTCGCCGCCAGTACCTTCGCCGCGCCCACCGCTACGGCCTGTCCGGCAAGGTCATCACCCTGCGAGCTTGCGAGCTTCGACTTGAGTCGGGCCAGTTCCTTTTCCAGCGCCTTCTTGTCGTCGAGCAGGCTGTTTACCGCAGCTTCGACCATCCCACCCGTCGGCTGCACCTTGAGCTGCCTGGCGACTTCATGCAACTCCTGCAACTGGCTGTTCATCATCGCCAGCGCGCTGGTTCCTGTCGTGGCCTCGACCCGGCGGATTCCCGCGGCTACGCCGCCTTCTGAATAGATCTTGAACACGCCGATATCCCCGGTGCGGGACACATGCGTGCCGCCGCAGAGTTCGCGCGAGTTGCCGATGTCGAGCACCCGCACTTCATCGCCGTATTTCTCGCCGAACAGCATCATGGCACCCGCTTTCCTGGCCTCCTCGATCGGCAGGACCTGGGCCTTGGTCGCTACGTTCTGCAGGATCTGTTCGTTGACAAGGAGTTCGACCTTGCGGATTTCCTCGCCGGTCATGGGCTTGTCGTGGGCAAAGTCGAAACGGGTCTTGTCCGTGTCGACCAGGGAACCCTTCTGCTGCACGTGCGGGCCCAGCACGTCGCGCAGCGCCTTGTGCATGATGTGGGTCACCGAGTGGTTGCGCATGGTGCGCGCCCGCAGGGACGTATCCACCCTCGCCTCCATCCTGTCGCCGACCTTGAGCATGCCGGTCTTCAGCGTGCCGTGATGGCCGAAGACCTCAGCCTGGATTTTCTGGGTATCGCTGACCTCGAACGTGCCGCTGGCGGCCACGAGCTCGCCCTTGTCGCCCACCTGGCCGCCCGACTCGGCGTAGAAGGGCGTGGCATCCAGCACCACGATGGCCTTTTGCCCCGAGTTGATTTCCTGCACGGCGGTGCCGTCGACGTAAATCGCCGCTACGCTGCCCTCGCCCGTAAGCCGTTCGTAGCCGGTGAAAAGCGTCTTGTCGCCCGAGTACGTCACGCCCACGCTGGCCTTGAACTTGCCCGCGGCCCGCGCCTGCTCGCGCTGCCGCGACATCGCCGACTCAAAGCCAGCCATGTCCAGGGTGATGCCGCGCTCGCGCGCGATGTCGGCGGTCAGATCCACCGGAAAGCCAAACGTGTCGTAGAGCTGAAACACGGTTTCGCCGTCGAGCATGCGGTCCTCGCGATGCAGCGCGTTTTCCAGCACTTTCATGCCGTTTTCCAGCGTCTCGGCGAAGCGTTCTTCCTCCTGCTTGAGCACGTCGGTCACGCGCTTCTCCGAGGAACGTAGTTCCGGATAGGCATCGCCCATGACGCGCGCAAGGTCCCCGGCCAGCTTGTGGAAGAACGGCTGCTTCTGGCCCAGCTTGTAGCCGTGGCGGATGGCGCGGCGGATGATCCGGCGCAGCACATAGCCGCGGCCTTCGTTGCCGGGGATCACGCCATCGACGATCAGGAAGGAACAGGCGCGGATGTGGTCGGCGATCACACGCAGCGAACTCGATGCCAGGTCCTTCGCACCGGTGACCCTGGCTGCCCCCTTGATGAGGTCCTGGAACAGGTCAATATCATAATTGCTATGCACGCCCTGCAGCACCGCTGCGATTCGCTCAAGGCCCATGCCCGTGTCCACCGACGGCTTCGGCAGCGTGTGCATCGTGCCCGCCTCGTCGCGGTTGAACTGCATGAACACCAGGTTCCAGATTTCGATGTAACGGTCGCCGTCCGCGTGGGGCGTTCCGGGGGGGCCACCTTCGATGCCGGGACCGTGGTCGTAGAAGATTTCCGTGCAGGGACCACAGGGACCCGTATCGCCCATCTGCCAGAAGTTATCGCTCTGGAATTTCTGCCCGCCCGGTTTGTCGCCAATGCGCGCGATGCGCTCCTTCGGCACCTTGATGTCGTCTGCCCAGAGGTCGTAGGCCTCGTCATCGGTTTCGTAGACGGTGACCCACAGCCGGTTCGGATCGAGCCCGTATTCCTTCGTCAGCAGTTCCCAGGCGAAGCGGATGGCATCGCGCTTGAAATAGTCGCCGAAGCTAAAATTGCCCAGCATCTCGAAAAAGGTGTGATGGCGCGCGGTGTAGCCGACGTTTTCCAGGTCGTTGTGCTTGCCCCCCGCGCGCACGCAGCGCTGCGAGGTTGTGGCCCTCACGTAGGGGCGCTTGTCCTGGCCGAGGAACACATCTTTGAACTGGACCATGCCGGCATTGGCGAACAGCAAGGTCGGATCGTTGCCCGGGATCAGCGGGCTCGACGCGACGACGGTATGGCCCTGTCTGTGGAAATAATCGAGGAAACGACTGCGGATTTCGCTGCTTTTCATCGCTCGGGTAACCGTAGGATTCAAATGACCGGCCGGCCGGGGATTGGAGCGCCGGCCGGCAGGGAGCGAATTATTGCATCACGGCCAGCAGCGGGCTACTGCTCGTCGCCGCCACCCTTGAGCACCGTCCGTACCGTCTCCGGGGAGAAGCCCCGGCTGGCGAGGAAACGCGACTGTTTTCCCCTCTGTTCGAGGGTTTGCGGCAGGGAGCCGAACTTCTTTTTCCAGATCGAGCGTGCCGCCTTGATCTCGCTGCCTTTGAGCTCCGACTGGGCGGCCTCGATGGCGGCCTCGGACACGCCTTTTTCACGCAGCTCGTGGAGGATCCGGCCGGCGCCGAATTTTCGCCGGCGCACGGCGGTCACTTGCTCGACAAAGCGCGCCTCCGACAGCCAGCCTCGTTTCTCGAGGTCGTCAAGCAGGCTCTCCACTTCCGCCGGATTCTCGGCATGCGGCTGCAGTTTTACCTGCAACTCGGCGCGCGAATGCTCGCGGCGCGCCAGCGCTTTCAGCGCGCGTCCCTTCAGGCTCGGAACCTGCCGCAGCTTTTACTCCTCGGCGACGACCTGGACCAGCGGCTTGTCGGCCACGTGGTCACGGATCTTGCGTTCGATCTCCTGCGCCATTTCCGGATTCTCCTTCAGAAATTCCCGGGTATTGTCCTTGCCCTGGCCGATGCGATCCTTGCCGTAGCTGTACCACGCGCCCGACTTTTCGATGACCTTGTACAAGACGCCAAGTTCGATGATTTCGCCTTCGCGCGAGATGCCCTCGCCGTAGAGAATGTCGAATTCGGCCTGGCGAAACGGTGGCGCAACCTTGTTCTTCACCACCTTCGCCCGGGTTTCGTTGCCGACCACCTCGTCGCCCTTCTTGATGGCGCCGATGCGGCGGATGTCGATGCGCACCGAGGCATAGAACTTGAGCGCATTGCCGCCGGTGGTGGTTTCCGGGTTGCCGAACATCACGCCGATCTTCATGCGGATCTGGTTGATGAAAATCACCAGGGTGTTGGAGCGCTTGATGTTGGCGGTCAGCTTGCGCAGCGCCTGGGACATCAGCCTCGCCTGCAGGCCCATCTGCGGCTCGCCCATTTCGCCTTCGATTTCCGCTTTCGGCGTCAACGCGGCGACCGAGTCGATCACCACCACGTCCACGGAACCGGATCGCACCAGCATGTCCGCGATTTCCAGAGCCTGCTCGCCGTTGTCCGGCTGCGAGATCAGCAGCTCGGAGACTTTACAGCCGAGCTTGCCCGCATACTGCGGATCGAGTGCATGTTCCGCGTCGATAAATGCCGCGGTACCGCCCATTTTCTGCATCTGGGCAATGACCGACAGCGTTAGCGTGGTCTTGCCGGAGGATTCCGGACCGTAGACTTCGACGATGCGCCCGCGTGGCAGGCCCCCGATCCCCAGCGCCAGGTCCAGGCCCAGCGATCCGGTCGAAACCACTTCGATGTCCTTGGCGATCTCGTGCTCGCCCAGGCGCATGATCGAGCCCTTGCCGAATTGCTTTTCGATCTGGGAGAGGGCCGCGGCCAGCGCCTTGCTTCTGTTTTCGTCCATGTTTTTCCCTTCTTCTGAGCGCAGCATTATTGCATCATTCATTCGCATGATTACCCCCCAGTAATTGTCCATTTCCATCGGAGACGCAAGCCGCGGCCGGCCGGCGTTTCCTCGCCGGTTGCCGGGAACGGCAAGCCGCTTCTGGCCCCGTTTTCGGCGTCGATTCCTTCTACGGAATCAATATACTGGTTTTATATACAGTACTGCAAACTTTTTCCTGCCGCAATCGGCAACTAACTGATGTTAAAGGGATTGAGGCTCAAGAACCAGACTGCTGACGGCAATCCTCAGCCGGCTTTTCCGCTTACCAGTACGAGGACGCCCTCGAGCGCCGCGATCACGGTCTGGCGGCGCACCGAATCGCGGTCGCCCTGAAATCGGTGCGTGCGCGCAACGGGTTCCGCTCCTGCCTTGCACCAGGCGATGCACACCGTGCCGACGGGTTTTTTCGGCGTTCCCCCATCCGGCCCGGCCACGCCGCTTACCGCTACCGAAATCTGCGCATGGCTCGCCTTCAGCGCACCAGCCGCCATTTCCCGCACCGTCTGCTCGGATACCGCCCCAAATTTCCCCAGCGTCTCGGCGCTGACGCCGAGCATCTCCTGCTTGGCCTCGTTCGTGTAAGTCACGAAGCCGCGATCGAACCATTTCGAACTGCCGGGCACCATGGTCACCGCCTGGCCGATCCAGCCGCCCGTGCAGGATTCCGCGGCGGCCATCACCAGCGCCTTCGCCTTCAGCGCGTCGCCCACTTTCCCCGACACTTCGTAGAGTTCCGCATCCATGACGTCAACCGAAAATAAACTTCCAGGCGGCGAGGCACAGCAGCGTATAGAACGCCGCCAGCAGATCATCGAGCATCACGCCCGCGCCATTGCGTATGCTGCGGTCGAAATGGCGGATCGGCGCCGGTTTGAAAATATCGAACAGGCGGAACAGCAGGAAGGCAAAAGCCTGCCACACAAGCTGGTTCGGTATCAGGAACAACACCAGCAGGAAGGCTACGGTCTCATCCCAGACCATGCCGCCATGATCGTGCACGCCGAGCTTCTTGCCGCTGAGTTCGCAGGCCCAGATGCCGATCACGAACATGGCCAGCAGCAGGAGCGTGAACTCGTACGGATCCAGGCGCGGCGCAAGCAGCATGTAGATCGGAAAAGCCAGCATCGTGCCAAAGGTGCCGGGTGCCACGGGCGCCAGGCCGATGCCAAAGCCGAACGCGATGAAATGCGCCGGATGCGAAAACACGAAGCGCACGGAAGCCCGGCCGTAAGGTTCAGCGGAAATGGTCAAAACCTTGTTCCTGCAGCCGCATGGGTTGTCCTTTTTCGTCGAGCACGGTAACCGAGTTGCCTTCGGTGATTCTGCCGATGCGGGTAAGCGCCAGGCCCAGGCTTTTCGCGAGCGAATGGATCCCGGACTGGTTACCGGGTGCGGCGGTAAAGCACAGTTCGTAGTCGTCGCCGCCGGCCAGGATCGAACGCATCACCGGCACATGATGCCTGAGCGGCGTCAGTCCTGCAGAACAGGGGATTTGCGAATAGCCGATTTCGGCACCGACGCGGGAGCGTTCGCAGATGTGGCCGAGGTCGCCGGTCAGGCCGTCGGAAATATCGATTGCGCTGCTGGCGAACCCCACGAGCCTGCCGCCCAGTTCGACACGCGGAGTCGGCCGGTCCAGCCTTGCCGTGCACTGGCTGAGCAGCGGTTCCTGCAGCAGGAGTTCGCCCTTGCGATGCGCGACAGCCGCGGCAGCGTCCCCCAGATGCCCCGATACCCAGACGTCGTCGCCGGGCTTCGCCCCGTCGCGCCGCAGGGCCTTGCCCTGCTCCACCTCGCCCATCACCTGGACGCAGATATTGCGCGGACCGCGGGTGGTGTCGCCGCCTATCAGGTCGACGTCGTACCGCTCGGCCAAGGCAAAAAACCCGGCGGCAAAATCCTTTACCCACTCCTCGTCAGCTGCCGGCAGCGACAGGGCCAGCATGGCCCATCGCGGCGTGGCGCCCATCGCCGCGAGGTCCGAAAGGTTGACCGCGAGTGCCTTGTGCCCCAGCGAGAGCGGGCTCACATCGGCAAAGAAATGCACGCCTTCTACCAGCATGTCGGTCGAAGCGGCGACTTCGTGGCCCGGACTTACGGCAACCAGGGCCGCGTCATCGCCGACGCCCAGCACGGAATGCCGCGGCGGGCGGGTGAAGTACTTGGCGATCAGTTCGAATTCCGATGGCACGGGCGGCGATTCGCGGTAGGGAACCCTGTCAGTTTAAACGGCCTGCCGGACTTGGCGGTGCCTGGCGCGAATGTGCCAAACTCGGGGACCTTCACATCATGCCGCATGCGCAGACCACATGGCCGACACCATACCCGAAGGATTCGAACCGCTGTTCCGTAGCAGTCCCTTCCTCGACAGAACCGGCCCTTTTTACTCGAAGGGAAATGGCAAGGCGCTCAGAATCGGCCTGCGGGTCATGGAACATCACCTCAACGCGCGCGGCTCCGTCCACGGCGGCCTGTTCATGACATTGGCGGATATCGCGCTGGGCTATGCGATGGCGACGTCGGCGGATCCGCCCGTCAAGGCCGTAACGGCTTCCGTATCCACCGACTTCGCCGGCAGCGCAAAACTCGGCGACTGGATTGAAAGCAGCGCCGACATTCAGAAAGTGGGCCGCACGCTGGCATTCTGCAACGTCTACCTCCATGTCGGCGACCAGCGCATTGTCCGTGCGTCGGGCATTTTCGCTATCACCGCCAGAGCTTAGGGCGAAACCCTTAACCGCAAAGGCGCCAAGGCGCAAAGAAAGGCACGCAAAGAAAAAAATAAAGGCAGGAAAAAATAGAACGGCGGGAAAAGGATACAAGACGGACAGCATGCTGGTCGTTGCATATCGTTGCCTCTATTGCCGCGGGGTTCTTAGAAACTCAGCTGCAGCGATACGTACAGCGCCTCCTGATCCATCTTGTCCGCGATCTGGCCGAGCTGCGCATAAGCCACGGTGACGGCTATGCGCTTGTTCGGAACGAAAGCGAGATAGATGTCGTAAAAATCCTGTTCGCGGAATGCGCTCAGATTGTCCGGCTTCTGGCGGTACTCCGCCCCCAGGAGCAGGCTGTCGCATAGAAAGACCCCAACGGAACTTTCGGCCAGGACTTCATAGTGGTCATTGCTGTCACCCCCGAAGCCAAGCAGGCCGAGTTGATTGGCGCGGGTGGCGCGCAACGTCGCATTCAACAGGACATTGCGCCCCAGCAACCCGGCAAGATAGACCTTGGTGGCGGCGACGTAAAAATCCGTATCGGCATCACGCTTTGCGCCGAGCAGGCGCGGCACGGCCATGTCGTTGTTATGCTTGTAGATCGCGCCTATCGCGATCTGGGGCCACCAGCGGTCCTGGTCGAATACCGCGTCGCCGAGAACTTTCAGCTTGATGCCGAGCATGTCCTGATCGATGCTTTCCCCCGGAACGGTGCTGCCCAGGCCCAGACGCTGCTGCGCGATCGACACTTCGACGCGATCGTGGATTCCCACGGCCAGCCCGGCCGCGTGCAGGCGAAAATCGCTGGGGTCTGCCTGGGTGTAGAACACAGTGAGCCCGGTCTGGTCACGCGTTCCATAGCCGGCAATCAGCGCCCAGGGCACCAGTCCGCCGCCGCCAGTACCTTCGATCTGGGTGACGCCACCGGTCGCCAGCAAGCGGCCTCCAGGTTCCGGCAGGAGGTCGGCTTGCGCAATACCGGCGCACATCAGCAACAGGACGAGGAGACGTTTCATGATTGATTTGCGAGATTTCGTTTAAGATTGGACATTGTGGACTGCTACATTCGGTGGACCGCTACATTCGTGTCAAAGCATAAACGATGCTGAAAAAACTTTTCCTTGCCGCAGTTTTTTCGGTCTTTCCTGCAGTCCTGCTGGCGGCAGACTATCACTCCGATGATAGCTTGTATGCCCGAATGGGCGGTGCAACCGTGGTTGCGCGGGTGGTGGACCAATTCCTGGAACTGTCCAGAACCGACCCGCGCACCAGTCGTTCGTTCAAGAAGGTCAACATGAAGCGGCTGCGTGAAAAGCTGAACGAAAAATTCTGCGCCCTGGCACAAGGCCCATGCGAGTACACGGGCGACAGCATGAAAGACGTGCATGCGGGCCTCGATATCACCGAAGCGGAGTTCAATGCCGGGGTGGAGCATCTTCGCACGGTGCTCGACGGCAACCGGGTCGGCCAGCGCGAGAAAAACGAACTGCTCAAGCTGCTGGCGCCGATCAAGCGCGACACCGTCACCAAGTGACGCCACGGTTCCCATCCATGCTGCCCGCGCAACTTGCCTGCATCGCACTGCTATTGGCAGTCCCGGGCCAGGCATTCGCCGCCTCCGTGACGGGTAGTGTCACCGACGGCAATGGCGCGCCGGTCGCCGATGCCGTTCTCTATGCGATGCCGGTCGGTGCAACAGCCGGGGCTGCGGTGCAACCCGGGACGATGGACCAGGTGGACAAGGAATTCCTGCCGCTGGTGGTGCCGATACAGGCGGGCGCCCTGGTACGCTTTCCCAACAAGGACAACATCCGCCATCACGTCTACTCGTTTTCCCCGGCCCGACCGTTCGAGCTCAAACTCTATTCCGGCACGCCGTCGAAACCGGTTAAATTCGACAAGCCCGGGCCGGTGGTTCTCGGCTGCAACATCCACGACTGGATGGTCGGCTACATCTACGTCGTCGACACGCCTTATTTCGCAAAGACCGACAAGTCCGGCGCAGCCAGGCTGGACGGCCTGCCGTCCGGCGAGTATTCATTGCACATCTGGCATCCGTACGCAAAGGTGGAAACCGCGCCGCGCCCGCTCAAGCTGGCCGACGGCGGCGCAGAGAATGCAGCTTTCCGCCTCGAACTTTCGCCGCCGCAGACCGCCCCGGCAAACAGATAGCCGACGCCTTTGGTGTTACGCAGCCTCCAGACCCGCATCGTCGTTTTTTTCGTCCTGCTGCTGAGCTTCGTGCAGGTCGTCGCCTTCGTCATGGTCAGCGCGGCGAACGAGCGCATCGCCAAGACCCAGATCGCCCGGGATCTCGCAGTGGGCGAGCGCGTGTTCCGCCGCCTCCTGGCCCAGAACAGCGAACAGCTGGCGCAGGCCGCCTCGGTGCTCGCGGCCGATTTTGCCTTTCGCGAAGCCATCGCAACCCGGGACCAAGGCACCATCGTGTCGGTACTGGGAAACCATGGGCGCCGCATCAACGCCAGCGTGGTCATGCTCGCCGACCTGCAGAAGAAAATGCTGGCCGATACCCTGCATTCCGATCCGGGGGCACGCAATTTCCCCTATCCGGAACTGATAGAAACCGCACAGGGGAAAGGCAAGGCACTGGACATCGTGCTGATCGACGGACGCCCCTACCAGATCGTCGTGGTGCCGGTCCTCGCGCCGATCCCGATCGCCTGGGTGGCGATGGGCTTCGTCATCGACGACGCCGTGGCACTCGACCTGCTCGCGCTATCCGCACTGCAGGTTTCGTTCGTCTCCCGCACCGACGGCGGCGCGTGGAATGTGGATGCATCTACGCTGCCGCCCGCGCCCCGCAGCCAGCTCGTCGCCAATCTCGGCGGCATGCAGGCCGCTTTCACCATGCCGCTGGGCGGCGAGAATTATGAAACCCTGCCTTCGGTGTTGCATCAGCGCGGCGGCATCGAGATTGCGGCGGTGCTGCAGCGCTCGCTGAAGGAAAGCCTTGCGCCTTTCATCCAGCTGCGCAACACCTTGCTGTGGCTCGCGCTTTCCAGCGTCCTGCTCTCGCTGCTGGGCAGCGTGGTCATCGCCCGCGGCATCGCCAGGCCCATCGACCGGCTGGCCGGCGTTGCCCGCAAGATCCGCGACGGTGATTATTCGCAAAAGGCGGACGTCGTGCGGCAAGACGAAATCGGCGACCTGGCCGAAAGTTTCAACCATATGGTCGAGGGCATTTTCGAACGCGAATCCAGGATCCTGCGTCTTGCTTACGAGGACACGCTGACCGGCCTGCCGAACCGCGCCATGTTCAACAACAAACTGGCGGAAGCAATCGAAGCCAGCCGGCGCAGCGGCAACTCGGTGAGTGTACTGATGCTTAACCTGGACCGGTTCAAGCCCATCAACGACAGCCTCGGCCATCCGGTCGGCGACCAGGTGCTGCAGGAAGTCTCCCGGCGGTTGCAGCAACTGCTGCGCGGCTCGGAAATCGCGGCCCGCTTTGGTGGTGACGAGTTCACGGTACTGCTGCCCGCCGGCGGGGCGGCCCGGGCCGCCACCGTCGTACAGCAGATCCAGCGTGCCCTCGAAACACCCATCGTGGCCCAGGACCAGCCGATCGACCTGAGCGCCAGCATCGGCGTCGCCGCCTATCCGGACCACGCCGAGGATGTGGCCACGCTGATACGCCGCGCCGACATTGCAATGTACGTCGCCAAGCGCAACAACAGCGGCGTCGTGCACTACGACCCGGGGTTCGAACACGGCAAACCCAGCCATCTCTCGCTGCTGGGGGAATTGCGCAGTGCCGTGGAAGGAGACCAGCTCACGCTTTACTACCAGCCCAAGGTGGACTTGCGCACGGGCGCTTCCGACAGCGTGGAGGCCCTCGTGCGCTGGGTCCATCCCGAGCGCGGCTTCGTTTCCCCGATCGATTTCATCCCCTTCGCCGAACAGACCGGTTACATCAGGGCGGTTACGCGCTGGGTGCTAGAGCGGGCGCTGCGGCAGTGTGGCGACTGGCACGCGCGCGGCATCGACGTGAAAGTATCCGTGAACATGTCGGCGCGCGACCTGATGAGCACCGACCTGCCGGAGATGGTTTCCACGCTCGCGGCCAAATACGGCATTCCACCGCCGTTAATCTGCCTGGAAATCACGGAAAGCGGCGTCATGGAGGATCCCGCTCGGGCCCTGGAGACACTGCAACGGTTGCACGAGATCGGCGTGCGCTTGTCGATCGACGATTTCGGCACCGGCTACTCGTCGCTGTCCTACATCCGCAAGCTGCCGGTCCAGGAAATGAAAATCGACCGCTCCTTTGTGCGCAACATGGTGACCGACAAGGATGACCGGGTTATCGTCAGCTCAACCATCGAGCTCGGCCACAACATCGGCCTGAAAGTGGTGGCGGAAGGCGTCGAAGATCACGCGGCACTGATGCTGCTGACTTCGCTGGGCTGCGACGAAGCACAGGGCTACTTCATCGCCAAACCGCTGCCTCCTGCCGAGTACGAAGCCTGGCTTGCCCGGCGCAAGTCGGTCGGCGGCAAACTCACAGAAAGCGGATTCCTGAGCGACAGGCGCCGCTAGATTTCACTGCCAGAGTTCAGATTGCGCGCGGTGTTCAGCCCTTCAGTTTCTTCAGGAAAGCCTGGTACTCGTCTTCCTTCATGGTGAAGCTGTGCTCGGCCAGCGGGAACTGGCCCTTGTGGACGTCTTCCTGGAAATCCGTCAGCGCCTTGGAGATGACGTCCCAACAGTTGGCGTAGCGCTTGACGAACTTCGGCGTGAAGCGATCGAACAGGCCGACCATGTCGTGGAGCACCAGGTTCTGGCCATCGCAATGCGGTCCAGCGCCGATACCGATGGTCGGGATCGAGAGCTTCTCGGTGATGACCTGGGCGACACGGTCCGGAATCGCCTCGAGCACGATGGCGAAGCAGCCGGCCTTTTCCATCGCCAGCGCATCCCTCAGCAACTGCACGCCGGTTTCCGCGCTCTTGCCCTGAACCTTGAAGCCGCCCAACTTGGAGACCAGTTGCGGCGTCAGGCCGATGTGCGCCATGACCGGCACCCCGGACTTGACCACGGCTTCGGCCATCGGCGCGAAATCCTCGCCGCCCTCGATCTTGACGACGTCGGTGCCGCCTTCCTTCAACATGCGCATCGCGTTGTTGATCGCATCGGCGGTCGAGGCGTGATAGGCGCCGAGCGGCAGGTCGCCGACCAGGATCGCCCGTTTCGCCGCGCGGGAAATCGCCTTGGCGTGGTGGATCATTTCATCCATGGTCACCGGCACGGTGCCGGAATAACCCAATGCTGTCATGCCCAGCGAATCACCGATCAGGATGCAATCGATCCCGGAACGGTCCACCAGCTGTGCCGTCGGATAGTCCACGGCAGTGACCTGGAAAATCTTCTCGCCCCGGTCAACCTTGGCCTGCAGATCGAAAATCGTGAGTTTCTTCGGTGCGGCTGCTTCTGCCATTTTTATCTCCCCTTTTTATCTAACCTTTCACCGCAAAGGCGCAAAGGACGCAAAGAAAAGCGCGCAAAGGAAAGCAAGAACAAGGCTCGATGTCCAAACCCCTCACATTGCCAATCCAGGCCAACGAATCCCATATCGGCAATTTTTTTCCTACTCTCTTTCGTCCTTCGCTTTCCTTTGCGTTCCCTTTGCGTCCTTTGCGCCTTTGCGGTGACATCTAAGGTTTAGCAGTCTGAACGCGGGGGCCGCGGGCTTCGTTCGGGCGCAGCCCCAGCGCCAGCTTGTCCAGCACGCCGTTGACGTACTTGTGGCCGTCGGTGCCGCCGAAGCTCTTCGCCAGTTCGACCGCCTCGTTGATGACGACCCGGTAAGGCGTTTCCAACTGGTCGCGCAGTTCGCAGGCAGCGAGCAGCAGCAGTGCATGCTCGACAGGCGACAATTCCTTCACCGGCCGGTCCAGGCAAGGCTTCAGGAGCGCGCGCAAGGCATCGGCATCCGCGACCACGCCACGCAGCAAGGCTTCCGCCAGCGCCGCATCGGCCTTGGCGAATTCCTTTTGTTCCTTGAGCTGGGCGAGCAGCGCGTCCGCGGGAGATTCGTTCACCAGCCACTGATACAGCGCCTGCAGCGCGAACTCGCGCGCCCTGCGCCTACTGTTTTTCATCGATTGCCTTCACCAGGTTTGCCATTTCGACCGCGGCCCGAGCGCAGTCCGCTCCTTTTTCTGTCACGCGCGCTGCGGCTTGGTCGTCGGTGTTCGTAGTGAGTATGCCATTGGCGACCGGAACGCCGGTATGGAGCTGTACCGACATCACGCCGGCCGCCGATTCCTTGGACACCACCTCGAAGTGGTAGGTTTCGCCGCGGATCACTGCCCCCAACGCGACCAGGGCATCGAATTTTTCCGTACACGCCAGTTTCTGCAGCGCGAGCGGGATCTCGAGCGCGCCCGGCACGGTGGCGACCTGGATGTCCGCCCGCTTC
>JBKJUC010000109.1:0-3012 GCA_046590325.1 Burkholderiales bacterium | reverse complement strand
ACAGGTCCATCCTCAACCCCGTCAATGCCTGACCGAGTCCGTCATGGATCTCGCGCGCCAGGCGGGTGCGCTCGTCCTCGCGCTCCGACTCGATTTGCGCCGTTGACGCGCGCAGCCTCTCCCCGGCTTTGCGCAGGTCCTCCTCGATCAGTTTGCGCGCGTCGATTTCCCGGCTGAGCGCCACGCTGTTCCGGTAGAGGTCGATGAATACCGATACTTTTGCCGTCAGGATCTGCGGCACCACCGGCTTGACCAGATAGTCCACGGCCCCTGCCTCGTAACCGCGAAATATGGAAGCAGCGTCCGCGCCGGAGCCGGTCAGGAAAATGATCGGGGTATTGCGCGATTGCTCGCGCTTTCGAATCTGCCGTGCGGCCGCAAAGCCATCCATATCCGGCATCTTCACGTCCAGGATGATGACGGCGAAATCGCTGATCAGGAAGCAACGCAAGGCTTCGGCGCCGGTTTCCGCGACGACGACATTCCGGTCCGGACCATCCAGCAGTTCCCGCAACGCGAAAAGCAGGTGGGGATCGTCCTCGACGAGGAGGACGTTGCATATCACCGGCTCGGGCAAGTTGACTCGCCCGGAATCGGCGAAGCGCAGCTCGGGGTCCGGGGAATCTGATGCCGGGATGCGTTGTCCTGATTTCATTTTTAAAAACCCTGGTGCAGAGCCCCGCTGCAGGTCCGTCGCCAGCCCGTCCTCCCCAGAGCGAGAGATGGCGGCGGCAACCAGGCTCAACGCTGTCCCCTGAAAACCTGCCGCCGATCGCCAGGACATCGCATCGCGGTGCCGGTGGTTGCGGCGCGCCGGTGATCGCGGAAATCCGGTAGTCGCCAAAAGCCATAAATCACGACCAGCAGATTCTCTGTCGGCGCGGGAACCAAGGTACGCCCGAAGCAGGGTCGCGAGCGGTGTGCGGGGATGGACCGAACGGACCATGTTTTCCTGACTTTTTGTCGCTGTTTCACTACATTTTTATAGTGATAATTCTACAATTTTATCGTTAACTATCTGTAAATAATGAATCTTATTTTCATGGCATAACCATTGCGAGAAGAGGCTTCGGCAGAGTCATGCAGGACCATTTTGAAAGGATTTCAAATGAATCTTGTTGCCTCCTTGACTGATCAAAGCATCCCATCATCGAAATTTCCCGTAGATCCCCCGCCCGCCTCCCCGAACAGCAGAAGCAGCAAAGCCGTCACAAGCGCTTCAATGTTCCAATCCAGGCGCGCGACGCTGGCGATGCACTTTGTCGCCCTGGCATTTTTCCTCGGCGTAGCCCTTCCTGCGGCAGCCCAGGACACACAGGCGCCCTCGGTCCCCACCGGCCTCGTGGGCAGAGCCGCCTCGTCGACCCAGATCAACCTGAGGTGGAACGCTTCGACCGACAACGTCGGTGTCAAGGGCTACTACGTCTACCTCAATGACGTTGCGCTTGGGGTAACGACGCAGACGTCGTTCAAGCATATCGGCCGCACTGCGGGCACCACCTACAACTACCGCGTGAGCGCCTACGATGCCGTGCCGAACCATTCGGCGTGGACGGCGCCGGTATCCGTAACGACCACCGGGAAATCCCCGCCCGACACCACCCCTCCCTCCGTTCCGGAGGGGCTTGCCGGAACGGCGGTCTCGGCAACCCAGATCAATCTGACCTGGAGTGCCTCGACCGACAACGTCGGTGTCCAGGGCTACTACGTCTACCTCAATGACGTTGCGCTGGGGACGACCACCACAACATCGTTCCAGCACACCGGGCTTGCCGCCGCCACGACCTACAACTACCGCGTGAGCGCCTATGACGCCGTTCCCAATCATTCGGCCTGGACGGCTTCACCGGTATCGGTAAAGACAGAGGGGCTGGCGCAACCTGACACAGTGCAATTTTTCGCCACCTTCGCAACGAGTCCTTTCCGCAGCGGCACCGGTGATGGAGTGTCCAACGATAATGTGTGGTGGGTGGAGCAGAAAGCGGGAACCAACCGTGCGACCGTCGTAGACGTCGGACGCGATGGCGGAACCGCCCTGCGCCTGCACACGGAACCGGGCGACAACAACGTCTCCGGCAGCGGCTCTCACGAGCGCAACGATGTCGCGCTACCCCAGTCGACCACCGACGGCTACCAGGGGCGGGAAGCCTGGTGGGCGCACTCAGTCCAGTTTCCTTCGGACTACGTCACCCCGCCTGCCGGTTCCTGGGGCGTGATTTTCGATTTCCACGACACCAGAAATCAGGGAGGACAGGCGAATTTCCACATCTTCACCGGGTCTGACGGCCGGATGTCCTTTCGCGGCCATGCTGGTCCGGACGTGGTCATGGACAGCGCCGGAAACCAATACAGTTTCGGGGCGGATGCTGGCCCGGTCGTGGAGGGCGGCTGGTACGACTTTGTCTACCATGTGAAATGGTCCTCGGGTACCGATGGCTTCTTTAAGGCATGGGTCAACGGCGTGCTGAAGCTGGATCACCGTGGGCCGACGCTCTACGAGGGATACGGCGTTTACCTCAAGCTTGCCAACTACCACTCGGCATTCGGGCAAAGCACCTCGGTCATCCACGACCGCGTGATCCGCGGGACGACGGCGCTCTCCGTTTCGGATGGGCCGCTGGAGGGGGTTCTGATGATGGTAAACGGGATCCTGACGGCTATGTAATTCACACCGCAGTAATTCACACCGCCACCTGGGGCGCGGCCGCGAGGCCCGCCCTTTCTTTCGGCCCGACGTTGCCCATGGTTCGGATGGATCATTGGCAGGCGCCTGTCGTGGCGGCGCGTGGTCTGCATTTTGTTCCGCGTAGATTTAGCCCCTTGCGAAGGATCAAAAAGATGGCCGCGGTTGCGCGCACACGGTCTACAACGGGTTCCTCCGCCGGCAAATCGACTTTGCAGCGGATGCCGGTGCGAACCTGAAACTCCGTCGCCTGCCATCTCAGGGTGCCAATGAGCCCCACGTCATCCAGCACCTGGGGCCTTAGCGCGGAAGCAATCCTCTGCACGGAT
>JBKJUC010000088.1:0-5972 GCA_046590325.1 Burkholderiales bacterium | reverse complement strand
GGAACTTCGGAAGGAACCAGACCGGTATCAGTTCCGTTGCAGCCTTGCCCGATTCGGAAATGTTCTGGCGCAGAATGCGCTGGAAATCGGTTTCATCGCGCCATGACCTGCCTCGCAGCAGGTTCTCGCGCAGCCGCGCCGAATACGTGGGGGAAAGCCAGTAAACAACCCAGCCCAGGGCGCTTCCCGCCGCATGAAACCAGGACAGCGGCAATCCGGCGAAAAGCCGCAACATCCCTATGAGCATGAACTTATTCGGTTTTTCGTTTTGTTCTTTTGTCGGGTTTTTGCTATCCTCACCGACTCTCCCGAACCTTTACAGAGTATCTGAATGAACGATTTCCTCTTCACGTCAGAGTCGGTATCCGAAGGTCATCCGGACAAGGTGGCGGACCAGATATCAGATGCGGTACTGGACGCTATCTTAACCCAGGACAAATTCTCCCGAGTAGCGGCGGAAACTTTGGTGAACACAGGCCTCGTCGTGATGGCTGGCGAGATCACCACCAATGCGATAGTGGATTTCCAGCAGGTGGCGCGCGAAGCCATCAAGCGCATCGGCTACGACAACACCGAATACGGCATCGACTACAAGGGTTGCGCCGTGCTGGTTGCTTACGACAAGCAGTCGCCGGACATCGCGCAAGGCGTGGACAAGGCCCAGGACGATCCGCTGAATCAGGGCGCCGGCGACCAGGGCCTCATGTTCGGCTACGCGTGCGACGAAACGCCGGTCCTGATGCCCCTGGCAATCCATCTCGCCCACCGGCTGGTCCAGCGCCAGTCGGAGCTGCGCCGCGACGGGCGCTTGCCCTGGCTGCGGCCCGATGCGAAATCCCAGGTTACCGTCCGCTATGTGAACGGCAAGCCCGATTCGATCGACACGGTGGTGCTTTCGACCCAGCATTCTCCCGACATCTCGCTCGAGAAGATTCGCGAGGCCGTGATCGAGGAGATCATCAAGCCGGTGCTGCCGAAGAACCTGATCAAAGGCGAAATCAAGTTTCTGGTCAATCCCACGGGCCGCTTCGTGATTGGTGGGCCGCAGGGTGATTGTGGACTGACGGGGCGCAAGATCATCGTCGACACCTACGGCGGCGCGGCGCCCCATGGGGGCGGCGCCTTCTCCGGCAAGGATCCGTCGAAAGTCGACCGTTCGGCGGCTTACGCGGCGCGCTATGTCGCAAAGAACATTGTCGCCGCGGGACTTGCCACAAAATGTCAGCTTCAGGTGTCTTACGCGATCGGCGTCGCGAAGCCCACCAGCGTGATGGTCACCACCTTCGGCACAGGAAAAATTGCCGACGAGAAAATCGCCCAGTTGGTGCAGAAGCATTTCGACCTGCGCCCCAAGGGCATCGTAGCCATGCTCGACCTGCTGCGGCCGATTTACGAGAAAACCGCGGCATACGGCCATTTTGGCCGGGACGAGCCGGAATTCACCTGGGAAAATCTCGATAAAGTTGAGGCACTCAAAGCCGACGCCGGGATCAAGCAGACTGTGGCCGCCTGACCAGCTTCCCTGGCGTGCCGAGGATGCCTATAATGGGGGTTCGCTGAGGAGCGCTGCGACCCCGCCAGGCGGGGCCAGGCTCAGCAAAGGATCCAACGGCGCTCACAATCCCTGAACCGATTGTGAGCGCCGTTTTCATTTGGCGCTCCTGTTTTTGACTGAGGAGAATGCCGATGTCTGCCGTACTCGATTTGAAGAAGACCCGTGATTTCCATGTCGCCGACCTGTCGCTTGCCGACTGGGGGCGCAAGGAAATCCGTATAGCCGAAACCGAGATGCCCGGCCTGATGGCCATTCGCGAGGAATACGCCGCAACCCAGCCGTTGCGCGGCGCCCGGATCACCGGATCCCTGCACATGACCATCCAGACCGCGGTCCTGATAGAGACCTTGCAGGCGCTGGGCGGGCAGGTTCGCTGGGCTTCCTGCAACATCTATTCGACGCAGGACCATGCCGCCGCCGCCATCGCGGCGACGGGTACGCCGGTGTTTGCGGTGAAGGGTGAAACCCTCGCCGAGTACTGGGACTACACCCACCGCATCTTCGAATGGCCAGAGAACCGGCACGCCAACATGATCCTGGACGATGGCGGCGACGCCACGCTGCTGCTGCACCTGGGCGCGCGTGCCGAAACCGACGCATCGCTGATCGCCAAGCCCGGCAGCGAAGAGGAAACGGAATTGTTTGCCGCCATCAAGGCGAAGCTGGCCAAAGAGCCGAAGTGGTACTCGACCCGCCTGGCGCAGATCAAGGGCGTGACCGAGGAAACCACCACCGGCGTGCACCGCCTCTACCAGATGGCGAAGGACGGCATGCTCAAGTTCCCGGCGATCAACGTCAACGATTCGGTCACGAAATCCAAGTTCGACAACCTGTACGGCTGCCGTGAATCCCTGGTGGACGGCATAAAGCGCGCGACCGACGTCATGATCGCGGGCAAGGTCGCGGTGGTCGCCGGTTACGGCGATGTCGGCAAGGGTTCGGCACAGGCGCTGCGTGCCCTCTCGGCCCAGGTCTGGGTAACCGAGGTGGATCCCATCTGCGCGCTGCAGGCCGCGATGGAAGGCTATCGGGTCGTCACCATGGACTACGCCGCCGACAAGGGTGACATTTTCGTCACCGCCACCGGCAACTTCCATGTGATCACGCACGAGCACATGAAGAAAATGAAGGACCAGGCGATCGTCTGCAACATCGGCCACTTCGACAACGAAATCGACATCACCGCCGACAAGCAATACGCGTGGGAAAACATCAAGCCCCAGGTCGACCATGTCATTTTCCCGGCCATGGACGGAAAGCCGGCGAAACGCATTATCCTGCTGGCCGAAGGCCGGCTGGTGAACCTCGGCTGCGGTACCGGCCATCCGAGCTATGTAATGTCTTCGTCGTTCGCCAACCAGACCATCGCCCAGATCGAGCTGTTCGCCAACACGGAAAAGTATCCGGTGGGCGTGTACGTGCTGCCCAAGCACCTGGACGAGAAGGTCGCGCGCCTGCAGCTGAAAAAGCTGAATGCGCAACTCACGGATTTGACGGACACCCAGGCGCGCTACATCGGTGTGAACAAGGCCGGTCCGTACAAGGCGGATCATTATCGTTACTGAGCGGCTATACCGATCAGTAACGAGTGACAGGTGATGGGTGACGAGTAACGGGGAAGGGCCGTTGAAGCTGACCGGTCATCGCGAACTGCGTGTGTGGCAGGATGCGATGTCCCTGGTACGGGACGTCTACACCGTTACAACAGCCTTTCCGGTGGAAAGGCAGCTTGGGCTGATCCCACAGCTGAGGCGGGCGGCCGTATCGGTACCCTCAAATATTGCAGAAGGCGCTGCGCGCACAAGCAAGCGGGAATTCGCGCAGTTTCCTTCGGTGGCCAGAGGTTCTCTTGCAGAAGTGGAAACCCCGATTCTCGTTGCGAAGGATCGGGGATATCCAGTTCAGGACGAGGACATTCTCGCCGCTAGTTCAGGCCTTCTGCGCCCGATTTCCGCCCTCATGAGATCGCTTAAGAAATAGGTTTTGCCATGTCACCCGTCACCCGTCATCCGTCACCGGTTTTTAGCTTCGAGTTCTTCCCTCCCAAAACTCAGGACGGGAAAGCCAAGCTGCGTGCGACCTGGCAGCAGTTGGCGCAATTGAAGCCGCGCTTTTTCTCGGTCACGTTCGGCGCCGGCGGCTCGACGCAGCAGGGGACGCTGGATACCGTGATGGAAATCCGTGCTGCCGGTCAGAACGCGGCGCCGCACCTTTCCTGCGTGGCATCCAGCAAGGCGGAAATCGCCGAAATTCTCGATCGCTACAAGCAAAGCGGGATTCGCCATGTCGTCGCATTGCGCGGCGACCTGCCGTCCGGACAGGCTTCGAGCGGTGAACTGCGCTACGCGAACGAGCTTGTCGCCTTTATCCGCGAGACAACGGGCGACTGGTTTCACATCGAAGTCGCCTGTTATCCGGAATACCATCCGCAGACGCACAACGCGGCCGACGAGATCAAGAATTTCAAGCGCAAGATCGACGCCGGCGCGAATTCCGCGATCACGCAATATTTCTATAATGCCGATGCCTACTTCAGGTTCGTCGACGGTTGCGAGGCGGCGGGCATCGCGGTACCGATCGTGCCCGGCATCATGCCGATCGGAAATTTCTCGCAGTTGGCGCGCTTCTCAGATGCCTGCGGCGCGGAAATTCCACGCTGGATGCGCATCAAACTCGAAGGTTTCCGCGACGATGCCGCTTCGATCCGGGCCTTTGGGCTGGATGTGGTCACGGCACTTTGCGACAAGCTGCTCGCGGCGGGCGCTCCCGGCCTGCATTTCTATACGTTGAATCAGGCCGGAGCGGCCAGCGCAATATGGCAGCGGTTGGGGCTTTAGGGGCAGGTAAAAGGGGAAAGGTTAAAGGTGAAAGTGGAATAGCCGGGCGAAGCGGGTGCGCCTGACTGTTCTTGAATTCAACTTTTCCCTTTAACCTTTTCCCTTTTCGCTATCATTTCCCCTTTTCGCTGTTTTTTTTGTAGACTGCGCCCGTGCCGCGCCTTCCCGCCAAATCCCTCATCGCCCTGCTCGCCGTGGTCACTGCCGCGGCGATCCTGGAATTCTCCTCGCTGGACTGGCTGAAGGCGCCCGAGGCGCGGTTTTCCGACCGTTTCGTCGCCGTCCAGGCCGCAAAGATCAAGCCCGATCCGGATGTCATTGTGGTGGCCGCGGACGAGCAAAGCCTGGAGCGCATGGCTGACTACGCCGGGCGCTGGCCGTGGCCGCGTTCGGTGCACGGGGAACTGGTCGAAGGCATTGCGGCGCAGAAGCCTCGCGCGATTGTCTTCGACGTCATGTTCTTTGAGCCGGACATCTTCCGGCTGGATGCCGACGAGTTGTTCAACAAATCGGTCGCGAAATATTCCAACGTGTTCTTTCCGACGGTGCGCCAGGATGTGTCCGGCGATCCCTACGGCGTGCCTATTGTCGAGGTCCAGGCCGCACTGGGCGCTTTCGCAGGGCCCGGCGCGAACCAGGAAGCGACCGTGAATGTCGCCCTGCCCAGAGCGCTGGCACCGCAGAACTGGCGGCTCGGCACAATCAATTTTCTCGCTGATGCCGACGGCATCGGCCGCCGCTATTTTGTCTATCAGGAGGCCTACGGCTGGAAGATTCCGTCGCTGCCGGCGCGGGTGGCGCAGGACCTCGGCATGGCGGTGCCGGACATCGAATCCATAGTGCTCAGCTGGCCGGGCGGCAAAGGCGGTCGCGAACATGTTTCTTACGCCGATCTGTACGTCGATTTCAACAGCCAGAAACGCAAGCGGGACCCGAACGAATTCAAGGACAAGATCGTCATCATCGGCGTGACCGCCACGGGCCTGCATGACATACGCACAACGGCAGTCGACAGCCGCTACGACGGCGCGGACATTATTGCCAGCGCGCTCGATAATCTAAAAAACGGCAACTACCTGCGACCGGCCCCGGCGATCTGGCCCCTGGCCGTGGCGCTGGCCCTGCTGGGATTGCTGTTCGCCGCATTCCGCGCCCGGATCCACACCCTGCAGATCGGCGGCGGCCTGGTTATGGCCAGCATTGTTTTGCTGATCGCCGAGTACATTTGCATCGGCAGGCTGCAGTTGCTGCCGGTGCTCAGGCCGCTGCTGTTCGCGTGGGCGTTCTATTTCGTCGCCGCATTGCAGGAATACCTGCGCGAGCGCCGCGAGCGCGAGCAGGCGGTGCGCGAGTTCTCGCGCTTCGTCAATCCGCACATCGTCAAGGAACTGGTAGCCCACGGCGGCCTTTCGCGCCAGGGCGAAAGCCGGCAGATCACGGTGTTGTTCTCGGACATCCGCGGATTCACCACCCTTTCGGAAGCACGCACGCCGCAGCAGGTGGTGGAACTGCTCAACGGCTATTTTGGCCGCCAGGTTGAGGTAATCTTCCGCCACAACGGCGCGCTCGACAAATTCATC
>JBKJUC010000091.1:0-3122 GCA_046590325.1 Burkholderiales bacterium | reverse complement strand
TGCGAGGCAGGTCATGGCGCGATGAAACCGATTTCCAGCGCATTCTGCGCCAGAACATTTCCGAATCGGGCAAGGCTGCAACGGAACTGATACCGGTCTGGTTCCTTCCGAAGTTCCACGCGACCCGATTGATCGTATCCGATATGTCGCTGGCGCTGATCGCCGAAGCCGAAGCCCGCGGCAACGGCATCATCTATCTGACGGCGCACCTGGGCTGTCCGGACATGGCGGCCATCTGCCTCGCCCAACATCGCCCGCTTACCGTGCTCTACCGGCCGCCAAAAATGAGAATGCTGCAGCCCCTTATCGAAGCGGGCCGTCGCAGCGATCGCGTCGAACTGGCGCCGACCAGCCTGCGCGGCGTGCGCCTGCTGCTGAAGGCGTTGAAACGGGGCGACTCCATCGGCATCCTGCCGGATCAGGCGCCCAGCATGGGAGAGGGCGCCTGGGTGGATTTTTTCGGCCGTCCGGCCTACACCATGACGCTGGTCGGCCGCCTCGTCGAATCGACCGGTGCCAGCGTGATCATGACTTTCGCCAGAAGGCTGCCGCGCGGCGCCGGCTACGCGTTCGAAGCGGTTGAGGTTACGGAATCGTTGCAAGGCCCGCACGGCGTGCGCGCCCTCAATGCGGCAGTCGAACAGATGGTCGCACGCGCGCCGGACCAGTATTTGTGGGCCTACAACCGCTTCAAGGTGCCGGCGGGCGCGCCACCACCCGAATCGGGCGGCACAGCAGCGGAAGGCCGGCGGAGATGATACGAATCGCCATCGCAATGGTCTGGCTGCTGCGGCTGCTGCCGCTGCCGGTTCTGGCGCCCATCGGGCAAGGTCTTGGCATGCTGCTGTATGCCGTCGCCCGCGAACGCCGTATGGTCGTGCACACCAATCTCAGGCTGTGTTTTCCGCAACGGTCCGAAACGGAACGTAACCGGATTGCGCGCGCGCATTTTCGCGCCATGGGCCGCGCAATTCTCGAACAGGGCATCAGTTGGTGGTCGTCTGCTGAACGAATCCGGCGCCTGGTTCGCGTCGAAGATCAGTCGTTTCTCGAAGACGCCCTCAAGGGTCAGGTCATCGTGCTGGCCCTGCATTTCGTCGGCCTCGACCTCGGCGCCATCCGCATGTCGAGCGAATACAGCATGATCGACATCTATTCGCATCAAAAGAACCCGGTGTTCGACGCCCTGCTGCTGAAGGCGCGCACGCGCTTCGGCCACAGCAAGCTGCTGTCGCGGCAGGACGGCATCCGCCCGGTGGTCAAGGCGATGCGCCAGGGCTGGTCGCTGTTCTATTCCATCGACATGGATTTCGGCATGGAAGGCTCCGTCTTCGTGCCTTTCTTCGGAGTGCAGACGGCCACCATCACCGGTCTGTCGAGAATGGCCAAACTCACCGGTGCGAAGGTCGTTCCCTTCGTCACACGGCAATTGCCTGGCGCCCAGGGATATGAAGTACGGTTCTATCCCGCCTGGGAGAACTTTCCCGGCGCAGACGTCGTGGCGGACACGCGGAGGATGAACGCCTTCATCGAGGAACGCGTGCTGGAAATGCCCGAGTTGTACTACTGGGTCCACAAGCGGTTCAAGACCCGGCCACCGGGTGAAACGAAGTTCTACTGATGTCCGCCAACCCGGACGCTAGAATACGGGGCATTGCACACGGGCCGCGGCTGCGCGGCGGGCACCAGATGAATCTTCCACCTTTAGATCGCGCCCCATCGCGCCCGCCCGGACGATGCGCCTGAAATTCACCAAGATGCAGGGCGCGGGTAACGATTTCATCGTTGTCGACGCCACGCGCGAAGCCCCGAAACTCGAACCCCCGATCATCCGCAAGCTTGCCGACCGGCATTTCGGCGTAGGCTTCGACCAGTTGCTGGTGGTCGAACCGCCGCGGTCCCCCGGCACGGATTTCTACTACCGGATTTTCAATGCGGATGGCGGCGAAGTCAGCCAATGCGGCAACGGCGCCCGCTGTTTCGTGCGTTACGTGCACGACAAGAAACTCTCCGGCAAAACGTCGATCCGTGTGGAAACCCGGTCCGGGATCATCGAGCCGCGGCTGGAACAGGACGGCCGGGTGACGGTGAACATGGGCGCGCCGGCGTTCGAGCCGAAACGGATCCCTTTCGATGCCCCCCGGCGCGCACCGACCTACCGGCTGGACGTGGGCGGCAGGAGTATCGAGATATTCGCCGTGTCCATGGGCAATCCCCATGCTGTGCAGATTGTGGCGGACGCGGAAGCCGCGCCGGTGCTGACCGAAGGTCCGCTGATCGAGGGCCATGCGCGTTTTCCGGAGCGGGTGAACGCCGGCTACATGCAGATTGCCGATCGCCGCCGCATACTCCTGCGCGTATTCGAACGCGGCGCCGGCGAAACCCTGGCCTGCGGCACTGGCGCATGCGCCGCCGTGGTGGCGGGAATTGCGGCCGGCCTGCTCGATTCCCCGGTCACGGTCTCGACCCATGGCGGCGAGCTGGAAATCGCATGGCAGGGGGAAGGCATGCCAGTCTGGATGACCGGCCCCGCGCAATCCGTATTCGAAGGCGAGATAGAGTTATAAAAAAAGGAATCCAATGAGATCAGAAGACGTCGCCCGTTACCTGCAGGACCATCCGGAGTTCTTCGAGCAATATGCCGACATGCTGTCATCGGTGACCATCCCCCATCCCCACGGCGGGCGGGCGATCCCGCTGTCGGAGCGACAAATCGTCAGCCTGCGGGAGAAGAACAAGGTCCTGGAATCGAAACTGCGCGAACTGGTCCAGTTCGGCGAGGAGAACGACGCCATCGGCGAGAAAGTGCATCGGGTCGCGCTCGAGCTGGTGCGGGCGGCAAACTTCGACACCCTGCTGAAAGCGCTTTACCACAACCTGCAAGAGGACTTTGCGGTTCCCCACGTCGCCCTGCGCCTGTGGACGGACTGGGATCATCCGCCGGCGCCGGAGTTCAGCGCCGCAAGCCACGAGGTCAAGGTGTTCGCCGAGAGCCTCAATCATCCTTATTGCAGCGCAAACGCCATGTTCGAAAGCGGGCAATGGTTCGGCGACAACGAAACCGCCGTCAAGTCGTTCGCCTACGTCCCCATGCGCGCGGAGAAAGTGTTCGGAATCCTGGC
>JBKJUC010000023.1:0-3299 GCA_046590325.1 Burkholderiales bacterium | reverse complement strand
GGAGCTGAAGGTCAACGGGTCCTTGTAGACCGCGACGATGTCGGCGTAGCGCGTCAGGAACACGCTGCCGTCGGGCATCCGCTTGACGGGCGCATGTTCGCGCAGCGCGCGATAGGTCGGGAACGGGTCGTCGTAGAACGCGTCACTCAGGTCGCGAAGGTCGAAGGTGTCGGTGTTCATGCGTCGCCGAATCTACGGCGCAACAGCGCCAGGCATCCCCGGGAGATACCCCACCGACACTCGTGAAGCCGGTTGAGGGCTGTTCGGTTCGGAGCCGGTCGCATCAAAGCCTTCCCAGAAACGCCAACAGAACCCGCACCACGTCGTCAGGCTGCTCCTGCTGCACCCAATGCCCGGCGCCCTCGACCCAGTGGCAGCCGCGCAGCTGCGTGCACGCGCTCGCCTGCATCGCCTCGAGCGCGCCCGGTGACTGGCGCGCGCCCCAGTCGCTGCGGCCGGCGATGAAGCACGCGGGCACGTCGATCGTGCGGCCGGCGAAGAGTTGCAGGTCGGCGTTGACGCCTTCGGTCGCGCAGCGGTACCACTGCAGGCCACCCTGCAGCCCGGTGCGCGCGAACTCGGCCGCGTAGACCGCGAGCTCGTCGTCCGGCAGCCAGTGGCATGCCTCGATCTGCGCGGGCGAAGGCATCTGCGGCGCCACTGTCTCGGCCATGGTGTCGTGCAGGTCCATCACGTAGTAGTCGGGCAGCTTCGCGAGCTCGGCGGCGCTGCGTTCGCTCAGCACGAACGGTCGATTCCCGGGCCAGTCGGCGCTCTTGCAGTGGTAATACGCGCGCAGGAAATCGTGCAGGCCCTGCGGTGCGCAGCGCATGTCGGCCTCGGCCCGGCGCGTCGAGTAGTACCACTGGTAGTGCTTGCGCGGCCGCTTCAACGCGGCAAGGTCCTTGTGGATGTCGGATGCCGGGGTTTGCGCCTTGCCGCCGTCAGTGCCGAACGGGAAAGCCGGTGGTCCGCCAAACGGAGCGCTCATCATGGCCACGGAGCGGAACACGTCGGGCCGGATCAGCGAACACCAGGCCGCAACGTGGGAACCGGCGTCATGGCCGAACACCCCTTTCACGTCGCGATAACCCAGCGCAGCGACCAGGCCCAGGATGTCCCGCACCAGGTTGAGCATGCGAAAAGACGCAAGGTCACCGTCGTAGTTGCCGTCCCAGCCGGTGGTGCGTCCATAGCCCCGCTGGTCGGGCGCGACCACGTGATAGCCCGCCGCGGCGATGGGCAGCATCACTTTGCGCCAGCTATAGGCCAGTTCCGGGAAGCCGTGCAACAGCAGGACCAGAGGGCGGTTTTTCGTTTCGTATCCCGCTTCGAGGATGTGCATCCTCAGGCCGTTGTAGTTATCGACGAACCGCGAGCGGATGCCGGGGGGCAGGACGTTGTCTGGCAGAGGAAGAAGCTCGATCATCGTGGTCTCACAGTTGGGGAGGAAACATTACCAAAGAAAAGCCCCTGCATGCTGTACTGAAGCGTGAATTCCCGGATTGTCGGAGAATCCGAATCTGATTGCTGAAAAGAAGGAACATCCATGACCGGTCTTGAGCAAACGGTGAATCCGGCCTCCGGGGAAAAGGTGGAACTGCGCCGCTCCCTGTCGCTGCCGCTGATCACGTTCTACGGCCTCGGCACCATCCTTGGCGCGGGCATTTATGTCCTTGTAGGCAAAGTAGCAGGCGCCGCCGGAATATATGCGCCCATTTCGTTTGCACTGGCGGCAGTCACCGCGGGCCTCTCGGCCTTCACGTACATGGAGCTTTGCTCCCGATATCCGCTTTCCGGCGGGGCGGCTGTGTACACGCAAAAGGGATTCGGCCTGCGCTGGCTGTCCATCCTGGTCGGGTTTCTCATCGTGCTATCCGGGCTGGTTTCGGCCGCGACCATTTCCAGGGGCTTCGTCGGCTACTTCCGGGTGTTCTTCGAGGTTCCCGAGGCCATGATCATCATTGGCGTCGTGATTGCCATTGCATTGCTGGCAGCCTGGGGAATCGCGCAATCGGTGGCCGCAACGGCGGTGGCAACCATCATCGAAGTTGGTGGCCTGCTGCTGATCATCGGCGTTGCCTACGCATCGTTCGGCGCCCTGCCCGAGCGGCTGCCGGAACTGGTTCCACCGATCGAACTCGTCGCATGGCAGGGAATCTTCCTCGGCAGTTTCCTTGCGTTCTATGCGTTCATCGGTTTCGAGGACATGGTCAACGTCGCCGAAGAGGTCAAGAACCCGGAGCGTACCCTGCCGCGCGCCATCCTGCTCGCCATCGTGATCTCCACCGTGCTGTACCTCGCCGTATCGCTGGCGGCGGTCCTCGTCCTGCCGCTGGACCAGCTATCGGCAAGCGAGGCGCCCCTCGCGCTCATGTTCGAGCAAGCCACGGGCGCAAGCCCGAAAGTGATGGCGTCGATCAGCCTTTTCGCGGTCATCAACGGCGCCCTGGTCCAGATCATCATGGCTGCGCGCATGCTTTACGGCATGAGCCGCGAAGGCTGGCTGCCGAAGGGACTCGGCAAACTGAACGCGCGGACCCAGACACCGATAGTCGCCACGATCCTGGTTTCCCTGGCGGTGCTCGTCCTGGCGCTGGCACTGCCGCTGGTAACGCTGGCCAAGGTGACTAGTTTTGCCGTGCTCGCCGTGTTTGCCATCATCAGCCTCGCCCTCATCAGGCTGAAGCGCGCCGGCCCGCCGGCGGGGAACACTTACACGGTGCCCGCCTGGGTTCCCTATGCCAGCATGGCCTCGGCGCTTGCCCTGCTCGCCCTGCAGGTCGCCAGTATGCTGAGTTGAGTTGGATCGTGGGCGCAGCAGGTTTTTCCAGGTAGTACGGCGGGGCGTCAGACAAGGATCGGAGCATGACAGCGCAGGGCATGACCTTATTCGATACGGCCATCGGCCGCTGCGGCCTCGCCTGGGGCGAGCGCGGTGTACTGGGCATCCAGTTGCCGGAAATCCGCGAAGCCGAGACGCGCGCGCGGCTGCTCAGGCGCCATCCGGCTGCGCAGGAAGGCTCGCCGCCCGCCGATGTGCAACAAGCGCTGGAACAGATAGCGGCGCTGCTTCGCGGCGAAGCCAGCGATCTGTCCGCGATTCACCTCGACATGGACAGGGTCCCGCCTTTCCATCGGCGCGTGTATGAAACTGCTCGCGGCATTCCGGCCGGCGCCACGCTGTCGTACGGCGAAGTTGCAGAAAAGCTCGGCATGCCCGGTTCGGCCCGCGCTGTTGGACAAGCCCTCGGACGCAATCCGTTCGCGATCGTCGTGCCCTGCCACAGGGTGCTCGC
>JBKJUC010000171.1:0-5749 GCA_046590325.1 Burkholderiales bacterium | reverse complement strand
CACGGGATCGGAGAGCGCGACAATGGCCCGGGCCTGCGCCTCGAAATCGAGGGCATCGCAAACGTATCCAGCCGCCGCCGAGCTGACGAGCTCCGCCGCGCCGCTCTTGGTGCTGGTAATGACAGGCAGGCCCATGGCCATGGCTTCCATGTTGGCGTTGCCGAAGGGCTCATAGAGGCTCGGCATGATGAACACCTCGGCCGCGGCGAAATAGGGCCGCACGTCGCCCTTGGCGCCGACGAAATGGGCCCGACCTTCAAGGCCCAGTTTTAGCGCCAGTTCGCGGTAGCGCCCCGCCCGCTTGTCGCGCCCCAGGATCAGCAGGTGGCCGGGCAGCCGGCTCGCCGCCAGCGCGCGCAACGCGGCTTCGACGCCTTTGCGCGCGAATCCCGAACCGGCATACACCAGCACGTAGGCATCGTCCGCGATGCCAAGCGCAGCCCGGATCGCATGGCGCTGATGGGCCGACACTTCGGGGTTGAACTTGTCGACGTCGACGCCGGGGTAGATCACTTCGAGCTTGTTCTCCGGGACCTGGTAGTGCCGCTGCACTTCGTCCCTGCCCATCTCGGAAATACAGATCACGCATTCGAGCCCGGGACTGCGGAACATGCGTTCCTCCGCCCGCAGCACATAGCGGTGATGGATGCTCAGTGCCTGTGCGAGCTTGCGCAACGGACCGAAGCGCCGGGCCCGCTGTTGCAGCCATTCCCGGTGTACGCCGTCTCCGGCGCGATAGATGTCGCAGCAGGCCAGGCGCTCGTGGGACTGGACCAGGTCGAAGGACGCGGACGCCAGATGGCGGCAAACCGCGCGGGCGAAACTCCAGTCGCGCCAGGTGCGCCCGAGGTAAAAAGGCGCCAGGCGCACGAAGTGGATGCCCGGGCTCTCGATCCAGTCGCGGGCCAGCAACCACAGTTGAGCCTTGCCCTTCGACTGCAGCGCGTCGATGGCGCGGCTCACGAAGCGCTCCGCGCCGCCGGAGGGGTTGTACTTCTGGCGGATGATGGCCACCCGCGGCGCACTCACGCCGTTTCCTCCAGCAGGGATGCGACTGCGGCAAGCACCTGCGGCAATTCAATCTCCTCCAGGCATTCGCTGCGCTTGCCGCCACCGCAACCATCGCGGCCGCAGGGACGACAGGCATGGGACGAGGTCAGGACCCGGTGCGGCACCTGCCACGGACCCCACTCGATTTCTCCGCTGGGGCCGAAGAAGGCGACGGTCGGCGTACCCATTGCCGCCGCCATGTGCATCGGCGCGGAATCCATGCCGACCATCAGGCGCGCCCTGCCGATCAGCGCCGCGAGTTCCTTCAGCGACAGGTTGCCAGGGAATGTGGCCGCCACCGAATCTGTCCGGCTTTTCACAGCCTCCAGCAGGCGCTGCTCCAGCGGGTCGGGGCCGCAGACCAGCGCCACCGGCAGGCCACCGGAGGCAAGGCTGGTGCAAAGGGCAGCAACCCGGTCGGGTGGCCAGCATTTGAAAAACCAGCGCGATCCGGGATGGATCAGGACAAAGGATTTTTCCTTCAGCCCGGCAGCGGCCAGGGCCCGATCGACGGATGCAAGGGCGGCCTCTCCGGGCACCAGCGTCAGGCGGCGCTCGTCCCTGCCCGGATAAATGCCGATGCGCCGCAACGCATCCAGGTTGATCTCGACGGTATGGCGCCGGTTGCCGCCGATTACCGGATAGAGGTGCGTGTACGCCGAGCGGTAGGCTTTCCCCGCGCGGACATCCGGAGCGAGCGCGTAGCGGGGCTTTAGCAGCCGCGACAACCATGCGCCGCGTCCGTGATCCGTCAGGTTCAGGATCAGGTCGTAGTTGCGGCGTCTCAGCGCCGAAAGCAGCCGCTTCTCGCGCCGCAGGCGCTCGAACAACCCAAGCTGCTTCCAGTCGCGATGGATCTCATGGAGTTCGCCCAGATCGGGATGCCCGCGCAACATGTCGGCGGTATCCGCATAGACCAGGGCATCGATTTCGAGCTGCGGCGCCTGCCGCTTGAGGGCGGAGATGACCGGCGACGTGAGCAGCACATCGCCGAGGTTACGCAACTTGATGACCAGAACCCGGCGAAGATCGCCCGGAGCGATGGCGTCCGGCGGCAGGAACAGGGGATCTGGGTTCAAGGGGCTTGGAGACTCATCGCTCTCGGTTCGCAAGGTCGCGCCGGATTATAGCTCCCAATACCCTGGAACCTAACCACGCTGGTGCTTTGCCAACACCAACTCCGTCACCGCGCAGCACTAGCGCCGGGTGGTGGGCTTGTCGCCGGCCCAGAGGCCGAACAGCTTGGCGTTCTTCATGAAAGTATTGAAACAGCCGATGGCGATATGGACCAGGCCCGGCACGCCGTCGAGAAACCCCAGCCTGATCACATAGAACTTGAGGAAACGGACCATTGGTGACAACAACAGTCTTGAGATCCTCGGCCGCACCCGGAGGCGATACAAGGCTTCGGCCTGCAGGGTGGTGTAACGGTTCTGCTTGTCCAGATAGGCGTGCAGGGATTCCGCCGAGTCGTGGAACAGGTCGCCCTCCAGGCGGCCCACCTTCTCGCGGGTTATGACATTCTCGTGGACGGCATCCTCGGACCAGCGTGCGCGCCGCCGGTCGAACAATCGCAGATTCCAGTCCGGATAGCCTTCGCCATGCCGCAGGTAGTGCCCCATGAAGCGGTTGCACCTGGGCATTTCATAGGCGCTGGCGGCAGGCGCATCCAGGACGGCTTCAATGCTGGCGCGCAACGCCGGGCTGACGATCTCGTCCGCATCGATGCAGAGCACCCAGTCGTTCGTGGCCTGGCTTACGGCGAAATCCTTCTGTCTTCCATAGCCCAGCCAGGCCTGTGAAAAGACCTTCACCTCCCGGGCCGCCGCCATCGCCACGGTTGAATCGGAACTGCCTGAATCCACCACGACGATCTCATCGCACCACGACAACGCCCGCAGGCAGGTTTCGATCGTCGTTTCTTCGTTGAGCGTGATGACCACTGCCGAGACCGGCCTGCGGATCGGGACTCCCGGTTTCATTGCGGCAGCACTCATCGTCGGTTGCGGCGGGCCTTGAGGGCGCTAGAATGCCGGGCCAAGGCGCCGGCACTGCACCCATTCGCGGGTTTTAGGAGGTTTGCTTCTTGAGACATCTGTGTCCGTCGGGATCTGAATGAAGTTCGATCGCAATCTGCTTCTGTTGCTGCCTCCGGCAATATATCTGTTTGTTCTGCCCATTGCCCATACGACCGGCCTGCGCAACACCGTGTTCGCCGTCTCGGTCCTGAGCGTATTGCTGACTTGGCGGACCCTCCGGTTGCCGCCGATCCCGCTGAAAATCCCGTTCGCCGTCTGGTTTGGATTTGCCTTGTTGTCCCTGACCCAAGCGATACGCCTGAAGTACTCGATCGGCGAGATCAGGGGGGAAATCGTGTTCGGTTTCCTCACATTCCTGATTTTCTATCGCACGACCCGCAGCGAAAAGGACTTGTCGGCCTGGTTTCTTGTCCTCGCCGCATCGGCAGCGCTCATCAGCGTGCTCGGGCTCATTCATTTCTACCGTGGAGAGGACCCGTATCACGTTGGCAGCTATGGCGGCACCCTGCATTTCGCGGCCTATCTCAACACCGTGTTCCCGGTGTTCATCGTGATGGCCCTCACGGCCGCGGGGAAGCGGCGCGCTCTGGTTCTCCTGATCATTGCGATGCTCCTGTTGACGGCCTACGGATCGACGAGCCGCGCGGTCTGGATCGCCCTGGTCGTCGAATTCGCCGTATTTGGCGGACTCTACCTGGCCCGCATGGCGGTCAAACCGAACGTGCGTCGCATGATCGTGACCTCCGGCCTCGCGGCCGCCTTGGTATTCTCGGGTGCCCTGCTCTATGTGACCAAGGAAAAACTCCAGGAAGTCCACAACCTGTCCGCGAGCGGACCAGTGGAGATCGTCACCCAGGCGATCAAGGCCGACCGCCGGCCCAAGCTCTGGATGGACAGCTTCGAGTTCATCAAGGAACGGCCCCTGACAGGCGCCGGATTCGGGCGGATGGTGCTGGGACCTCAGATCGTGGCGCAACAAAACGACCCGAACCACAGCCACGCCCACAATGTTTTCCTGAACTACGCCTTGCAACTCGGCGTGCTGGGACCGTTTGTCATTCTGTTTGTCTTTGGCGCAGTGGCGAAGGAAGGCTTCCGGGCTGCGCGGGACACGGAACCGACGTTGCGCCTGCTGGGCATCGCCCTCGTCGCCATGGTCGCCGGCACCTTCGTGCAATGCATGATCGAAGATGTCTTTGTCGAGCACATGGCGCTGATGTTCTGGGCCCTGACCGGAGTAACGTTGGGCTACGCGAGGAATCGCGCCACGGTCCAGGAAAAACCGGCGCTGCAGCCGGCCTGATCCGCAAGCTACGTCAGTAAGCGCCTTCTTTGCGGAAGACGACCTTTACCGTTTTTACCAGGACGACAAGGTCGTACCACAGCGACCAGTTGCGCACATACCAGCAATCCAGGGCGACCCGATCGTCATAAGTGGTGTTGTTCCGGCCACTGATCTGCCACAGCCCCGTCATCCCCGGCGGGGCTTCCAGATAGTAGCCAACCTGATCACCATAGCGCTCCAATTCATCCTGCACAACCGGACGCGGACCGACCAGGCTCATCTCGCCGCGCACGACATTCCAGAGCTGGGGCAGTTCATCCAGGCTGGTCGCGCGCAGGAATGCGCCTATGCTCGTAATCCTTGGGTCGTCCTTGAGCTTGAAATCGCGCTCCCAATCCGCGCGCACCTTCGGATCGTTCTGCAGAAGGTCAGCGAGCACCTGGTCCGCGTTGGGCACCATCGTCCGGAACTTGAGGCACCGGAACATCTTGCCGTGCTGGCCGACCCGCAGGTGACCGAATATCGCATCTCCTCCGGATTGCCGGATTCTCCATGATAGGTAGGCAAACAAGGGCGATAGCGCCACAAGCAGGCAGATTGAAACAAGAAGGTCAAATGCCTTCTTGACCGCCTGGGCACCGGGGCGCGCCAGATTGTTGCGCACCGTCAGCATCAGCACTTCATGACTGAAAAAGTGCGTCATTTCCATGCCGTAGAGGGGAAGGCCGCGCAACGGCGGGACAATGCTTACATCTGAATTGCGGGCGCAGATTTTCTGTATCAGGTGCTGATGCGGGACCAGGTTCTCGGCGTCGAGGGCGATTGTCACCTGAGGCGATCCAAGCTGCAGAAGGGTCACATTGGGATCCTTGTCCAGGGCCAGAACCGGCACCTGTTTCCCACCCAACTCGATGGACGCCACCGGCGCCCCCTCTCCCGGGATGGCCAGGAATGCGATGACGTCGAGCCCCATCAGCGGCTCGCTTCGGAGCGCCTCCGCCGCCTCCACGGCATTCTGGCCCACCCCGAGTATGACCGTCGGGCGCTGCCAGCTTCCGGCGTGCAGGAGGAAACGTTTGACAGCGACTCGCATGAGCGGAATCAGGATCAGTGCCAGTACCCATGCCAGAACGAACCAGGATCGGGAGAATTGCCATCTGGTCAGATAGGAAACAACGCCGTCGAGTACCGCAACCACCAGGAAGACTTTGATGATATCCAGAACTTCACTGGAGAATGGCCGGCGGCGTGAATAATGGCCTCGCACCGCAAACAGGACCAGCATTACGGCAATCAGGCCGAAAATAAGCAGGATCCTTCCACTACCCAGCGCCCTCCACCAGGCAACAATTCCTTCACGCCAGGTTTGATCCTC
>JBKJUC010000112.1:0-10298 GCA_046590325.1 Burkholderiales bacterium | reverse complement strand
ATGTGTTTGCGGGCGCCCTTGCAGCCTATCGGCTCGTGCCGCAGCCTGCGGTCCCGCTGGTTGCGCGCGCGCTGCCTGCGGTGGAAATGCTGATCGGTGCAGGTGCGCTGGTCCCCGCCACGCGCGCCTGGGCATTGATCGCCCTTGCCGTTCTGGTTACGCTGTATGCGTTCGCCATCGGCATCAACCTCTGGCGCGGACGCCACGACATCGACTGCGGTTGCGGCGGGGAAAGCCACCCGCTGTCCTGGGGACTGGTGCTGCGCAATCTGATCCTCGCTGCAGCGGCCCTGATCGCCAGCCAGCCCACGGTGGAACGAAGCATGGAATGGGTCGACGCAGTCACGCTGGTGCTGGGTGTGCTCGCGTTCTACGCGTTCTACCTGATGGCTGATGAATTGTTGCGTCAGGCCAGCCGCCTGGCGCGTCTCGGCCGTGACGGCCACGAACACGGATAAGGACAATGACGAGCCTGACGATATCGAACGCGTTGCTCTGGGTGTTGATGCTGGCAGTCATCGTGGCCCTTTGGGCCCTGGCCAGGCAGGTTGGCATCCTCTACGAACGCATCGCGCCGATGGGTGCGCTCATGACCGACGCCGGTCCAAAACTGGGCGAGACCGCGCCGCGGTTTGATCTGCCCGCGCTCAACGGCACAGCGGTAACGATCGGCGGCGAACGCGGCAAGAGCCAGTTGCTGTTTTTCCTGTCGCCCAGCTGTCCGGTCTGCAAGAAACTTCTGCCGGTGCTCAAGTCCTCCGCGCAGGCCGAGCGCGAATGGCTCGACGTGGTTGTGGCCAGCGATGGCGACTCCACGCAGCACCTCGCCTTTTACGGGCAGGCCGGATTGCAGCAGTTCCCCTACGTGCTGTCGGCGGATCTCGGCATGACTTACCGCGTCAGCCGGCTGCCGTATGCGGTGCTGCTGGACGAGCGTGGCGTGATCCGCGCCAAGGGGCTGATTAATTCGCGCGAGCATCTGGAAAGTCTTTTTAACGCCAAGGAACTCGGCGTCGGATCGGTGCAGGACTACCTGCGCGACCGCGTCGCCGCGCAGCCTGGCGAACGTGCCTAGTCGGATTCTGGAACTCAGGGAGGGTTGGCAATGAGGCTCTTTCAGGAATGGCTCGATCGATTCACCGAACGCCGAGTGCGCAGCGCTGCGCAATTAACCAGCCGGCGCAGTTCACTGGCGCGGATCGGCACCGTTCTCGTTGGCGGCGCGCTCCTGCCGATGCTGCCGTTCGACCGTTCCGGCGGAGCCCATGCGGCCACGCCGCCGAAGGACGATCCGCAGCATTGCGAATACTGGCGCAACTGCGCGCTGGACGGCTTCCTGTGTACTTGCTGCGGCGGCACGATCACCGCCTGCCCGCCCGGCACCGAGGCCTCCAAGGTGACCTGGGTCGGCACTTGCCGCAATCCGAATGACGGCAAGGACTATCTCGTCAGTTACAACGACTGCTGCGGCAAGGTGCCCTGCGGTCGCTGCCTGTGCAACTTCAATGAACGGGAGCGTCCGGCCTACAAGATGGGCGTTCACAACGACATCAACTGGTGCATGGCCAACACCCAGACCATGTATCACTGCACGGTGTCGGTGATCGTCGGCGTCGGCGATCTCGGGTAGCGGGCGCGGATCGCGACCCTACCGGGCATCGTGATGCGGTTGCGCTTGGGCCGGGTGATCTGGTTAGTGGCGCTGACCGCAATCTTGCCGGCTGCGGCACAGGACGATGCGGGCTCGCGTCGCGCGCGCAACGACTACGTGCTGCATTGCTCGGGCTGCCACGACATGGATGGCAGCGGCCATCCGACCAAAGGCATTCCGGCTTTCCGGAACCAGGTGGGATTTTTCACCGCCATTCCGGAAGGGCGGGCGATGCTGATGCAGATACCCGGACTGCTCAATTCGGGCCTGTCCGATGAACGCGCCGCCGCCGTCACCACCTGGCTGGTCAGGGAATTCGCGGGCCCGTCACTGCCCGCCGACTTCCAGCCCTATACCGCCGCAGAAGCGAAACGCTTTCGCGAATCCCGCCCCGTCGATATAACCGCCACCCGCACCCGGATTTACAAGCAGATTGTCGACTCGGGGTATCCCCTCAAGTAGCCTTGAGGGGAGGTACGAGTGGAAAGGTGAAAGTAAGAGCCTGAGTCCGGCATTCATCTTTTACTTTCACCTTTAACCTTTTACCTTTTAACTGTCCCTCAGTCCCGTTGCTTCGCGGCGACAACGATCGCATCGAACAGGCGCTGCTGCAGTGGATCGGTGGCCGCGGTGAGTTCCGGATGCCACTGCACGCCGAGCAGCCACGGATGTTCCGGCATCTCCACCGCTTCAATGGTGCCGTCGGAAGCATGCGCCACGGCTTCGAGCCCTTTGGCCGCGCCGCGCAGCGCCTGATGATGCCAGGACGTGACGTGCAATTCCTCCAGACCCAGGATCCTTGCCAGTTTCGATGACGGCTTGATCTGCACGCTATGGCGGACCGCCTCGCGCGGCGGCGCGCGGTGCAGAACGCTTTCGCCGAGCTCGTCGGGGATATGTTCGATCAACCGGCCCCCTTGCACTACATTCAGGATCTGCGCGCCGCGGCAGATGCCCAGAGTCGGCAGGCCGGAGTCGATCGCGCTGCGTCCCAGCGCGAGTTCGAGCATGTCACGCTCCGGATCGATGCCGTAGTTGGTGTCGTGGCGCCGACCCGCATAGCGGATCGGATCGATGTCTCCACCGCCGGTGAGGATCAGGGCATCGACGCTGTCGAGGATCGTATCCCAGCGCGCTTCGCCTGGCGCGATCAGAATCGGCACGCCGCCGGCCCGCCGCACAGCGTCGAGATACTCGGCGGGCAGGGCGTAGCGGTTGTCGGCGGTGCGTCCGTAGGACGTAAGGCCTATCAGGGGATGTTCTCGGCGCGTAGGCATGTATGGGGGATTTTTTCTTGGTGGGATCTTCTTGGCGGAATCGTCATTTTAGCCACATTCAGGAGGATTTCGTTCCGGTTGCCCACCCCGCCGATATCGCCCATACTGCAAATCGGCAGCATGGGCGCAAATGTCTCACCCCGTTGTCATGTATTCGCTTGTCTCCATGCTGTCGGGTTGCCTCGAGCGCCGCAGAAGAGGTGACCTCCAGGGTGGCCGCATCCTCCGATGCAGCCGGGCGTAAGAGCACCGCATCTTCCAGGGGAAAACATGGAGAAGAAGAAAGTCGGAAGCGTCGAGTATCACGAGGCCGGAGCCGAGTATTTTGCCAAGCGCCAGTTGCGCAAGCATGCGCGGGTCTGGTCACTCTGGGCACTGGGTGTCGGCGCGGTCATCTCCGGACACTTTTCCGGATGGAATTTCGGACTGGGCGCAGGCGGTTTCGGCGGCCTGTTCTTCGCCGCCATCATCATCGGCATCATGTATATCTGCCTGTGCTTCTGCCTGGCGGAAATGTCTCCCGCGTTGCCACATACCGGCGGCGCTTATTCCTTCGCGCGAAGCGCGATGGGTCCTTGGGGCGGTTTCGTCACCGGTCTGGCCGAGAATATCGAGTACGTGCTGACGCCGGCGGTGATCGTATTTTTCATCGGCTCTTACCTCGGCAGCATATTCGGCACCGAACCCGGATTCCAGCCCATATGGTGGATCATTATGTACGTGGTGTTCGTCTGCCTCAACCTGCTTGGCGTCGCACTGTCGTTCCGGGTATCGGTACTGGTAACTCTGCTCGCCCTCGGCGTGCTGGCCGTATTCTGGGTCAGCGCGATATTCTCCGGGCAACTCGATTTCTCACACTGGGCACTGAACATTGGCGTCGGCGACGACGGCAAGGCGATGGAACTGGCGGATGGCGGAGGCAAGTTCCTGCCCTTCGGCATCGCCGGGATTTTCGCCGCCCTGCCCTTCGCCGTCTGGCTCTACCTTGCGATCGAGGAACTGCCGCTGGCGGCCGAAGAATCGCACGATCCGAAGAAGGACATGCCGAAGGGCCTGCTGCTGGGGATCGCAACGCTGGTGTTCTCCGCGTTCATGATCATGTTCCTGAACTCCAGCCTGCCGGTGCAGAACGCGGACGGTTCGGCCCACGGCGCATTCGCACTCGGCGCTTCGGGCGAGCCGCTGCTGGACGGCTTCCGTGCGCTGTTCGGGTCGGAAGCGGCGAAAATTCTGGCACTGTGCGCGGTGATCGGCCTGATTGCGAGCTTCCACACCATCATCTACGCTTTCGGCCGGCAGATCTATTCGCTTTCCCGCGCCGGCTATGTCCCGCACTTCCTTTCCATCACCAGCGGCACGCATAAGGTGCCGCATGTCGCGCTGATCGCCGGCGCGGTAATGGGATTCGCGGTGATGATGGCGGTCTACCTGATCAAGGGTGAGAACGCCGGCGCCTTCATCGGCGCCCAGCTGCTCAACATGGCCGTGTTCGGTGCGATGATTTCCTACGGCTTCCAGGGCATTTCGTTCATCATGCTGCGCGCAAAGCTGCCCAACATAGAGCGGCCGTTCCGCAGTCCGCTGGGCGTCCTTGGCGGCTGGGTGACGCTGATCATCGCAGTGGTGACGCTGTACATGCAGTTCCAGGATCCCGCCTACCGGGGCGGTGTAATCGGTGTCGCGATCTGGTACGCCGCGGGCATCATTTATTTCGCGGTGTATGGCCGCAAGACGCTGGTGTACTCACCGGAAGAAGACTTCGCCGTCAAGGCGCGGGCACAGGCTGGTCTCGACAAGGCCTGATCGCCAACCGCAGCAGCAAGGGTCCCGGCCGCCTCCAGGCGGCCGGGATGCAGGACGCCGTAGTCTGTGTTTCAATTCTCTCTGAACCTGGCCGATCCCGGCCCGATTGCCTCCCACTGAAATCCTGGACATGCCCATGAAACCAGAGGACGTCAAAACCGTCGCCGACGCCAGGAAGATCGTCAACGAGCGAAAACTCACGCACGTCAAGGTCGGCGTCTTCGACATCGACGGCATCCTGCGCGGCAAATACATGTCGCGCGAAAAATTCTTCAGTTCGCTGGAAAAGGGCTTCGGCTTCTGCGACGTGGTGCTGGGATGGGACTCGAACGACCAGCTCTACGACAACACCGCATTCACCGGCTGGCACACCGGGTACCCCGATGCGCTGGTGCGCATCCTTCCCGATACCTGCCGCGACATCCCGTTCGAGCCCGGCATGCTGTTCTTCCTCGCCGAGTTTTCCGACGAAGCAAAGGCCCCCTGCCCGCGCGGCGTATTGCGCAAGGTGCTGGACAAGGCGCGCAAAATGGGGTTCGAGGTGTACGCCGGATTCGAATACGAGTACTTCGTATTCGACGAGACCCCCGACACGGTGCGCGCCAAGCATTACCGCGATCTCAAGCCGATGGCGCCCGGATACTTCGGCTACTCCGTGATCCGCAATACCGTGCATTCGGATTACTACAACGAGACGCTGGACCTGTGCGAAAAAATGCGCTTTCCGCTGGAAGCCCTGCACGAGGAAACCGGCCCGGGTGTACTGGAGGCCGCGATCGCGGTGGATGAAGCCCTCTTAGCGGCGGACAAGGCCGGCCTGTTCAAGACTTTCATCAAGGTGCACGCGCAATTGCGCGGGCGCATGGCGACTTTCATGGCGAAATGGAATCCGAACCTGCCTGGACAAAGCGGCCACATCCACGTTTCGCTCAAGGGCCGCGGTGGCAAGGGCGTGTTCCACGACCCGAAGGACCGATTGCACATGAGTCCGCTGATGAAGCATTTCGTCGCTGGCCAGCAGGCGCTGATGCCCGAATTCCTCGGCATGGTTGCCAGCACCGTCAACTCGTACACCCGCCTGGTTCCAGGATACTGGGCGCCGACCCACGCGACATGGGGAGCGGAGAATCGCACCTGCGCATTGCGGGTGATTCCAGGATCGGAAAAGAGCCAGCGCGTCGAGTACCGGATCGCCGCCGCCGACTGCAATCCTTACCTCGGCCTTGCGGTTGCACTCGCCTCCGGCCTCTGGGGAATCGAGCACAAGCTGGCATTGGGCAAGCCGATCAGCGGCAACGCCTACGATCAGAAGCCGCCCGCAAAGGGGGCGCTGCCGACCACGCTGTGGGATGCGGCACAACGGCTCAAGGCGTCAAAGGCCGCACGCGAATGTTTCGGCGATACGTTCGTCGAACATTTTGCCGCCACCCGCGAGTGGGAAGAACGCCAGTTCCGCAAGTCGGTAACGGATTGGGAGCTCGACCGTTACTTCGAAATTATTTAAGGATCATCGTTTTGCCACAGAGGACACAGAGGTCACAGAGAACTGCAAGACAGGGAACGGGTACGCACGGGAAATGCGACGAGGCTCCGGTCATGGAACAGCAGTCTCCTACACCGCAGTTTTTCCGGCACATTGACCTGATTCACCGGCATCGGTTTTCCTCTGTGATCTCTGTGTCCTCTGTGGCAAATTTGTCTATTCCGTTTTTGTCTTTGCAGGCATGACTGACATTCAAAAGACTGTATCCCCCGTCGATGGCCGCGTCTATGTCGAGCGGCCGCATGCCACCGATGCGCAGGTCCAGCAGGCGCTCGACCGCGCCAAGGCCGCGCAAATGCTTTGGAAGCAGGTGCCGCTCGCCGAGCGAGCGAAGATCGTAAATCGCTTCGTCGATGCGTTTGTAGCCCGCAAGCAGAAGATCGCGGAGGAGATAACCTGGCAGATGGGACGTCCGCTTGGACAATCTCCGGGTGAAGTTCGCGGCTTCGAGGAACGTGCACGCCACATGGTGCATATCGCATCCGAGGCACTCGCCGACATGGATGCCGGACCCAGGGAGGGCTTCCGCCGCTTCATCCGCCGCGAGCCGCTCGGCGTAGTACTGGTGCTCGCACCCTGGAATTATCCCTACCTCACTTCGGTGAATGCCGTGGTGCCGGCGATCATGGCCGGCAATGCGGTGGTCCTGAAGCATTCCAGCCAGACGCCGCTTTGCGCTGAACGCTACGCCGAATGTTTCCGCGAAGCCGGCCTCCCGGATGGCGTGTTCCAGTACCTGCATTGCGGCCATGGGCAGGTCTCGAACATGATCGCATCGCCCGCCGTCGATTTCGTCTGTTTCACCGGCTCTGTCGAGGGCGGTCATTCGGTGCAGCAGGCCGCCGCCGGCCGCTTCATCGGCATCGGCCTCGAACTGGGCGGTAAGGACCCCGCTTACGTTCGCGCCGACGCGAACATGGCGCACGCCGTTGAAAACCTCGTGGACGGCGCATTCTTCAATTCGGGGCAATCCTGCTGCGGCATCGAGCGCATCTACGCCCACGAAAAAATCTACGACGAATTCGTCGACGGATTCGTCAAGCTCACCCGGCAGTACCGGCTCGGCAATCCGCTGGACGAAAACACCAACCTCGGGCCGATGGTGCGCGCTCGTGCCGCCGACTTCGCGCGCGGACAAGTGCGTGAAGCCGTGCGTGAAGGTGCGAAATCCCTCGTGGACCCGTCGGAATTTCCTGCCGACAAGGACGGAACGCCATACATGGGCCCGCAAGTCCTGGTGAACGTCAACCACGCCATGCGCCTCATGAACGAGGAAAGCTTCGCACCGGTGATCGGCATCATGAAGGTCCGCAGCGACGAGGAAGCGGTCACCCTGATGAATGACAGCGACTACGGGCTCACCGCGGCGATCTGGACGTCGGATCCCGACGCAGCGTTGGCCATCGGCGATCGGGTCGCCACCGGCACCTGGTTCATGAACCGCTGCGATTACCTGGATCCGGCGCTGGCATGGACCGGCGTCAAGAACTCCGGCCGCGGCTGCACCCTGTCCCGCGTCGGCTATGAACAGCTCACGCGGCCGAAGTCGTTTCACCTGAGAATCAAGACATAGAAAGTTCTTGAGCCACAGAGGACACAGAGAACACAGAGGAGAAGCAAAACGACTACAGGCGGACAGTGCCAGAATGAGGAAATGCGATAACGTGGCGTGAGCTGTACTTTGTCGAATCATCGCTCTACCAAGGCGTACTTCGGAAATTTTCCTGTCCCTGGCTCCCTCTGTGCTCTCTGTGTCCTCTGTGGCCCATTTTTCTTTTATAAGCAGTACAGACAATCATGATTGACGAAAAATCACTCACCCGCAACTGGAACTACCCCACCGCGATCCGCTTCGGCGTCGGCCGCATCGCCGAGCTGCCCGCGGCCTGCAAGGACCTCGGCATGAAGCACCCGCTGCTGGTCACCGACCCCGGCCTGCGCAAACTGCCGATGGTCGAAAGCGCGCTGGCTGCATTGAAATCGGCCGGGCTGGGCGATGCCTGTTTCTCGGATGTGCGCGGCAACCCGGTCGGCAAAAACGTCGATGACGGCGTCGCGTTCTTCAACAGTAACAAATGCGACGGCATCATCGCCTTCGGCGGCGGCAGTGCCCTCGATGTCGGCAAGACCATCGCGCTGATGGTCGGGCAAACGCGCCCCCTGTGGGACTTCGAAGACCGGGAAGACTGGTACACGCGGGTGAACGTGGCGGGGATGGCGCCGATCATCGCCGTGCCCACGACCGCCGGCACCGGTTCCGAAGTGGGCCGCGCTTCGGTGATCCTGGATGAATCGACGCACCTGAAGAAAATCATTTTCCATCCGAAGATGCAGCCGGCCATCGTGATCTCCGATCCGGAACTGAGTGCCGGGCTGCCGCCACGCATCACCGCCGCCACTGGCATGGATGCGCTTGCACATTGCCTCGAAGCCTACTGCGCCCCCGGCTTCCATCCGATGGCCGACGGCATCGCGCTGGAAGGCATGCGCCTGGTAAAGGAATGGCTGCCGGTCGCAGTGAAGGATGGGAAGAACCTGGCGGCACGGGCGCACATGCTCGCGGCGGCGACCATGGGTGCGACGGCATTCCAGAAGGGACTGGGCGCGATTCATTCGCTCAGCCATCCAGTGGGTGCGGTGTACAACTCGCACCACGGTGAAACCAACGGCGTGGTCATGCCTTATGTGCTGGTTTTCAACCGGCCGGCGATCGAGGAAAAAATGACCCGGCTCGCGCGCTACCTGGGCCTGCCGGACCCGGGATTCCCGGCGATCCTGAACTGGGTGCAAGCGTTGAAGAAAGAGATCGGGATTCCGAATACGCTGGCGGATCTCGGTGTCAAGGAAAGCGACCTGGACATGCTCACGCCGATGGCCGTCGAGGATCCCTCCACGGGCGGCAATCCGCGCCCTGCCGGCCATGCGGAAATGCGGCAGATGTTCGAGAAGGCAATCCGCGGAGATCTCGGCTGACGCCGTCGCCGCAGCTGAGCCGAAAGGTTAAAGGGTAAAGGTGAAAGTAAGAACGTAGACCCCTGGCTCGAGCGCTCTTACTTTCACCTTTTACCTTTCCCCTTTTAACTGCAGTCAGGGTTTTCTCGGCGTCGGAACTTCCCCGTCGTTGCAGCGCGCCGCCCATCCGGTCATCGCCACGCGATGGCCGTCATTCATCGCCATCAGATACTGGTTCTGGATAAAGTAAGCCTCCTGTTCGGACGTATTGCGGCGCGAGCATTGGTTGTCTCCGAGATCGAAGCGGCCGCTGACGGATTGCGCATGGTGGACGAGCTCATGCAGGAGGATGGAGCGGTCAAAGACACTGTTGTGGACATCGAGCCTCTCGTCGATGAACACGCCCAGCGTCGGATCGTAGACGGCCTTGATCTGGCAGGGAGTACGGCAGAACTGTTGGCTGATCTCGGCCTGCGGCACGCGATGCACTTGCGGCGGCACGGTCGGCGGCGCGTAGCCGGACAGTAACTGGATGACGGCAAACAAATCTGCAACCAGGGAAGAGAGGGCGAGGTCCATGTTCATTCTCCGGCCCGACTTCCTCCAAAGCCCAGGCCCATCAGGGTTTCCATTGGTGGTCTGACTGGCGCCGCGGGATTGCAGCAACATCGCATACCTCCAGTACGACTGCGGAAGGTTGCGTTAGTTTCAGGGTTTTCGCCATGGGCTGGGGCTACTGCCCTTCCTCGCATCTGCCCGACCAACCCATCGCCACCGCCCGCCGCGAGGTCTGCTGTCCCGACAGGTAGCGGTTCTGGATCTCATAGGCTTCGAATTCCTGCGCATTGCGGCGATAGCAGACACTGGGCACGGCGTCGAATTTCCCGGTGGTCTTCTGCAGGTGATGGACCAGCTCGTGCAGGAGGATGGAGCGGTCGAACGGATCGTTGATCACGTCCATGCCTTCATTGACGTACACGCCCAGGTCCGGATGATAGAAAGCCTTGACCCGGCATGGCTTGCCCGCGCAGATGCGCTGCTGCATTTCAGTTTCGGAAACGAGATGGATTTC
>JBKJUC010000067.1:0-2709 GCA_046590325.1 Burkholderiales bacterium | reverse complement strand
CGTGAAGGGCTTCGCTTCGGTCTCCGCCGGTGCGGCCGCGCATGGCGGGCTACTCGTGATCGAGGGGGATACGTCCTTACGCTGCGGCATATCCATGAAAGGCATCGACATCGTGGTGGGCGGTTCCGTCGGCGACTTCTCCGCGTTCATGGCGCAGGCCGGCCGACTGGTGATCTGCGGCAACGCCGGAGACGCGCTGGGCGATTCGTTGTACGAAGCGGTGATCTACGTGCGCGGCAAGGTCAAGTCGCTCGGCGCAGATGCGGGGGAAGAACCGATGAAGGAAGCAGACTACTCCGCGGTAGTGGACCTGTTGTCAAAAGCAGGATTGAAACACGATCCGAAGCAGTTCCGCCGGATTGCATCCAAGCGCGAGCTGTATCACTGGAATGCCGACGCGAACCAGGAGTATTGAAAATCAGTTTAGCCACAGAGGTCACAGAGGACACAGAGAAATGCCAAGAGACATCGACCGCGCAAGACGAGACGTATTACGAGGGAACCTCCGGGAAGGGTGTTCCTGGCTTACGCGGTGGGATTGCGGTGCATCCCGGCTCTGGTTTCTCTCTGTGTCCTCTGTGACCTCTGTGGCGAAAGGGGTAGAAGAATGAACAAGCCAGTTGAACTGCAGAAACGCATCCAGCGCGAGGAAAGCGCCGGCTATGACCGCAAGGTCATCGATTACATCCATCACGCGGCGGCGACCGGGATGTACGAAATCCGGGGCCTCGGTGCGAAGCGCCATGTCCCCCATTTCGACGACCTCGTGTTCCTGGCGGCGTCGCTGTCGCGCTACCCGCTGGAGGGATACCGGGAGAAGTGCGCTACTAAAACGGTACTCGGCACGCGGTTCGCGAAAAAGCCGATCGAGCTGGCCATTCCGATCACCATCGCCGGCATGAGCTTCGGCGCCCTTTCCGCCAACGTAAAGGAATCGCTGGGGCGCGCCGCAACCGAGATGGGCACCTCAACCACGACCGGCGACGGCGGCATGACCAGGGAGGAACGGCAGTCCTCGAAAACGCTGGTGTATCAGTGCCTGCCGTCGCGTTACGGTTTCAATCCGGACGACGTGCGCAGGGCGGACGCCATCGAAGTAGTCATCGGCCAGGGCGCGAAGCCGGGAGGCGGCGGCATGCTGCTGGGCCAGAAGATCAATCCTCGCGTGGCAAAAATGCGCGTGCTGCCCGAAGGCGTGGACCAGCGGTCGGCCTGCCGTCATCCGGACTGGACCGGGCCTGACGATCTTGCAATCAAGATCCAGGAATTGCGCGAGATCACCGACTGGGAAAAGCCCATCTATGTGAAGGTGGGCGCGACTCGCACCTTCCACGACGTGAAGCTCGCGGTACATTCCGGAGCTGACGTGGTGGTGGTGGACGGCATGCAGGGTGGCACCGCGGCGACCCAGACCGTGTTCATCGAGAACGTCGGCATCCCCACGCTGGCTGCCCTGCGCCAGGCGGTGCACGCGCTCGAAGATCTGGACATGATCGGCAAGGTGCAGCTCGTCATCTCCGGCGGCATTCGCAGCGGCGCGGACGTGGCCAAGGCCCTGGCCATGGGCGCCGATGCGGTGGCGATCGGCCAGGGCATCCTTGTCGCACTCGGCTGCAACAGCGAAACCTACATGCAGGATGGCCAGCACCATTCGGCGGCGCAAGACTACGAGAAGTTGGGTACGGCGGCCGGGTTCTGCCACCACTGCCATACCGGCCAGTGCCCGGTCGGCGTCACGACCCAGGACGCGATACTCGAGCAACGCCTGCAGCCGGACGTTGGGGCGAAACGCGTGCGCAACTACCTCAAGACGCTGAACATGGAACTGACGACCATTGCGCGCGCCTGCGGCAAGCAGAACGTGCATCACCTCGAGCGCGAGGACGTGGTGGCTTTGACCGTCGAGGCGGCGGCGATGGCGCACCTGCCGCTGGCCGGCACCAACTGGATTCCTGGCGCGGCCGGCGAATAGCGCCAATGGACAAGCAGGGCAACAACGGCGGGGTGCCACCGGAAAGCCGCCCGGGCGCCGTAGCCGGCAACGGCAAATCGCTGGATCGTTTTCTGGGCAACGTGATCCGCGAGTTGCGTCTGAAGGATAACCTCACCATTGCCGAAGTTGCCGCACAGGCCGGCATCTCGCGCGGCATGGTTTCCAAGATCGAGAACGGGCAGGTTTCGACCAGCCTGGAAACCCTGTCAAAAATCGCGCAGGCCCTCGGAGTCTCCCTGGCGCACTTGTTCCGCCATTACAACATGCCCTCGGGCGGCGCCCAGCTGGTCAAGAACAGCGAAGGCATGGAGGTCGTGCGCCGCGGAACCAGGCGCGGGCACACCTACCATCTGCTCGCCTACGATCAGGGGCCGAGGAAATCCTTCGAGCCCTTCCTGATCACCATGGACGATGCATCGGAAGTTTTTCCGACTTTCGAGCATCCGGGCACCGAGTTCATTTACATGCTTCACGGCAGGATTGAGTACCGCCACGGCCAGCAGACCTATCTCCTGGAGCCGGGCGATTCACTTACGTTCCGCGGCGACATTCCACATGGACCGGAGCGTCTGATCGATCTGCCGATCCATTTCCTGTCGATCATCATCTACGGCGGCCAGGCCGAGGACTGATATCCAGCAGCGGTCGGCCCATTCCGTACATGTACGCTCCTCTCTGAGAATCTCAAGACTAAGCATTGGCCACAGAGGATTCAC
>JBKJUC010000016.1:0-6761 GCA_046590325.1 Burkholderiales bacterium | reverse complement strand
GTGCGTAGCATCCAGATATCGCAGGGCAAGGCTTATACCGCCGCCCGCATGGGCGTCAGCACCGAAGCTTTCCTCGCACGCATCAGGAAAGAGGAAATCGAGATCAGCTATTTCTGCGATCCCTTGCTGACCGCGCTGCCGGGCGGCAGCGTTCTCAGGGACGAGACGGGAGCGATGATCGGCGCCATCGGCGTGAGCGGGTTGACCTCGGCGGAAGACCAGCAGATTACGGATGCCATCGCTGAAGTCGTGAAGTCCGGCATTGGGTCTGAGCCATGAGGCGGGCGCTCGCCCTGGCCGCCCTGCTGTTCGCCGGGGCGGCGGCCGCCCAATGGGACCAGGCAATCAGCGACAAGGAGCTGCTCGATCCCTGGGTGCAGGCGGCCATCGTGCTGCAGGGACTGCCGGCCGCGGGCCCGTCGGGCATCCTCGCCAGTCTCGAAGCCGAACTTTCCAGCTTGCGCACCGAACTCGAGAACACCGCGATCAGCATCGTCGCACGGCCCGAGTTCGCTTATGACGCCGCGCAGCGTTCTTTCGAACTTTCCCAACACATCGGCAAAGTGGAAGCGGGACTGGATGCGCTGTTCGACGCCCTTCATATCCGCGAACGTCCGGATGCGAAGGCGGTGCAGGATTCGCTCGATAATCTGCAGAAGATTCTGGCTGGAAGGACGCGATTCGAACGCGACATCCTTACCACCGTGGGGACCGGTTCGAAAAACGCGATCCAGGCGCTCGCTGCACGATGGTGGACGGCGGCGGACAGGGTGAGCGACGTTGCGCAAGCAACCCGGGCGCTGCGCGACCGCCTGCACTAGCGATGCCGGCCGACGATCCAGTTTCGTCGCCGAAGGGCAGTGCCGTTGTCCACAAACGTTTCGATATCGGCGTCGCTGTCGCCATTGCCATTGCCGTCGCGGTGGCGGTGGCGGCGGGATCCTGGCTGCATCTGTCCTACGTACCCAATGCCGGCAAGAACATTTACGACAACAAGGCGGCATTCAAGGCCTACGTTGGCAGCCTTGGTCTGGCCTCCGTGCCGATCGAGGCAGCCAGGGACAGGCTGATGCTGGAGGGTTTCCGCTGCGAGTTGTTTGCGGACACGAGCGTGAGCTGCGAGCGGCTTGCGCATGGTTCGAATTGCGGGGAGCGTCAGTTCGTGGATCTGACCGTTCCCGGGACCACCGGCTCAACTCATGCTGTATCAACCCGTTTCGGGTTGGTATGTCGATGACGCTTACTCGATTTTAACCCCCGATTGCTTAACCACTTTCGACCAGCGCGCGATTTCCGTGCGGATGAAGCTGTTCATCGCCTCCGGCGTGCCGGCGCGCACCTCGGTCCCCTGTGCCGCGAGTTGCGCCTTGATGGCCGGCAGGGCGAGGATGCGCCGCAGTTCGGCATTGAGCTTGTTCACGATAGCCGCCGGCGTGCCCGCCGGCGCCAGCACGCCCTGCCAGGATCCGGTTTCGAAACCCGGCAGCGTTTCCGCCACGGTGGGAATGTCCGGCGCGGCCGGCGTGCGTCGCGCGGACGACACGGCGAGCGCACGCAGTCGGCCGCCTTTGACATGCGGATACACGGGAAGCATGCCGTTGACCAGCACGTCCGAGTGTCCGGCGATCGAATCGGTGATCGCCTGTCCGCCGCCTTTGTAATGGATGTAGGTCCACTGGATACCCGAGCGCAGGGCGAAGTCGATGCCGGCCAGGTGCGGCGCGCTGCCTGCGCCGGCAGTCGCGAAGTTCAACTTCCCGGGACTTGCTTTCGCGAGGGCGATGAGTTCCTGCAGGGTTTTCGCGGCGATCCTGGGATGCACGGCAAATACGTGCGGCGAATAGCTGATCATGGTGACGGGCGCGAAATCCTTCGCCGGGTCGAAGGCAAGGTCGTGATAAACGCTCGGACTGATGCATAGGGCCCCTACGTCCATCAGCAGCAAGGTATAGCCGTCGGGCTCGGATCTGGCGACCATTGCGGCACCGATATTGCCATTGGCACCGGCGCGGTTTTCCACGATGACGGGCTGGTCCCAGGCTTCGTTCAGCTTCTGGCCGAGCGCGCGCGCAAGCACATCGGAAGTGCCGCCAGCCGGGAAGGGCACGATGACGCGAAGGGGTTTGGCCGGCCAGGTCTGCGCCGAGTTTTGCGCCGCGGCGCCGGGGCCCGACAGTCCCAATCCTGCCAAAGCGGCGGTCAGCATGATTCGCAGGATGACGCGGAAAACCGCGGTTGCCGGACTTGTTGCAAGGAATGACATCACAAGCGCACCGGGGGAGGAAGTTACAGCCATTGTATAGGCGCCCGGGGCAGTTCCCGCTACGGCGAGTCACCCATGCCACGCACGCTTTCAATTCGATCGCGGACGGTTCAAGCGCCGGTTCCCCGCCCGCTGGTTCCTGCCGCGAATGAAATCGCCACCAATGAAATCGCCACCAATGAGATCGCCGCCAATGAGATCCAGGTGCGGCTGAAATCCAGGTGTGGCTGAAATCCAGGTGCGGCGCGAACCTTCATCCCGCCGTCCGGTCCATCCTTGCAGACACACTTGCTGATTCCAGGGATGGGCGCGCACTCGCGCGGACCGGTTCCGGGCTGGAGAATTTCAAATGCGAACCCTCACCGCCACTTTTCTTGCGAGCCTGCTTGCGCTGGCAGGCTGTGGCGAAAAATCGACCCTGCCGATCAAGGCAGGCATGGGGCCGGATCCGCAGTTGCCGGCGCCCAGGCACGCCATGCTGCCCACGGTGCACATTGCGCCGGCCAAAGGCTGGGCGCCGGGAGAGACACCCACCGCCGCGGCGGGACTGACTGCCGGCGCGTTCGCCAGTGGACTCGATCATCCGCGCTGGCTCTACGTGCTGCCCAACGGCGATGTTCTGGTTGCCGAGACCAATGCGCCACCCAAGCCCGACGACGGCAAGGGGATCAGGGGCTGGGTGATGAAAAAAATCATGGCACGCGCCGGTGCCGGCGTGCCGAGCGCGAACCGCATCACCTTGCTGCGCGATGCGGATGGCGATGGCGTCGCGGAGACGCGATCGATATTCCTGGAGTACCTTAACTCTCCATTCGGCATGGTCCTGGTCGGGGACAGGCTTTACGTCGCCAACACTGATGCGGTGGTGCAGTTTGCGTACAAGAGCGGCGAGACGCGGCTCACTGGTCCCGGAACGAAGGTGGCGGACCTGCCGGCGGGAACGCGGAATCATCACTGGACCAAGAATGTCATCGCCGGCCGGGATGGCAGGCACCTGTACGTGACCGTGGGCTCGAACAGCAACGTGGCGGAAAACGGTATGGACCAGGAAGCGCAGCGCGCCGCCATCCTCGAGATCGACATAGCCAGTCGGACGTCGCGGATCTTTGCCTCCGGATTGCGCAACCCCAACGGCCTCGACTGGCAACCGCAGAGCGGCGTGCTGTGGACCGCCGTCAACGAACGCGATGAGATCGGCGGCGACCTGGTTCCGGACTACATGACGTCGGTGAAAGACGGCGGCTTCTACGGTTGGCCGTACAGTTATTTCGGCCAGCATGTCGATGAGCGCGTGCAGCCGCCGCGTCCCGATCTGGTGGCCGCCGCGATCAAGCCCGACTATGCGCTGGGATCGCACACGGGTTCTCTCGGACTCGCTTTTTATCGCGGTAAATCGCTGCCGCAGAAGTATCTCAACGGCGCATTCGTCGGCCAGCATGGCTCCTGGAACCGCAAGCCGCGCAGCGGCTACAAGGTCATCTTCGTTCCGTTCACGGATGGCCGTCCCGCGGGCGAGGCGGAGGATGTGCTGACAGACTTCGTGGATGCGGACGGCAAGGCGCGCGGGCGTCCCGTGGGGGTGGCCATCGACAAGGCGGGCGCGCTGCTGGTTGCCGACGATGTCGGCAATGTGGTCTGGCGGGTCACGCCCACGCTACTTGCAAATCGCTAGCCGGAATGCCGGCTTGAAAGCTTTCTTTCGAAAGGAGCAGACATGCTGAAATGGGCGGCGATATTCTTCGTGATTTCCCTGATTGCCGGTTTCTTCGGCTTCACCAACGTCGCCTCGGGCGCGAAGGGCATCGCCAAGGTGCTGTTCTTCATCGCGCTGGCGATTTTCCTGATCGTGCTGGTGTTCGGCGTGATACTGGGCGTGCTGGTGTTCTGAGGATCGGCCGGTTCAGCTTTTTTTCGAGAGGCGTGTGCCGGTGCGCTTCTCCGGCTTTGGGTACTGCACCAGCTTGGTGATGTGGCGTTCGAATGCATCGCGGGGACTGAGCAGACGCGCCTGGCGTGCCGAGACCAGCGGATAGTGGCGCACCGCCGCGAGCCTGTCGTGCGCCTCCCAGCATTGCGCCTCGCTCGTTACCCATAGTTGCGGATCCAGGCGCCGCAGGTCGTAAGCGCCGGAGTAACTGCGCAGCGTCTTCATGTGCCGCTTGTTGGAGTATTCGTGCAGGTATGAGATGGCGAGTTCGCGCAGGCTGCGATAGACGGGATCGCGGTAGCGCAGCGCGACACCGTTGGTCTTGGAGATTGCGCCCCAATGACCGCCAACGCGGAACAGGGCGATGACGTGCGGATAATCACTCAGGTCGCAGTCAAGGTGCATCACCAGCGGCGGTGCGCCGTGGACCCAGAGCGCACAGGCCGCGAAAAAAGCCCCTTCGATGCAATGCGAACGCCGCTGCCTCATGACCTCGCGCACCGAGAGCACGGTTTCGCCGCCCAATTCATGGTTGACGGTCATGCCATTGAGGTAAGCCTGGATTTTCTGCGGGGTGTCGAGCCGTTTAAGGGTCGCAAATTCGCGCAGTGCAAGGCCCAGATCCTTGCGTCGGGCAGAGCGCCTGAAGGCCATGTTTTTCATGCTCCGAGTATGCCGCAGAATGCGTGGGCCGATCGGGGCCGCCCGGACGCATTTTGGTTGTGGTTTCGGCGGGCATGCCGTGGCCAGGATTCCGCCCAGGCAGGCAGTGCCAGAGGCCCGGTCGAGGAATCCGGGCTGTCTCCCTGAATTTTGAGAGTTTCTGCGGGACGGGCCAGGCGAATCGTGGCGGCGCGAATAGCGTCCGGGGCAAGGACCGGGGCTCCGGGGGGTGCCTGGTCTTCCGGGCCCGGAGAGGCGGCCTGGTCATCCGGGCCCGGAGAGGCGGCCCGTGGCAAAAGCCGTCGACAGCGGTAACATAGGTTGATGTTCAGCAACTGCGGAACGTGCACTGGAGGTCTCATGAAAGACATCCCGATGTATCACGAAGGTTCCCGGCAGTTGCAGGACAGTTTTTCGTCGCGCAAACTCGCCGACCGGCTGGTGGAAGTTCTGGCGAGAAACGCGTTCACCGACGACGACCGCAAGTTCATCGACAGCCGCCCGCTGTTTTTCCTGTCCACCGCGGACGCCGAAGGCCGGCCCGACTGTTCCTACAAGGGCGGATTACCCGGCTTCGTGCGCGCCATCGATCCGCATACGCTGGTATTTCCGAGCTACGACGGCAATGGCATGTTCAAGAGCCTGGGCAATGTCCTGGTCAACCCTTATGTCGGCCTGCTGTTCATCGATTTTGAAAGTCCGAAGCGGTTGCGCGTGAACGGCAGGGCGACACTGGACCGGAATGATCCGCTGCTAGGCGAATTTGCCGGCGCGCAGCTCATGGTGCGCGTGCGGGCCGAAGCCATTTTTCCCAACTGCCCGCGCTACATCCATAAGATGCAGATCGTCGAGCAATCTCCCTACGCGCCGTGCGAGGGGCATATCGCGCCAGTGCCCAAGTGGAAGCAATTCCCGGAATTCCGCGATGTTCTGCCGCCCGGAGATCCGGCCGCCACACGCCCGCCTGACTGACTGAGTAAATGGCCGCCGTGCAGCTTGTCGGGTGGGCTGCCGCTTGCTGTAACGTGCCATAAAAAATCGCTGGTCCCGCCAATGCCCGAATTCGCCACCCGACAACTGCCGTCCGAGCCCGATGTCGTCGCACCCGATGGATCGGACGTCCGCGTCCTCCTGCGCACCGCCAACGGCAGCATGGCGCATTTCGAACTCGCTGCGGGGTGCGCCTCCGATCCGATCCGCCATCGTACGGTGGACGAGATCTGGTACGTGTTGTCGGGCAGCGGGGAGATGTGGCGCAGGCAGGGCCAGAGGGAGGAAGTCGTTGCGCTGGTGCCCGGCACTTGTGTGACGATCCCGCTCGGGACCCATTTCCAGTTCCGCGCGGCTGGCACCGCATCGTTGAGCGCGGTCGGAGTCACGATGCCGCCCTGGCCGGGGGACGATGAAGCCATTCCGGTGCCGGGAAAATGGCCAAGAGACGAGAGAAAGGAGAAGAGGTAAAAGGTTAAAGGTTAAAGGTAAAAGTAAAGGCCTTTCAGGCCCCCCGACTTCGCTGGATGCCGGGCTTATCTCATAAGGTACGAGGTGTGAGGAAGCACTAGAGAGATTTTACTTTCCCCTTTCCCCTTTCCCCTTTCCCCTTTCCCCTTTTACCTTTTACCTTTTCTCTCGTCTCTCGTCTCTCGTCTCTGCCGTGCTAGCAGCAACGGCTGACCTTGCTCCACTTCTCGTCCTGCCGCAGGCGGAAATACTGCTCGCGCGTCAGCGGCTGCTGCTCCGGGTGCGAGTGCGTGTGGTGTGCGAGATAGCGCTCGTAGGCGTCGTCGCCCGTCACCTCCCGCAGGTAGCTCCATGCGCGTTTCAGTCTGGTGGTGATCATCGTGGGCCTATGAGCGCTATCTCGCACACCACACGCACTCGCACCCGGAGCAGCAGCCGCTGACGCGC
>JBKJUC010000212.1:0-3703 GCA_046590325.1 Burkholderiales bacterium | reverse complement strand
TTCGACAGCACCGATGTCAGCGCCGCCGTCAGTGTGGTCTTGCCATGGTCCACGTGACCAATCGTGCCTACGTTCACGTGCGGCTTGTTGCGCTCAAACTTTCCCTTTGCCATCTCGATTTCCTCGGCTTAACTTTTTTAATAAATTAAGTAATAACCCTGAAACGCATTTGGAGCCCATGACCAGGATTGAACTGGTGACCTCTCCCTTACCAAGGGAGTGCTCTACCACTGAGCTACATGGGCAGGTCCGTCGGCTTGCCCTGCTGCCCCTGCCAAATACCGAATTAACAACACCGACTAACTAATAAACATTGCCCGGTATAAGCAACGCGGCACCACTGTGATTCCTTTTCATTCTTGCCTGACGCATTCTGGAGCGGGTGAAGGGAATCGAACCCTCGTCGTAAGCTTGGAAGGCTTCTGCTCTACCATTGAGCTACACCCGCCTGACCCGGGCTTAACCGCCTGACATCACTTGCTTTTGGCACATCAGAAGACGCCATGACGATTTTGCCGAAGACCCGATCCTGAACTCCGTCTCGAAAATTTGGTGGAGGGGGAAGGATTCGAACCTTCGAAGGCAGAGCCGTCAGATTTACAGTCTGATCCCTTTGGCCGCTCGGGAACCCCTCCGAACGAAACGGCGGATTATCTTTAATAACCCGAGGGATGTCAAACAAACCCGAGAGGCAGCGCAGGGCATTGCCTCATTCGCGGTCCGACCGCGTTTTTACCGCTAAACGAGGCCTCAAATGGCCGGATTCGGGTAAAGGACGTGGATCGCATCGATTTCAGCAAGAACATCGTCCGCCAGGCTGACTTTAATGGAATCGATGTTTTCCTTGAGTTGGCTCAGGCTGGTGGCGCCGACAATGGCGCTGGCGCAGAACCAGCGGCTGTGGACGAAGGCGATCGCCAGCGTTGCCGGCGACAGGCCGGACCGCCTGGCCAGTTCGGCGTAGGCGTTGCTGGCGGCGGGAACGTTCGGCTTGTCATAACGCTGGCCAAAAGGAGGGAACAGCGTCAGCCGCGCGCCCGCCGGGTTGGCGCCGTTGAGGTACTTGCCCGTGAGGTGCCCGAACGCCAGCGGGCTGTACGCCAGCAACGGCACACCCTCGCGGCGGGTGACTTCCGACAGACCAGGCTCGTAACTGCGATTGAGCAGGCTGTAGGCATTCTGAATCGAGGCCACCATGGGAAAGCCTCTGGCGCGGGCCAGGCGGATGAATTCCATCGCACCCCAGGGCGATTCGTTGGACAGCCCGAGGTAGCGGACCTTGCCAGCCTTGACGAGGCCCGCGAATGCCTCGAGCTGCTCCTCGATCGAAACCGTTTCCCGTTCCTGTTGCGGGTCATAGAAAGTATTTCCGAACAACGGGAGGTACCGGTCCGGCCAGTGGATCTGGTAGAGATCCACGTAATCGGTCTGCAGCCGCTTGAGGCTGTTATCGAGCGCTTCCTGGATGCTTTTCCTGTCGATGGCCGTGGGACCGCCTCGCACCCAGGCGAATCCGCGGCCTGGCGCGGTGATTTTTGTGGCCACGACCAGCTTGTCCCGTTGCTGCTTCTTGAGCCAGGTGCCGAGGTAAGTTTCCGTGCACCCCTGGGTTTGCGCCTTCGGCGGCACCGGATACATCTCGGCCGCATCGATGAAATTGATGCCTCGTGAAACCGCGTAGTCGAGCTGCTCGTGCGCGTCCTTCTCGCTGTTCTGCTCGCCCCAGGTCATGGTGCCGAGGCAGATCGAAGACACCTTCAGCTTGCTCGAACCCAATGTGTTGTACTTCATATGCTCCTCCCGGACTCCGGGACAATTGGCAGGACACTCGCCGCCCCGTGAAAGCCACGCAGCGCAAAGGACGCTGCCCTGGTCACGATTTCAGCGACACGATCATTTCGATCTCGACGCTGGCATTGCGCGGCAGTTCGGCGACGCCGACCGCGCTCCTGGCGTGACGGCCGTTTTCGCCGAAAACCTTGCCCAGCAATTCTGAGGCGGCATCGATCACCTTGGGCTGCTGGTTGAACCCCGACGCTGAAGCAACGAAGCCCGTGAGCTTGAGGATCCGCTCGACCCGATCGAGGGAACCCAGGTTCTGGCGCAGGCAGGCGAGCCCCTGGATGATGCAAAGGCGCGCAGCCTCCTGCGCACGTTCAAGGTCGACGTCGCTGCCAACCTTGCCGGTGACGATTTCTTCCCCCTTACGCGGCAACTGCCCGCTGACGAAGGCGAGGCGTTCGTGCACGGTAACCGGCACATACTGGAATGCGGGCACCTGCGCAACCGGCAGGTCGATGCCCAATTCCGCTAACCGTTGTTCGACCATTTTCATACTCCCGAATGTGATGCCCTGACGGCGCCGACCGCCTTGAATTTGCGCGTATCCGCACCATATGGGCGGCATGCGCGCGAAAGCGCGAGATCAAGGATCGAAGCCATGCAGATCGTCTACAGCAGCCCGCACTACCATGTGGTTTCCTACCCCGATGTCGAGGGCTACGAACTGGTTAACAAGCCCGCGGGATTCGGCACCTACATTCACGGCATGGTCGCCTCGGCGTTTCGCGAGAACCTTGAAAAGGTCCTGGCGGAAGACGCCACGATGGACTCGATCGACGAATTCCTCGGCGGCTTCGATGCGCTCATGAACCAACCCACGATCGCGCACTAGAAAGTCCTAGGCAAGTTTCACTAGCTGTTTGCCCAGGTTCTTCCCCTGCAGCATTCCAATGAACGCCCTCGGGGCATTTGCGAGCCCCTCGGTAACCGTTTCGTGATACTTCAGCTTGCCGGCCGCAACCCAGCCGGCAAGTTCTCGCAGCGCCTGATCCCAGATCTCCAGATGTTCCGAAATGATGAATCCCTGCAACAATGAGCGACTGACCAACAATTGCCGAAGCTGGCGCACGCCGTAACCTTCACCCGGGTTGTACTCCGAAACGTAGCCGCAGAACGGGATTCGAGAGAATGCATTCAGGTGCGACAGGATTACATCAAGGACCCGTCCACCGACGTTCTCGAAATAAACGTCAATGCCGACAGGGACGACGCTTTCCAGGTCTGATTCAAAGCTCGCGGATTTGTAGTCCACGCAGGCATCGAACCCGAGCTGGCTGACCACGTACCTGCATTTCTCGGGCCCGCCGGCGATGCCCACTGCGCGGCAACCCTTGATTTTCGCGATCTGCCCGACCACGCTGCCAACCGCCCCCGAGGCGGCAGACACAACCACGGTTTCACCCGCTTTCGGCTCGCCGATTTGCAGAAGGCCGTACCAGGCCGTCACGCCAGGCATGCCGATTACGCCGAGCGCAGTGGAAATCGGCGCGCCCTCCGAATTGACCTTGCGCAGTCCCGTCCCCGGCGCAACAGCGTACAACTGCCAGCCAACGCGCCCGGTAACGATATCGCCTTTTGAGAGCCGCGGATCGCGCGACTCCAGAACTTCACCCACAACGCCGCCGACCATGACTTCACCAACTGCCACCGGCGGAGCATAGGATTTTCCGGCATCCATGCGCATCCGCATGTACGGGTCCAGCGAAAGATAAAGATTCCGCACCAAAACTTCGCCCTCGCGAGGGCGGGGAATGTCGGATTCCACAAAGCGGAAATTTTCCTCGCTGACCCAGCCTTGGGGCCGGCTGGCGAGCACCACCTGCATGTTCTTCATTGACACCTCAAAAGAAAACGGCACGGC
>JBKJUC010000124.1:0-13776 GCA_046590325.1 Burkholderiales bacterium | reverse complement strand
GAATTCGGTCAGGTTCGACGCCACCCACTCGTCCACGCGGTCGGACAGCAGCAGCACTTCCAGGCCCTTCTTGCGGAAGATCTCCAGGTGCGGGCTGTTCTTCGCCGCTGCGAACGTTTCGGCCGTAATGTAGTAGATCTTGTCCTGGCCTTCCTTCATGCGCGAGACGTAATTGGCCAGTGAAAACTTCTGTTCCACCGCATCATCGAGCGTCGACGCAAAGCGCAGCAGTTTCGCGATGCGCTCCCTGTTGGCAAAGTCGTCACCCGCACCTTCCTTGAATACACGGCCGAACTCCTTCCAGAAAGCTTCGTACTTTTCCCGGCTGTTTTCGGCGAGGTCTTCCAGCAGACCCAGCACCTTGTTGATGCAGCCTTTGCGGATGGTTTCGACGTCCCTCGACTCCTGCAGGATTTCCCGCGAGACGTTGAGCGGCAGGTCGTTCGAGTCGACGATGCCGCGCACGAAGCGCAGGTAAGCGGGAAGCAGTTGTTCCGCATCGTCCATGATGAACACCCGGCGCACGTACAGCTTCACGCCATGGCGATGCTCGCGGTCCCCCAGGTCGAAGGGCGCGCGCGCCGGCAGGTAGAGCAGTTGGGTGTACTCGGATTTGCCCTCGACTTTTGCATGGGTCCAGGCCAGCGGCGGCTCGTAGGCATGGGCCACATGCTTGAAGAACTCCTGGTACTGCTCGTCGGTGATTTCGGATTTCGGCCGCGCCCACAGGGCGGAAGCCTGGTTGATTTTCTCGTCTTCGTCGCGGAGGACGTTTTCGCCCTTGTCCTTGTCCCATTCCTCCTTCTGCATCAGGATGGGCAGCGTGATGTGGTCGGAATACTTGCGCAGGATGGCGCGCAGTCGATAACCGTCCACGAAATCGTCCTCCCCCTCCCGCAGGTGCAGGGTCACGTCGGTGCCGCGGCCGGTTTTCTCCGCCACTTCGATGGTGTAGTCGCCCTCCCCCCTGGACTCCCAGCGCACGGCCTGGTCCGCGGCCGCTCCCGCCCGGCGGGTGACCAGCGTGACCCGGTCGGCGACGATGAAGGAGGAATAGAAGCCGACGCCGAATTGCCCGATCAGGTGCGCATCCCGGGCCTGGTCGCCGGTCAGGCTGCCGAAGAACTCCCGGGTGCCGGACTTGGCGATGGTGCCGATGTGGTCGATCACCTCCTGGCGCGACATGCCGACACCGTTGTCTGAGATGGTGACGGTACGAGCCGCCTTGTCGAAGGAGACGCGGATGCGCAGGTCGGAATCGCTTTCGAACAGGCTGGAGTCGGTCAGGGCCTCGAAGCGCAGCTTGTCGCAGGCGTCGGACGCGTTGGAAACGAGTTCGCGCAGGAAGATTTCCTTGTTGCTGTACAAGGAGTGGATCATCAACTGCAGCAATTGTTTGACTTCGGTCTGGAAGCCCAATGTTTCTTTAGCGGTCTCTTTGGCGGCGGTCTCTTTGCTGGCGGCTTCGGCCATGGCCATGCTCTCCTCTAAACGATTTGTAACAGCAACTGCACTTGGGGACGCTATCTTAGGCGTTCAAGGGCCCGGCCGGAACCTGGACGGGTAACCCGTTGTCTTTCCCGTGCGCCATACACAGGAGCATCCGATGAGAATGTCCAAGCCTTTCAGAACGCTGGCCGCGGCACTGGCCCTTGCACCCAGCCTCGCGGGAATTGCCCAGGCCGCGCCGCCCATTGATCGTATCAAGCTGCCGCCGGGTTTCAGCCTTTCAGTGTTCGCCGACGATGTCGACAACGCCCGGTCGCTCGCGCTCGGCGACAAAGGCACGGTGTTCGTCAGCACGCGCTCCGACGGCTCGGTGTATGCGCTGCCCGATGCCAACCGCGACGGCAGGGCTGACGAAGTCATCGTCATTGCCAGGGGACTCAATTCCCCGAACGGCGTGGCGTTTCGCAACGGTTCGCTCTATGTCGCCGAGATCAGCCGGATCCTGCGCTACGACAATATCGAGGGCGGCCTGAAGAATCCGCCCAAACCAGTGGTGGTCAGCGACAAGTTCCCGCGCGACGGCCATCACGGCTGGAAATTCATCGCCTTCGGCCCTGACGGCCTGCTGTACGTGCCTGTGGGTGCGCCCTGCAACATCTGCGAGGTGAATCCGGACGTCTACGCTGCCATCCACCGGTTAAATCCGGACGGCACCCGGCTGGAAACTTTCGCGCGCGGCATCCGCAACACGGTCGGTTTCGACTGGCATCCGGAAACGAAGGAAATGTGGTTTAACGAGCATGGCCGCGACATGATGGGCGACGACATGCCGTCCTGCGAACTCAACAACGCCCCGAAAGCCGGAATGCATTTCGGTTTCCCGTATTGCCATCAGGGCGACACGCCGGACCCGGAATTCGGCCATAAGCGCGCATGCACGGAGTTCACGCCACCGGCTCTGAAACAGGGCGGCCACGTGGCACCCAACGGCCTGCGCTTCTACTCCGGCAAGATGTTCCCCGCCGAATACAAAAACCGCATTTTCATCGCCCAGCACGGCTCCTGGAACCGCAGCACCAAGAGCGGCTACAAGGTGATCATGGTCACACTGAAGGACGACAACCGGACCGTGGAAAAAGCAGAAACGTTCGCGGAAGGCTGGCTGGACAATGATCGCGCCTGGGGACGGCCGGTGGACCTGCTGCAGCTGCCGGACGGATCGCTGTTGATTTCCGACGACACCGCGAACGCGGTGTATCGCGTTACTTACTCGAAATAAATCCAACCCTGAACCGCAAAGGCGCAAAGAAAATCGCGCAAAAGAAAGCAGAACAAATAAATCTGAAATATGAGGAGATTCCGAGTGGGGTTGGCGGCCCGGAAAATTGCACTTTATGTTATGGAGGCTGACACCCACCGTCCCACTTACAGTACTGGTGCTCCGCATTCTACTCACGTCTGGATTTTTGCGTTCCTTTGCGTCCCCTTCGCGTCTTTGCGCCTTTGCGGTTAAGAGGTAGACCTCCCTAGTTCCGCATCCTGGGGCAGTTTCATGGCGGCAGCGAGGAGGCGCTTGACGGCATCGCCTTCGATCCGGCTTTTGAGTTCCACGTAGTCGACCTTGCCCGAGGCCAGAATCGGGATTTCCTTCAATTGCACGATGCGCCGCGCCACCGACAGGTCGTGCGTGCCCAGTTCCTTGGCCGCGTCGAGCAGACGAGCGCGGCTCAGATGTGCGTCGGTGGTGAACAGCACGGTGGTTTCGCCGCCGAATTCCTGCATGATGAGCACGGCGGCGTGATGGAAATCGGGCGATGCCTCGCGCGCGACATGCTCGATCATGTCCAGCGAGATCATCTCTCCCGCGATCTTGGCAAAGCGCTTCACCCTGCCCGAGATCATGACCATGCCATCGTGGTCGACTTCGACGACGTCGCCCGTGTCGTACCAGCCTTCGCCGATGGCGGACTTCGGCGGTTCGATCACGCCGGGATTTGAATAGCGGTAATAGCCGAGCATCAGGTTGGGCCCGCGGATGTGCAGCAGGCCGCCCTTGTCGATGCCCTCGACCGGCTCGATGCGGTATTCCACGCCGGGCAGAAAACGGCCCACCGCGCCGCGGCGATACGCCGCCGGTGTGGCCAGTGAAATCACCGGCGCGCATTCCGTCGCGCCGTAGCCTTCCATGATGCGCACGCCGAATTTCTCCATCCACACCCTGGCCACTTCGGGCGACAGTTTCTCGCCGCCGGATATGACGTGGCGCAGGCCGGCGAAATCCATCGGGTTCGCGTAGCGCGCGTAGAACGAGAGGAAGGTGCTGGTGCCGAACAGGAAGGTGCAGTCGCGGCGGTAGGCGATCTCGGGGATTGCCCGGTAGCGCAACGGCGAAATGTACAGACAGACCCGGGTGCCGGTCATCAGCGGCAGCATCACGCCCGCGGTGAAGCTATAGGCGTGATAGAGCGGCAGCGGATTGAGGATCTTGTCCTTCGGCGAGAAATCGAACACCGCGCGCATCTGGGCGACGTTGGCGATGATGGCATGATGGGACAGCGCCACGCCCTTTGGCCGGTCCTCGGAGCCCGAAGTAAACAACACCACGGCGAGGTCCAGGGTCGACTGGCGCTGCGGGACCAGTCTCGGAAAGCGCATCGCGAAGCCGACCAGCCAGAGCTTGTCGCGCCAGCCGAAGCGGCCCCGCAAGTCCTCGAGATAGACGATGCGGCTCCCCGGCAGGGCTTCGATCAGGGCTTCCAGCTTTGCCTGCTCGATGAACCTGCGCGAAGTCACGACTGTCTTCACGCCGGCTGCCACCGCCGAGCTTTCCACGCCCAGCGGCCCGGAGGTGTAGTTGAATATGGCCGGCACCCGCCGGATGGCCGACAACGCCAGGATCACGCCGACGGAAGTGATCACGTTGGGCAGCAGCACGCCGACGTTTTCCCGGTCCGTGGTTTCGGCTTTCAGCAGGCGCGCCAGCGCCAGGCTCATGCGCAGGATCTGTCCATAGGTATGGGGCTGTTCGTTCTGGTCTTCGATCAGGGCGGTGCTGCGGCCGTGCGCGGCGACGGCATCGAGGAAGCACTCGAACAGCGGCTTGCAGGCGTGGGATTCGAGCGCCATCGCCTGCATGATCGAAGCCAGGCGCCGGGTCGCGAAAGCGCGCCGGCGGCGGGCACTGCCGGCCGCACCGCTGTCGATGCGGGTCGGGCTGAAAACACGTATGGCCGCCCTGGGGAAAAGACGCCTCAGCAACGAACTGGAGCCGGAGCGGCTGAACCACTGGCTGGCAGCCTCCACATGCACCGGCAGCACCGTGGCCCCACTGCGCAACGCGATCAGCGCGGGAACCGGGTAGACCTTCATCACCGCTCCGTTCCGCGCCAGGCGGCCTTCCGGGAACAGCACCACCGGGCGGCCTGCGCGCAGCAGGCGCAGGATCCGCTTCATGCTCAGCGGATTGTTCAGGTCTTGCACCTCATGCCTGACATGGGTGAGGAGCCACCGCATGAGGCGGCCGGACTTTTCTCCAGGCGGAACGATGACGACCGGATTGCGCGGGAGGAAAAGGCCGAGCAGCAGGACATCCAGCGGCGAATGATGGTTGGCAACGACCAGCAGGCGGTCGGCCCTTTCGAAGGCCGCCAAATCGCCGAGGACCCTTACGCGCAACAGCAGGCGCAGCATCAGACGCAACAGGACTTGCATGGGGAATGGCAGGCCGGCGTTTTCGTTATGAATTTACTTTCTAACCCGTATGGCATAACAACGTCAACAAAATCCACAATTTGCAACATGTTCTTAAGGAACCACCCGCATGTCATAGGCGAAGAGTCAGATGAAGATTTCTTGATGTTTTTGTGTTTTTAGAGAGACAAGCTCATCCAAGACATTGAGTCCTAAGCTCTTAGTCCAAATCTATCAGAGTGTTAGATTTGCTTTTGCTCTGTGCCATGGTCTAGAGTCAACGTGCAGGCTGCCTTCGGGGGAAGGCGGCAAGCGGCAGTTTCAGTCAGGTCAACCATCAGCACAGGGAGAAATAAAATGGACATGAATGTCCCACGCGAGCTTCTCGCGCCCGCCATTTCCGGAAGCCGGTCAGACGACCAAGCCACCGAGTACTTTTTTTCGGAACAGTTGTCCGCGTTTTATGAAAAAGGCCAGCGCGCCATGTGGTTACGATGGAATCCAAGTCCCCGGCCAAATTTCAACCCGTCGCTCCTCGGAGATCTCGACCGCTACTGCCAGTTCCTTGCCCACTCCCGCGGGGAAATCGACTGCCAATCCCCGCAGTCTCCGGATGGCAAGGCGCCAGTGGAATACGCAATCCTGGCTTCTCGCGTGCCGGGCGTGTTCAACCTCGGTGGCGACCTGAGCCTGTTTACCCGCCTGATCGAAGCCCGCGACCGCGAGGGACTGCTGGGCTACGGCCGGGCCTGCGTGGACGTGCTTTACCGCAATTACACCGGCCACGGCCTTCCGATCACCACAATTTCCCTGATTCAGGGCGAATGCCTGGGCGGCGGCTTCGAGGCGGCCCTGTCCTCGGACGTGCTGGTAGCCGAGCGCCAGGCCCGGTTTGGTTTCCCCGAGATCCTGTTCAATCTGTTCCCGGGCATGGGGGCTTATTCCTTCCTTGAGCGCAAGATAGGAAAAAGGGCCGCCGAGGACCTAATCAGCAGTGGCAAGCTCTATAGCGCCGATGCTATGCTGGCAATGGGTGTAGTGGACATAGTGGTGGACCAGGGTCGGGGCGAGTCCGAAGTCGCCGGGTTCATCAAGTCGCGTTCCCGCAGTCGCAATGGCATGGCTGGCATCGCAGCGGCACGGCGCAGAGTGCACAAGTTGGACTACGCGGAATTGGCGGACGTCGTCGAGATCTGGGTGGATACAGCGCTGAACCTGCGCAGCCGCGACCTCAAGTTGATGCAACGCCTGGTCACCCGCCAGAACGATTTGCCCCGACAGGATTTACCTCGGCAGAACGGCGCCGACATTGCGTCGGTTTGCAGCGAATCTGGCGCGGCAATGCAGTTGCACTAATGCGCCGGCAGCGCGTTTCTGCCGGCCCGACTGACCGGCAAAAGCGGAGGCTCAAGCGAGTCATGGCGCAGGACCTGCCCGAATACACGATTCAGGAGGCGGCGGCCAAGCTCGGCATCCCGGTGCAGAAACTGCGCCGCTGGGACGCCCAGGGCGTGCTGGTCGCTCGCCGCACTTCCGGCGGCCACCGCCGCTACGCGCGTGAAATTGTGGACGGGCTTACCGCCACGGCGCCCGATGCCGCCGAACGCCCCGCCATGGGTAGGACCTTGGCGGACAGGACCGGCCCCGACAATCCCCGGTCGGGAAAGTACGAAGACCAGCTTGCCGCCGCCCGCCGCACCCTTAAGGAAAAACGCCGCATCATCCAGTTGCTGCTGGAAAGCGAGTCGCGTTACCGCGACCTGGTGGAAACCTCGCACGACCTGATCTGGACCACCGATTCGCTCGGCCGCTTCACTTACCTGAACAACGGCTGCGTCGACATTTTCAACCTGCAGCAGAGGGACCTGATCGGCCGCTGCTTCTTCGATTTCGAGGCGCGGCCGTCGCATGTTTCCAACCGGCGCTTCCTCTCCGCGCTGCGCAGGAACGGCGAGGTGAAAAATTACCTCACCCACCTCATCTCGCGCGACGGCGGCGACCGCTGGGTCGGGATCAATGCACGCGTTTCGTACGACGAGGACGGCCGGGTCATCGGCCTGCGGGGCACCGCGCGCAACATCACGGAACAACATCGCGCCGCGGTCGAGATCGAACGCCTCGCCACCCATGATTCGCTGACCGGGCTGCCCAACCGCGTGTCGCTGCAGAAGGCGCTGGAAACCGCGCTCGCCGACGTTGACAAAGGTTCAGTGCTGCTGCTCGACGTGGACCATTTCAAGTACATCAACGACAACTTCGGCCACCGCGCCGGCGACCTGTTGATCGTGGCCATCGGCGGCCTGCTGAAGGACTTGGTCAAGGAAGGTGCCGCGCAGGTGTACCGCCTTGGCGGTGACGAGTTCGCCCTCCACCTGCCGGACGCGATGCGCGCGGAAGCGGCCCAGTTGGCCGAACGCGCGCTGGTCGCGATGCGCCACTACAAATACCCCATGGGGGGCAAGGGCTGCCTTTCGACGCTCTCGGCCTCGATCGGAGTGGTGACGTATCCGTTCCATGGCAGCGAGGTCGCGACCTTGCTCGCCAACGTCGATATTGCGATGTACCAGGCCAAGGACAACGGCCGCAACTGCGTGGTCGTGCACGACCACAATCCCGACGACCTGCGCGGCACGCACCGGCGCGTGCACTGGGCCCGCGAATTGCGCGAAGTGCTGGACGAGGACCGCCTCGTCCTCTATTCCCAGCCGGTGGTGCGCCTCGCGGACCAGAAGATCGTGCATCACGAAGTGCTGGTGCGGATTGTCGACCGCAATGGCAAGCTGATCCTGCCGGGTCAGTTCATCGAAGTCGCCGAATCGCTGGGCATGGCGCAGGAAATCGACATGCGTGTGGTTGGCAAGGTCCTGGATGTCCTCCGGGATCCCGAGTTGCGCAAGCGCAAGGTGCGCTACTTCATCAACTTGTCGCGCACCAGCCTGTCCGATGCTCAATGGGTACGCCGATTCCAGGCCATGATCGCCGATGCGCCGGTGGACCACAGCCAGCTGGTGTTCGAGATAACGGAAACTGCGGCCATGTCGGAAGTCGACGTGACCCAGGGCTTCATCGCACGAATGAAGGAAATGGGCTGCCGCTTCGCGCTGGACGATTTTGGCGCGGGCTTCAGTTCGTTCTACTTCCTGAAGCGCTTCGAAGTGGACTATCTGAAAATCGACGGCAGTTTCGTGCGCGAACTTGCCGGCGACGAAGCCAGCCGCCTGTTCGTGCGCGCCCTGTGCGACGTGGCGCGCGGACTCAACAAGCAGGTGATCGCGGAATGGGTCGAAAACCGCGAGGTGATGAACATCCTGATCGAGATGGGCGTGCAGTACGGACAGGGATTCCTGTTCGCGCAACCCCAGCCGTTTCTGCCGCACGCAGAAAATCTGCAGGTCGCAAAGTCCGCCTGACCGTCCGCCGCTACCGTCCGCCACTTTTGGCACGAACCGGAGCGTATTCCTACCAGTTTTCCTTGAGGATTTTCTCGGCCAGAAGCAGGCCGAGCATGGTCTTCACGTCGTTGATGCGCCCGCGGCGCACCCAGTCGAGAGCTTCGGCCAGCGGAAGGCGCAGGGTCTCCAGGAATTCGCCCTGGTCAAGTTGCTGAGCACCCTTGAGCTCCAGCTTGCGCGCCAGAAACAACTCGATCTCCTCGTCGGAGTAGCCGATGCAGGGGAACAGCTTGCCCAGTGGCCGCCATTCGGCAGCAACATATCCGGTTTCTTCCAGCAGTTCGCGCTTTGCCGTTTCCAGCCCTGGCTCGCCCGGCTCGAACTTGCCGGCAGGCAATTCGTAGAAGTGGGCGCCCGCGGGATAGCGGAACTGGCGTTCCAGCAAGATCGAACCGTCGTCGAAAACAGGCAGGATCAGTGCCGCTCCCGGATGGACCACGTACTCCCTGCTGGCATGGCTGCCATCGGGTAACTCGACCTCGTCTTCGTTGACCTGCAGCATCCTGCCGCGGTACGCGGTCTTCGAGGAAAGCTTCTTTTCGGTGAAATCGCCACTCACTATCAGAGGGACAGCTGGATTGCGCGCTCGCAAATGGCGAGCAACGGCGCCGGCGCGATACCGAGCGCGAGCATGGCAATGCCGTTGAGCGTGATCAACACACGGGTATCGGCATACGGCGCGATGGGCGCGGTATCGGTGGGCGCATCGAAATACATCAGCTTGACGATACGCAGGTAGTAAAACGCCCCGATCAGGGAGAACAATACCGCCGCGATGGTGAGCCAGATATAACCCACCGACAACGCCGCCTGCAGCACGAACAGCTTCGCCCAGAAACCCAGGGTTGGCGGAATGCCAGCCATCGAAAACATCAGCAGCATCATGATGAACGCGTACCAGGGACTGCGCTGATTCAGTCCCTTGAAATCCTCCAGGTTATCCGCCTCGAAGCCCTCGCGGGAAAGCAGCAGCACCATGCCGAAGGTGCCCAGGCTCATGAGCACATAGACGATGGTGTAGAACATCGCCGCGCCAAAGCCCTCCAGCGTTCCGCTGAGCACGCCCAGGAGCAGGAAGCCCATATGGGAAATTGTCGAATAGGCAAGCATGCGCTTGATGTTGGTCTGCGCGATCGCCGTTATGTTGCCGATCGCCAGCGAAGCAACTGCAAGCAGCACCAGCATCTGCTGCCACTCGGCGAGCAACTGTTCGATGCCCAGCGCCTCGACCAGCAGGCGCATGATGAAAGCGAAGGCCGCCAGCTTGGGCGCCGACCCGATCAGCAAGGTGACCGCCGTAGGTGCGCCGTGATAGACGTCGGGGACCCACATATGGAAGGGAACGGCACCGAGCTTGAATCCGATTCCGGCCACGACGAAGACGAGGCCGAACACCAGAATCGTCGGAATCGCCTCGCCGTCAAAAATACGCTGCGCAACTTCGGTAATCTCCAGTGAACCGGTGGCACCGTAGATCATGGACATGCCGTAGAGCAGCATCCCGGACGACAGCGCACCCAGCACGAAATACTTCATGGCCGCCTCGGTACTGGTACCGGAATCGCGCGGTAGCGCCACCATGGCGTAGAGAGACAGCGACATCAGTTCGAGGCCGAGGTACAGCACCAGGAAGTGGTTGGCCGAGATCATCACCATCATTCCCAGCGTGGCGAACAGAGAAAGCACGAAAAATTCGCCACGGAACATGCCGCGCAGTGCGATGTAACGGCGGGAGTAGGCCAGCATCACGGCCACGCTCAGACAGACCGAGATCTTGAGCACGTCCGACATCGGATCGTCAACGAACATGCCATTGAACGTATAGGCGACTTCGTCGCCCCCCATTACGAAAAGCATCACGGCGGTAGCGATCAGCGCAACCTGGCTCAGCGCATAGGTCCAGACACGGCGCGAGTCCGGCAGGAACAGGTCAATCAGAAGTATCGCCGAAACCATTCCCAGCAGGAAGATCTCAGGTACGGCGAGCAGGAAGTCGGGGGATTCCATGGATTCAGGTCCGAGGCACGAGGCGCGAAGCGCGAGTGAAGGCGCAATTGCCGCTTGCACGGTAGTTACTAGTGCCTCGTGCCTCGCGCCTCGCGCCTAACTTCATAATTTGCTCTGGTTGGCCAGCGTCAGGATTTCGTTGACCGAGGTATGCAGCACCTGGGCGAACGGTTGCGGATAAATGCCCATGGCCAGCACGGCGATCGCCAACAGCGCCAGGATCAGTCCCTCGCGCGCATTGATGTCGCTCAATCCGGCAACCTGGCCGTTGGCGACGGCGCCGAACATGACGCGCTTGTACATCCACAGCGTATAGGCCGCGCCAAACAGCAGCGTGGTCGCGGCCGCGCCCGCGTACCAGAAGTTCACGTCCATGGTGCCCATGATGACCAGGAACTCGCCGACGAAGCCGCTGGTGCCCGGCAGGCCGGAGTTGGCCATCGCGAACAGCATGAAGAACGCGGCGAAGACCGGCATCCTGTTGGCTACGCCGCCGTAATCCGCGATCAGGCGCGAATGCATGCGGTCGTACAACACGCCCACGCAGAGGAACAGCGCGCCGGATACGAAGCCGTGCGACACCATCTGGATTACCGCGCCTTCCATGCCATGGGCGTTGAAAATGAATATCCCAAGCGTCACGAATCCCATGTGGGAGATGGACGAATAGGCGATCAGCTTCTTCATGTCCGTCTGCACCAGGGCGATCAGGCCGATGTAGATCACGGCGATGAGAGAGAGGGCGATCACCACCGGCGCCAGCATGTGGCTCGCGTCGGGCAGGATCGGCAGCGACAGGCGGATGAAGCCGTAGGCGCCCAGCTTGAGCATGATCGCCGCCAGCACCACGGAGCCGCCGGTTGGCGCCTCGACGTGGGCATCGGGCAACCAGGTGTGGACCGGGAACATTGGTACCTTGACCGCAAACGCTGCGAAGAAGGCGATGAACAGCAGGATCTGCACCGGGAGCGGAATCGCCAGGCGGTAGTAGTCGGCGAGGGCAAAGCTGCCTTCGGAAGCGGTGTAAAGATAGATCAGCGCAACCAGCGTCAGCAGCGACCCGAGCAGCGTGTAGAGAAAGAACTTGAGCGCGGCGTAGACCCGGTTCGGACCGCCCCAGACGCCGATGATGATGAACATCGGGATCAGCGTTGCCTCGAAGAACACGTAGAACAGCGCCGCGTCCTGCGCGCAGAACACGCCGTTCATGATCCCTGAGAGCATCAGCAAAGAGGCCATGTACTGGGCAACGCGGCTTTCGATGACCCGCCAGCCCGCCAGCACCACCAGCACGGTGGTGAAGCAGTTGAGCAGGATCAGCAGCAGCGAGATGCCGTCGATGCCGACGTGGTACTGGATGTTGTAGGACTCGATCCAGGGCAGGACCTCGACGAACTGCATGCCCCTGGCGCCGGCATCGAAGCCACTCCAGAGCGGCAACGCAACAAGGAACCCACCGATGGCGCCGGCCAGCGCGAGCCAGCGGGCGGCGGCCGCATTGCGGTCCGGGCCCGTGCAGAGCACGGCAACGCCGGCCAGGATCGGCAACCAGATAACCGTGCTCAGTATGGGGAGTCCGACGATCATTTTTCTTATGGGTACCGGCTCAGTTTCGCGCGAACCACAGGGTCAGCAGAACGAACACGCCAATGATCATGGTGAAGGCGTAGTGGTAGATCAGGCCGGACTGCAGCTTGCGCAGGATCCCGGAGAACCAGCCGACCACGCGGGCCGAACCGTTAACGAAAAAGCCGTCGATTACAGCAACGTCGCCGCCCTTCCACAATCCGCGCCCAAGCAGCCGCGCGCCGCTGGCGAAAAACCAATCGTTGAAGCGATCGAAATAGTACTTATTGTCGAGCAGCGTGTAGAGGGGCGAAAGCATCGAAGCGATCTTCGCCGGCAGATCGGTGCGCTTCAGGTACAGGAAAGCCGCCGCGGCAATGCCGGCGATGGACAGCCAGAACGGCCAGGTGCCGAGGGAATGGACCATCATCCCGATCACGCCATGGAACTCCCCCGCCATTTCCCCAAGCACGTTGTGCTCTTCGTTCACGCGGATGGCATCGCCGAAGTAGCCGCCGAACAGGATCGGGCCGATGAACCAGCCCGCGCAGATCGATGCAATGGCGAGCACGATCAGCGGCAGGGTCACCACCCAGGGCGACTCGTGCGGCGGGCCGGAGTGCGCAGGGTGCTCATCGTGGCTGTCATGCCCCGACGCGTGTGCATGGCCGGCGCCGTGGCCCTGTGTTTCCTGGCCATGGGTGTCGAAACGCTCTTTGCCATGGAAGGTCATGAACATCAGGCGGAAAGTGTAGAAAGCTGTGACGAACACGCAGGACAGCACGCAGAAGTAGGCGAAACCGCTGCCCGGAAGCTGCGACAGGTGGACGGCTTCGATGATCGAGTCCTTGGAGAAGAAACCCGACAGGCCGGGAATGCCGGCGCTGGCCAGCGCGCCGATGAACATGGTCGCGTAAGTGACCGGCAGGTACTTGCGCAGGCCGCCCATCCGGCGCATGTCCTGCTCGTGGTGCATGCCGATGATCACCGAGCCGGCCGCCAGGAACAGCAGCGCCTTGAAGAAGGCGTGCGTCATCAGGTGAAACACCGCCACCGAGTACGCAGAAGCGCCGAGCGCCACCGTCATGTAGCCGAGCTGCGACAGCGTCGAGTAGGCGACGACCCGCTTGATGTCGTTCTGGATGATGCCGAGAAAGCCCATGAACAGCGCGGTGATTGAGCCGATCACCAGCACGAAGCTCAGCGCGGTATCCGACAGCTCGAACAACGGCGACATCCGAGCGACCATGAAGATGCCGGCGGTGACCATCGTCGCCGCGTGGATCAGCGCCGAGATCGGCGTCGGGCCTTCCATTGAATCGGGCAGCCAGACATGCAACGGAAACTGTGCACTCTTGCCCATCGCGCCGATGAAGAGGCAGATGCAGATCACCGTGATCAGCATCCACTCGCTGCCGCCGAACGGATTCGCAAAGCCGAGGGTTGCCAGTTCGGGCGCCTTCGCGAAGACCTCGCCATAGCTCAGGCTGCCGGTGAATGCAACGATCAGACCGATGCCGAGAATGAAGCCGAAGTCACCGACCCGGTTGACAAGGAAGGCCTTCATGTTCGCGAAGATCGCGGTCGACTTGGTATACCAAAAACCGATCAA
>JBKJUC010000221.1:0-7541 GCA_046590325.1 Burkholderiales bacterium | reverse complement strand
AAAGCCGAACCGTAAAAGGTAAAAGCGCAAAAAAGCGAAGCGGCGCTCGCCACTGCCTTTACCTCGAACCTTTCACCTTTAACCTTTCGTCTGCGTGACGTGTGCGTCGCGTCACGTCACGCCAGCATCCTGATCTCCCGCTGCGGGAACGGGATGACAATATTGTTGCCGCGGAAGGCTTCGACGATCGCTTTGTTGATCTCCCCGCGCGCCGGCCCGAAATCCGCCACGCTGGTCCACGGCTTCACCGAGATATTGATCGACGAATCCGCCAGCACACTGACCCCGATTCCCGGCGTCAGGTTCTTCATCACCCGCGGATTGTTCCGCAGGATCTCGTTGATCGCGGCGATGGCCTTGTTCAGGTCGGTATCGTAGGCAACGCCCACCGACAGATCGAGTTGCCGGATCGAACCGTAGTTGTGCAGGATTTCGCCGACGATCTTGCGGTTCGGGATGACGATCCGTGACATGTCCGCGTGGGTGAGGGTGCTGCTGAACATGCTGATGTCCTCGACCGTGCCCTCCACGCCGACGATCGAGATGTATTCGCCGACCCGGAAAGGTTTGGTGAAAATAATGGTGAATCCGGCGACCACATTGCCAAGGACCCCCTGCATCGCCAGGGCTATGCCGGCACCCGCCACGCCGACGCCGGCGATCAGCGGCAGCAGTTCCACGCCAAGGTTCTGCAGCGCCATGATCAGGAACAGCCCGAGGATCAGTATCCGCGCAATGCGCACCAAGAGCTCGCGCACCGGGGGCTCCAGATCGAACTTGCGCAGCCCGCGGGCCATGACCTTGCCCACCTGCCGGCCGACGATATAGCCGACAACGATGATGGTGATCGCGACGAAAACCTTAGGCCCGAACTGGATTGCCAGGTCGATGATGGTCGCTTTCAAATTGGTCAGTGTTTCAACGTGATCGTTCAATTGGATCTCCCTTATGAGGCTCTAGGCTCTAGGCACTAGGCACGAGGTTTCAGAACTCTATTTGCGTTTTGGGGTAGGGCCGGACCTGGCGCCTCGTGCCTAGTGCCTCGCGCCTACCTTCAGTTTCTCCATCGCCGCCACCAGCTGGGCGGTAATACCAAGCTCCCAGGCGGAGTGGCCGGCGTCGGGAACGATGATGTATTCCGCTTCCGGCCAGGCCCGATGCAGGTCATCGGCTGAAATGATCGGGCAGACCATGTCGTAGCGGCCCTGCACGATCACGCCCGGAATCTGCTTGAGTTTCGCGGCGTTGTCGAGCAGCGAATTGTCCGGCAGAAAAATGTTGTTCTGGAAATAATGCGCTTCGATCCGCGCCAGCCCGAGTGCAACGATATCCTCGGAAAAATGCGCGACCGTGGCGGGGCTCGGCACCAGCGTCGAGCAGGAGCCCTCGTAGATGCTCCACTGGTGGGCGGCCGGCATGTGCACGTTGCGGTCGGGATCGTTCAGCCGCTTTGCATAGGCGCCGAGCAGATCGTCGCGCTCCGCTTCGGGGATATAGCCGGAAAACCTTTGCCAGGCTTCGGGATAGACGAAGCGCATGCCGTAGAGGAACCAGTCAATCTCCAGCTTGCGGCAGAGGAAAATGCCGCGCAGGACCAGCGCCACGCAATTTGCAGGATGACTTTCGGCGTAGGCGAGCGCCAGTGTGCTGCCCCAGGAGCCGCCGAACACCACCCACTTCCCGATGCCGAGATGCAACCGCAGTTGCTCCATGTCGGCAACCAAGTGCGGCGTGGTGTTGTCGTGCAGGTCGCCATGCGGGCGCGAACGGCCTGCGCCGCGCTGGTCGAAGATCACGATCCTGTAGCGCGCCGGGTCGAAGAAGCGCCGGTGCATGGGACTGGCGCCCGCCCCGGGACCGCCATGCAGGAACACGACCGGCATCCCGTCCCGGTTGCCGGAGACTTCCCAGTATATTTCGTGGCGGCCGTCGACTTTCAGGTGCCCGGACTTGTAGGGCTCGATGTCGGGATACAGTTCGGTGCGGATTCCAGGGCCGGGGTGGTTCATCTGCTGCTCCTTGTTGCGTGCGCCCAAAATAGCAAAAAGCCGGATTCCCCACCAGCACCGCCGTCGCAAACACGGCCCCCAGAAACACGGCCCCCATGGACCATGCGGCGCTGCATGACGGCGTGCACAGGCCGCTCCCGTATAATCCGGGAAAACTATACAAGCGAATTGGAGATGCCATGGACGAGCTTTTGCGCAAAAGCGCGCTCGACTATCACCGCCTGCCGACACCCGGAAAAATTTCGGTTGTTCCCACCAAGGGCCTGCTCAGCCAGCGTGATCTGGCGCTTGCCTATTCTCCCGGTGTCGCCGCGGCCTGCGAGGAAATCGTCAACGATCCCGCCACGGCCCGTAGCTACACGGCGCGCGGCAACCTGATCGGCGTCATCACCAACGGCACGGCGGTGCTTGGCCTGGGTCCGATTGGGCCGCTGGCGAGCAAGCCGGTGATGGAGGGCAAGGCGGTGCTGTTCAAGAAGTTCGCCGGCATCGACGTATTCGACATTGAAATCAACGAGCGGGATCCTGACAAGCTGGTGGACATCATCGCCAGCCTGGAGCCGACTTTCGGCGGCATCAACCTCGAGGATATCAAGGCACCGGAGTGCTTCTATATCGAGCGCAAGCTGCGCGAGCGCCTGAAGATCCCGGTTTTCCACGACGACCAGCACGGTACGGCCATCATCGTCGGCGCGGCGGTGCTCAACGGGCTCAAGGTGGTGGGCAAGGACATTGGCAAGGTGAAGCTGGTTTGTTCGGGCGCCGGCGCGGCCGCCCTGGCCTGCCTGGACCTGCTGGTCAGCCTGGGCCTGTCGATGGAAAACATCTGGGTGTCCGACATCAAGGGCGTGGTCTATACCGGCCGCAAGGAGGAGATGGACGACAACAAGGTCCGCTATGCCAAGGACACCAATGCCCGCACCCTCGCTGACATCATGCCAGGCGCCGACATCTTCCTCGGACTTTCGGCGGCACGGGTGCTGAAGCCGGATATGGTCAAGCAGATGGGGGCAAAGCCGTTGATCCTCGCGCTGGCCAATCCGGAGCCGGAAATCCTTCCCGACGAGGCCAAGGCGGTTCGCAGCGATGTGATCATCGCCACCGGCCGCTCCGACTTCCCGAACCAGGTCAACAACGTGTTGTGCTTCCCGTTCATCTTCCGTGGCGCGCTGGACGTCGGTGCCACGACGATCAACGAGCCCATGAAGCTGGCGGCGGTGCGTGCCATCGCCGAACTGGCGCAGGCCGAGCAGTCGGACATCGTAGCCATCGCGTACGGTGAACAGGACCTCTCGTTCGGTCCTGAATACCTGATCCCCAAACCGTTCGATCCGCGCCTCATCGTGAAAATCGCACCCGCCGTGGCAATGGCCGCGATGCAGAGTGGTGTTGCGACGCGGCCGATCCAGGATTTTGTCGCCTATCACGAGCAACTGTCCCAGTTCGTTTACCACTCCGGCCTGATCATGAAGCCGGTGTTTACCACGGCCAAGAAAAACCCGACGCGTGTCGTCTTCTGCGAGGGCGAGGACGAACGTGTGCTGCGCGCGGTGCAGGTCGTCGTGGATGAAGGCGTGGCCAAGCCGATCCTGATCGCCCGTCCCGAGGTGTTGAACCCGCGCATTGAGAAGTACGGATTGCGTATCCGCCCCGGCAAGGATTTCGAATGCGTGAATCCGAACTCCGATCCGCGCTTTCGCGATTACTGGCAGGAGTACTACGCCCTGGTCCAGCGCAAGGGCATCTCAGTCGAGTACGCCAAGCGCGAAGTGACGCGGCGCACGACGCTCATTGGCGCCCTCATGGTCCGCCGCGGAGATGCCGATGCCATGCTGTGCGGGACCATCGCGCAGTTTTCCCTGCATGTGGACTACATTGCCAACGTGATCGGCCTTCGCAAGGGTGCGACCCTGTTCGCCGCCATGAACATGCTGATACTGCCAAAGCGCACCCTGTTCATCTGCGATACCTACGTGAATTCCGATCCGACCGCCGAACAGGTCGCGGAGATCGCGATGATGGCCGCCGAGGAAGTGGCGCGCTTCGGCATCGTGCCGAAGATCGCGCTCCTGTCGCATTCCAACTTCGGCAGCTCACGCCACCCTTCCGCGCTCAAAATGAGCATGGCGCGGGATATCCTGGAGCAGCGCGCGCCGCAACTGGAGGTGGACGGCGAGATGCACGGCGATGCTGCGCTGGACGAGGAAATTCGCCTCGGGATTTTCCCGAATTCGCGACTCAAGGGCGAGGCCAACTTGCTGATCATGCCCACGCTGGATGCCGCCAACATCGCGTTCAACCTGCTCAAGATGTCGGCGGGTGAAGGCATCACGGTGGGCCCGATCCTGCTCGGCGCAGCCAAGCCGGTGCACATCCTCACCCCGACGGCTACGGTCCGGCGCCTGGTTAACATGGCCGCCCTGGCATCGGTGGATGCCTCGTTCATTCGCTGAGGGCGGCAGGCAATGCATAGCAAGCAGACGGATAGCAACCAGACGCCGCCGGTAGTGTTCGAGGAGCGCAAGGCGGGGAACGGCGCCCGCATAGGCGTGGCCCGGCTCAATGTCGAGAAGACGCTCAACGCCCTGTCGCTGGAGATGATTGATCTGCTCGGGCCGCAGTTCGACCGCTGGGCAGGGGACGAAGGCATTGCGCTGATTATTCTCGAGGCAGCGGGGGAAAAGGCCTTTTCCGCCGGTGCTGACCTGCATCGCATGCACAAGACGATGCTTGAACATCACGCATCGCCTGCTCGCGACGACATCCGCGGCAACGCCTATGCGGCGGAATTCTTCGGGCGCGAATACCGGCTCGACTATCGGATCCAGACCTGCCCGAAGCCGGTGCTGTGCTGGGGGCATGGCATCGTGATGGGTGGAGGTGTCGGGCTCATGTCCGGCGCCAGCCATCGCGTCGTCACGACCGAATCGCGTGTGGCGATGCCCGAAATCACCATCGGCCTGTTCCCGGATGTCGGCGGCAGCTGGCTGCTGGGCCGGATGCCCGGCAGCACCGGGCTGTTCCTGGGGCTGACCGGTGCCCGCATCCAGCCGGCGGACGCCATGTTCGTCAAGTTGGCTGACTACTGCATTGCGCAGACCGACAAGGCGGAGGTGATGGCGGCGCTTCTTACGCAGCCGTGGACGCACCTGCGCGCCGACAACGATCGGTTGCTCACCGCTTTGCTACGCGCAAAGGCGCAGACGAACCTGGCGCCCGGTCCGGTGCGGCAGAATCTGGACCTCATCAACAACCTGTGCGCGAGCGGTGAACTGCATGCCACCGTGGAGGCCATTGCAGGACTGAAGACGGGGGATGCATGGCTTGATCGGGCCGGGGCCACGCTGGCCGCGGGCTCTCCCAGCACGGCGGGATTGACCTTCGAACTGCTGCGGCGGGCGCGGCAGATGTCGCTGGCCGATGTCTTTCGCATGGAGTTCGTGGCGGCCCTGCGTTGTGCCCAGCGTCCCGACCTTGCGGAGGGCATTCGCGCGCTGCTGATAGACAAGGACCAGAAGCCGCGCTGGCAACCCCCGGTGCTTTCCGCGGTCACGCCTGAGTGGATCGCAGGGTACTTTGAATGTCCCTGGACGGCGAACGGGCATCCCCTCGCAGATCTGGGCGCGGCTTCCGCCCGGTGACGCCAGGCGAAGAACATCCCTTTTAGCCACAGAGGACACAGAGATCACAGAGAAATGCGGAACTGGGTACCGCACAATGCGCAATCTTGGACAAGGGAGTGCAACGTTCGCGAACCTGCCGCTTCCATCCAGGTTCATGACTTGTTGTTTCCTCTGTGCTCTCTGTGTCCTCTGTGGCCAATGTGTTCTAGCGCCTTTTGTGGCTATCGAAGTGGATTGAATTTTAGGGAGTACGCATGGCAACGATGGACAAGCGGCTGGCGGTGGTGACCGGCAGCAACAAGGGTATTGGTCTCGAAGTCTGTCGGCAGCTCGCCCGCAAGGGCCTGCGCGTCGTGCTGACCAGCCGCGACGAGGCAAAGGGTCTCAAGGCGCAGGCCGTGTTGAAGAAGGAAGGCCTCGACGTCCTGTTCCATGAGCTCGACGTGACGGACAAGAAAAGCGTCGCGGCCGTCGCAAAATACCTTGAGAAAGAGCACGACCGCGTGGACGTGCTGGTCAACAACGCCGGCATCCTGCTCGACAAGTACGACACCAGCGTGCTGGACGAGAAGGAAAGTCTGTTTCGCGACACGCTCGAGACCAATTTCTATGGGGCATTGCGCGTGAGCCAGGCCCTGGTCCCCCTGATGCAAAAGCATCACTACGGCCGCGTGGTGAACCTGTCGAGCGGATTGGGCCAGCTCGACGAGATGGGCGACGGCGTTTCGGCCTATCGGGTGTCGAAGGCCGCATTGAATGCACTGACCCGCATGCTCGCGACCGCCTGCGCCGACGACAACATCCTGGTCAATTCCATGTGTCCGGGCTGGGTCAGGACCGACATGGGCGGACCGACGGCTGAGCGCACTGTAGAAAAGGGCGCCGAAACCGCGGTCTGGCTGGCGATGCTGCCCCACGACGGCCCTACGGGCGGGTTCTTCCGCGACAAAAAACCGATTCCCTGGTAAGACACTACATCCCAACGCAAAGGCGCAAAGATTGCAAAGGTCGCAAAGGAAGACAAAAGGAAAATGAATGCAAATATGAGGTTTGCAATGACCTCTGATACACGTTCGATATCAGGTCCCCACAGTTGGCCGGCCGATTTTTGTCTACCTTCTCAATTTCTTGCTTTTCCTTCGCGTCCTTTGCAATCTTTGCGTCTTTGCGTTGGGATTGAGATTCGCTGGAGGCCCCTATGGCGGACGTAAGAATAGAGCGCGACACCTTCGGCGAGATCGAAGTCCCCGCCGACCGGCTGTGGGGCGCGCAGACGCAGCGCAGCCTGCAGAACTTCCGCATCTCGGGCGAACGCATGCCTGCCGAGCTGATCAATGCCCTGGCGCGGGTGAAGCGGGCCTGCGCAGTGGTGAATGTCGAGCTTGGTTTGCTCGATGCGAAGAAGGGCGGCGCCATCATCCAGGCGGCGGATGAAGTCATCGCAGGCAGGCACGATCAGGAATTCCCCCTGGTGGTCTGGCAGACCGGTTCCGGCACCCAGACCAACATGAACATGAATGAAGTGCTGGCCAACCGCGCTTCAGAGTTGCTCGGCGGCGAGCGCGGCGACAAGCGCCTCGTGCATCCCAACGACGATGTCAACAAGGGCCAGTCCTCGAACGACGTGTTCCCGACCGCGATGCACGTCGCGGCCGTCACGGCACTGCATGACAAACTGATTCCCTCACTCGAGAAGCTGCGAGATACGCTCGAGGCCAAGTCGAAAGCCTTCGATGACATCATCAAGATCGGCCGTACCCACCTGCAGGACGCGACGCCCCTGACCCTGGGCCAGGAATTCTCGGGCTACGTATCTCAGCTCGAGCACGGCGTCACGCACGTTGGGGCCTCGTTTACGCATTTGTCAGAACTGGCGCTGGGCGGCACCGCCGTCGGCACCGGCTTGAAT
>JBKJUC010000136.1:0-9767 GCA_046590325.1 Burkholderiales bacterium | reverse complement strand
CAGATCCGCGGCAATTTCGACGACGGCATGCGTCTGGTGCAGGAAGTCGCCCAAACAGTGCCGGTAAATATTGTCAATTCCATCAATCCTTATCGCCTGCAGGGACAGAAGACCCTGGCGTTCGAAGTCATCGAGGCGCTGGGCGACGTGCCGGATTACCACGCGCTGCCGGTGGGTAACGCCGGCAATGTGTCCGCACATTGGATCGGCTACAGCGAAGCGGCGGGTATGAAAACCGAAAGCATGAACGGCAGCTTCCAGTACCGCACCGGGGGCCTATCCACCAGGCGGCCGATCATGCTCGGCTATCAGGCATCGGGCGCCGCCCCTTTTCTGCGCGGGAAGATGGTTGATCAGCCGGAAACCGTGGCGACGGCGATCCGCATCGGGCATCCGGTTTCATGGAAACTGGCCTGGGCCGCGAAGAATGAATCCGGCGGCTGGTTCAACGAATGCAGCGACGAGGAAATCCTCAGGGCCCAGAAGCTGCTCGCGGATACCGAAGGGATCTTCTGCGAGCCGGCGTCCGCAGCGTCGATTGCCGGCATTCTGAAGGATCTTGAACTTGGCGTGATCGGCGAGGGGGTCACCATCGTCTGCACGCTCACGGGGCACGGGCTCAAGGATCCGGACACCGCGATTTCCCAGAGCAGCAAACCCTTCCTCGTGGATGCGACCCGCGCCGCCATCGAGCAGGTAATCACCGCCAACCTGCCAAAATAGTTGGCGGGGCGGTCAGTATTCCAGAAAGCGCATCGACAAGTCGACGGCCTGGATGTCCTTGGTCAGCGAGCCGATCGAGATCCGGTCAACGCCGGATTCCGCAATGGCCCTGACGGATTCGAGGCTGACACCGCCCGAGGCTTCTAGCGCGGCGCGGCCGGCGGTGATCCGCACGGCTTCCTTCAGGCCCCGGACGTCGAAATTGTCCAGCAGGATGAGCCGGGCGCCGGCCGCCAGCGCCTGCTGCAGCTGGTCGAGCGTTTCCACCTCGATCTGGACGGGCTTGCCTCCTGCAACTTCTGCTGCACGCGACATGGCCGGGGCAATGCCGCCTGCCGCGGCGATGTGGTTCTCCTTGATGAGCACACCGTCGTACAGGCCCATCCTGTGATTGCTCCCGCCGCCGCAACGCACGGCGTACTTGAGGGCCTGGCGCAGGCCGGGTAGCGTTTTCCGGGTGTCGAGTATGGCGGCCCGGGTACCCACTACAGCATCTGCAAACTTCCTGGTCTTGGTCGCAACGGCCGACAACGTCTGCAGGAAGTTCAGCGCGGTTCGTTCCCCGGTTAGCAGGCTGCGGGCGCTGCCCTCGAGTTCGCACAGGACCTGGTCCGCATGAACGCGCTCGCCGTCTGCGGCCTTCCATCCAACCTTGACGCCGGGATCCACCTGGCGGAAGACTTCCTCGAACCATGCTGTGCCGCACAGGACGGCCGATTCCCGGCTGATCACGCGGGCGCGGGCCCGGCCCGATTCGGGAACGAGGCGCGCCGTCAGGTCACCGCTGGCGACGTCCTCGGCCAGCGCGATCTTCACGTTGTTGCTGATTTCAAATGCCAGATCCACCGGAATTCCCCTAAACTGTGCGCGCATTCTAGCTCGGGGAGGCATCGATGTCGGGCGTGATGGGCGTGCTGTCCTACGGGATCGGAACCCTGTTCGGATTCCTGCTGGTTGGCATCGTTGTATTCTGGTTCGTTCAGGACGTCACCCAGAAGAAACATACGGTCCTGCGGAATTTCCCGGTGATCGGGAGGTTGCGCTATTTTTTTGAGCGTCAGGGCGAGTACTTCCGCCAGTACTTTTTCGCCGGCGACCGCGACGAGATGCCGTTCAACCGCGCGACCCGGGGCTGGGTTTACCGGCTGGCGAAGAACGAGGGCGGCATCATCGGCTTTGGTTCGACCAATGATTTGCGTGAACCCGGCTCCATCATTTTCGTCAATGCGCCATTTCCCGTCCTCGAGGAAGACCGCTCGCCGACGCCTCCACTGATCATCGGCGACGGATATTGCAAGCTGCCTTTCACCGCCCGGTCGGTGGTCAACATCAGCGGCATGAGTTTTGGCGCCATTTCCCAGCCTGCAGTGCGGTCCCTGTCACGCGGTGCCGCGCTTGCCGGCTGCTGGCTTGACACCGGTGAAGGTGGACTGGCGCCCTATCACCTCGATGCTGAATGCGATGTGATCATGCAGGTCGGCACGGCAAACTACGGCATCCGCAATCGGGATGGCGGTTTTTCACCAGAACGCGCGCGCGAGTTGGGCATGCGGGTGAAGGCTTTCGAGATAAAGCTCTCGCAGGGCGCAAAGCCGGGCAAGGGTGGCGTCCTGCCGGGTTCGAAAGTCACGCCGGAAATTGCGGCGATTCGCGGCATCCCGGTTGGAGAGGATTCGATCAGTCCCAACAGGCACCATGACATTGCCAACATTGATCAGTTGTTGGACAAAGTAATGCAGATCCGCGATCTCACGGGCCGGCCGGTCGGCGTGAAGACCGCGATTGGTGGCTGGCAGTTCATGAACGATTTGTGCGATGCCGTCCTGCGGCGCGGGCTGGAGGCTGCACCGGATTTCCTCGTCATCGATGGAGGCGAGGGCGGAAGCGGGGCATCGCCACAGGCTCTTGCCGACCATATGGGTTTGCCGATAGCGGAAGGCTTGCCGAGGGTCGTGGATGCGTTGCTCGAGGCCGGCCTGAAGCAACGCATCCGCGTGGTGGCGGCCGGCAAGCTCGTCACTTCGGCGAAGGCGGCCTGGGCCTTGTGCGTCGGAGCCGATTTTGTCAATACTGCGCGAGGATTCATGTTCGCGCTCGGTTGCATCCAGGCCCTACGCTGTCACACCAATACCTGTCCGACCGGCATCACCACGCACAACAAACGCCTGCAACGCGGCCTGGTCGTGGAAGAGAAGTACCAGAGAGTTGCGAATTACGCGCTGAACATGAACCGGGAGATCGACATGATTGCCCACTCCTGTGGCTGCCGGAACGCGCGCGAACTGCGCAGGGAGCATGTGCGCATCGTTGCGTCCGCGAACCAGAGCGTTGCGTTCAACATGCTCTATCCGTACCCCAGTGCAAGACTGCATGCCAGGCATCCAGCGACATCCCCGACTTGACTACAAGGCCGGTGCGCTTTGGCCCGGAAGGCGGCACTGGCGCGACATATCTCCGGTCAGTGTCCACCGCCCCGCAGATTCGCCGGAACTGCTTCAGCCATGCGCGCCGGCATCGGCAAGTTCAGATTCTTCATGATCTCGATGAACTGCGCGCGGCTCACGCCGGCCAGACGCGGATTCGTGTTCCGCTCTTCGGCAATGGTGCTGACGTGGCGTCCGTTGTAATCGTGCCCCGGGTAGACCAGCGTGTCGTCGGGTAGCGTGAACAGCCGCTTGGTGATGCTGTCGTAGAGCGATGCGGCGTCCCCCTGTTGAAAGTCGGTGCGGCCGCAGCCGCCTATCAACAGCGTATCCCCGGTGAGTAACCTGTCATGCCAAAGGAAGCTGCTGCTGCCCGGCGTGTGCCCCGGCGTGGCCATTGCCCGCAGCGACTCTCCGCCGAATTCCAGGCGGTATTCATCGTCGAACATGAGGTCGAACCCCGTCGCCCCGCAATGCTGGCTGACGGCTGTTCGCGCACCGGTCGCCTGTTTCAATGCCAGGGCACCGGTGACATGATCGGCATGCACGTGGGTTTCGATTATCCATGCGAGTCGAAGTCCCAGTTCCCGGACCAACGCGATATCGCGGCCGGCTTGTTCCCGTACCGGGTCCACGATGACGGCATTGCCGCCAGCGGCGTCTCCCAGCAGATAGGTGTAAGTCGAGGAGGCACGATCGAAGAGCTGGCGGAAAATCATTGGCTCGCCTCCATCGGCTGCTTGATGGTCACCGCGCCCCGGATCTGGCCCAGCACGTAGCCGAAGGCCCGATCGTGCGGATATTCCAGGGCAAGCTTTGCCTTGACCTGGGGAGCCACGGCTTCATCGCCACCGTGGCAACTCAGGCACAACGGCTGGACCGGCAATGCCTTCATGTAGCGGAAGTAGCGTCCCTGGGGCTCTTCCACTATTTCTGCGTGTTCGAGGAGTTCCACTTTTTCCCCGGAGGCCGCGCGCCGGTCGAAGTCCGCCAGAACCTGCTGTTCCCATGTGTCCGGTTGGCCGAGCAAAGGATTGCGGACTTTCAGGCTGACCCTGGCAACGCGCGAGCCGCTCGACCGGGAGAGCTCCCCTGCGAGGCCGGGTGCGATATCCCGGCAAACGGATACCGCATTCTCGGGGCCTCCCCTGGCCATTTCCTGCTTCAGGGCACTGCCGAGTTTCTGAATCAATTGAAACGCAATAGCCCGGGCATCCGCCGTCTGGTCTGCATGGACGGAGGTAGCAGTTACGGCTAGCGAGACGAGGATGGCGAGACGCACGAATTGCATGGAAGGCGACCTGGATCAAATTGCGGGGTTGGAAATGTGGCTCAATCTGCCAGCTTTACAGGTTCAGGGCAACGTCTCCCGGCGGATCCTGAGCGCTTGAATGGCGCGGACAGCGTTGAAATCAGAGATCCGCCGCCCAATGTAGCCGGTAACCAACCGAATCAAAGGCTTTCCATGCGTTTCGAAAAATTTACCACGCGCTTCCAGCAAGCCTTCGCGGACGCGCAAAGCGCGGCCGTGGGCAACGACAATCCGTATATCGAGCCGCCACATCTTCTCTTAGCCTTGCTCGATCAGGACGACGGCGCCACCCAATCGCTGCTAGCCCGTGCGGGCGCGAACATCGGGCCGCTCAAGGAGGCCCTGCGATCGTCCATCGGCCGCCTGCCCAAGGTAGAAGGTCACGGGGGGGAGGTCAACGTCTCGCGCGAATTGGCTAACCTCCTGAACGTGACGGACAAGGAAGCGCAGAAACGCGGCGACCAGTTCATCGCCTCCGAATTGCTGTTGCTGGCCCTGACCGAAGACAAGGGCGAAACCGGCAAGCTGCTGAAAACGCATGGCGCTAGCCGCAAGGCGCTGGAGCAAGCGATCGATGCCGTACGGGGCGGACAGGGCGTCCAGAACCAGGAATCGGAGGGGCAGCGTGAGTCATTGAAAAAGTACACCATGGACCTTACCGAACGCGCTCGTATCGGCAAGCTCGATCCAGTCATTGGCCGGGACGACGAAATTCGCCGGGTCATCCAGATACTCCAGCGCCGCACCAAGAACAATCCGGTGCTGATCGGCGAACCGGGGGTGGGCAAGACGGCCATCGTCGAAGGCCTCGCCCAGCGCATCATCAATGAAGAAGTGCCGGAGACCCTCAAGGGCAAGCGCGTCCTCAGCCTGGACATGGCTGCGCTGCTCGCAGGGGCCAAGTACCGCGGTGAATTCGAGGAGCGGCTGAAATCGGTGCTTAAGGAACTGGCCCAGGAAGAGGGCCGGACAATCGTCTTCATTGACGAACTGCATACCATGGTGGGCGCTGGCAAAGCCGAAGGTGCTATGGATGCCGGCAACATGCTGAAGCCGGCGCTGGCGCGCGGCGAACTGCATTGCGTCGGTGCGACCACGCTGGACGAATACCGCAAGTACATCGAGAAGGACGCCGCGCTGGAGCGCCGCTTCCAGAAGGTGCTTGTCGACGAGCCGTCGGTGGAAAGCACTATCGCCATCCTGCGCGGCTTGCAGGAGAAATACGAAGTCCACCACGGCGTGGAGATCACCGACCCGGCTATCGTCGCCGCGGCCGAATTGTCGCATCGCTATATCACCGACCGGTTCCTGCCCGACAAGGCGATCGACCTGATCGACGAGGCCGCCGCGCGCATCAAGATGGAGATCGACTCCAAGCCGGAGCAGATGGACAAGCTCGAGCGCCGGCTGATCCAGTTGAAAATCGAGCGTGAAGCGGTCAAGAAGGAAAAGGACGAAGGCTCGCGCAAGCGGCTCGCGCTGATCGAAGAGGAAATCAAGCGCCTGGAGAAGGAATACTCGGATCTGGAAGAAATCTGGAAAGCCGAGAAGGCACAGGTCCAGGGGGCGCAGCACATCAAGGAAGAACTTGAGAAAGTCAGGCTGGAAATGGAGGCCGCCAAGCGCAAGGGCGACTGGCAAAAGGTTTCCGAGCTCCAGTACGGCCGGATTCCCCAGCTGGACGCCCAGCTAAAGAAGGCGGAGTCCAGCAACGGGCAGCCGCAGCACAAGCTGTTGCGCACGCAGGTCGGGGCCGAGGAAATCGCCGAGGTCGTGTCGCGCGCGACCGGCATACCCGTGTCGAAAATGATGCAGGGCGAGCGCGACAAGCTCTTGCAGATGGAACAGAAGCTGCACCAGCGCGTAGTCGGCCAGGACGAGGCCGTACGAATGGTTTCGGATGCGATCCGGCGTTCGCGCGCGGGCCTGGCGGATCCGAACAGGCCTTATGGTTCGTTCCTGTTCCTGGGCCCCACCGGTGTTGGCAAGACCGAGCTTTGCAAGGCGCTTGCCTCATTCCTGTTCGATTCGGAGGATCACCTGATCCGCATCGACATGAGCGAATTCATGGAGAAACATTCCGTGGCCCGGCTGATCGGTGCGCCGCCCGGTTACGTGGGTTACGAAGAGGGCGGTTATCTTACTGAAGCCGTGCGCCGCAAACCTTACTCGGTGATCCTGCTGGACGAAGTTGAGAAGGCGCACCCGGATGTGTTCAACGTGTTGCTGCAAGTGCTCGATGACGGCCGCATGACTGACGGACAGGGACGTACGGTCGATTTCAAGAATACCGTGATCGTGATGACGTCGAACCTCGGCAGCCAGATGATCCAGCAGATGGCCGGAGACGACTATCAGGTGATCAAACTGGCGGTGATGGGCGAGGTCAAGGCCTACTTCCGCCCGGAGTTCATCAACCGCATCGACGAGCTCGTCGTGTTCCACGCGCTCGACGAGAGGCATATCAAGTCGATTGCGAAGATCCAGCTCGGATACCTGGAGAAACGCATGGCCGCGATGGACATGAAGATCGAGGTTAGCGATGCGGTGCTGGGCGAACTCGCAGCGGTCGGTTTCGATCCGGCTTTCGGCGCGCGGCCATTGAAGCGAGCCATCCAGCAGGCCATTGAGAATCCGCTAGCCAAGGAAATTCTCGAAGGTCGCTTCGGACCGAAGGATGTCGTCATCGTCGAGCGTGAGGGCGGAAAGATCCGCTTCAGCAAGAAGTAGCGCAACCGGAGATACAACCTGGCCAGCCGGAATTCCGGCTGGATAGTGCATTCGTTTTAACCGATAATTCCCGCCCTGAATCGATTGCCGGTTCGGGGCGGGAATGACCAGCAGTCGGCTGATGATTCAGCCCCCGATACGGGCGCCGAACGGCAACCAGCACGGAACAATATGACTGTCGAAACTTCTGCCGAGCCGCTTGCGATGGTCCATGGCGAACCCGTGCTCGAGATGCCGGGTGATCTTTATATTCCGCCAGACGCCCTGCGCGTATTCCTCGATACTTTCGAGGGGCCGCTCGACCTGCTTCTGTACCTGATTCGCAGGCACAATCTCGATGTCCTGGATATTCCCATGGCGGATCTCACGCGCCAGTACATGGAATACGTAGACGTGATGCGGTCGCATCAGCTCGAACTGGCGGCTGAATACCTGTTGATGGCGGCGCTGCTGATCGAGATCAAATCGCGCATGCTATTGCCCAGGCATGTGCTGATTGAAGCCGGGGAAGAGGATCCTCGCGCTGAACTGGTCCGGCGCCTGCTGGAGTATGAGCAGATCAAGCTGGGGGCTCGGCGGATCAATGAGTTACCGCAAGCCGGAAGGGATTTCGCGCTGGTGCAAGTGTGGCTGGACACGGAAGTCGAACAACGCTTGCCCGATGTGAATCCGGAAGATTTGCGTACGGCCTGGCTCGGCCTTCTCGCCAGGGCAAGTGTGACCCGGCATCACCGGATTACGCGCGAACAACTGTCGGTGCGCGAACACATGAGCCGGATCCTGCGCGGCCTGCAGCATCTGCGCTTCGTACGTTTCGAAGACCTGTTTGAAACCGGAGTCAGTGCGCCGGTCCTGGTCGTGACCTTCCTGGCCGTCCTGGAGCTGGCACGCGAGAGCCTTGTAAACGTTACCCAGCAAGGCGCGTATTCACCTATTTACATCAAGTTAAATCATGGACTTGCCGTTGTCTGATCCACACCAGGTCAAGCGCGTGCTGGAGGCGGGGCTGCTCAGCAGCAGCGAACCCCTGCCCGTCGCCGACCTTAGAAAGCTTTTTGACGAAGAAATCAGTGCCGAGGTGCTGCGCAGGCTGCTGGAGGAATTGCGCGCCGATTGGGCAGAAAGTGGTGTCGAACTCGCGAATGTCGCATCGGGATGGCGCTTTCAGGTTCGTCCTCAGTATCAAAGATTTCTCGACAGGCTCAATCCTGAAAAGCCGCCAAAGTATTCGCGTGCCGTGCTCGAAACCCTGGCGATCATCGCCTACCGGCAACCGGTGACGCGGGGGGACATCGAGAACATCCGCGGCGTTACCGTTTCCGCCGGAATACTAAAGGCGCTCGAGGCGCGAGGTTGGATCGATGAAGTGGGGCATCGCGAGGTGCCCGGCCGGCCGGCGCTGTATTCGACGACCCGCTCTTTCCTGAATGACCTGGGTCTGCGGTCCCTTGATGAACTGCCCACGCTCGAGGAACTGGGTTCGCTGGTGGAGATGGAGCCGGTGGCGGTTCAAGCCGAGCAACTCGATAGTCGCGCCACTTCGGCGGCCGGATCGGATGAGCCGCAGGAGCGCCAGGCCGATCCGGTCAGGGAGTAACGGCATCCGGCGGCCGCGAAGGCCGGGCAGCGTGGCGAACACTTGGAGAAGAACATGCGGGCCATTCTCGTTGCGAACCCCAAAGGCGGCGCTGGGAAGACGACGCTTGCGACCAATCTCGCCGGAGCACTGGCGGCGGGTGGCAAGAAAGTATCCCTGTGGGATCTGGACCGCCAGCAATCCTCCATGAACTGGCTGGCAATGCGGCCGGCAAACCGGCCGGTGATCCAGCGCCTTGACGGCCGCGAATCAGAAGATCCAAAGATGCCGCGCGGTTCGAACTGGCTGGTTCTCGATTCTGCCGCCGGCCTGCATGGAAAGAATCTTGCCCATGCCCTGAAGATTGCCCACAAGGTGGTAATCCCGGTGCAGCCTTCGGTGTTCGACATGGCGGCCACAAGCGCGTTTCTGCAGACCCTGACGGAGGAAAAGTCAGTTCGCAAGAACAAGACCTTCATCGGCATCGTGGGAATGAGGGTTGATCCCCGCACCAAGGCCGCGGCGACGCTCGAGGCGTTCCTGGCGCAGTTCAATCTCCCGGTCCTGACCTACCTGCGCGATACCCAGGTGTACGTCAATGCCGCGTTCAACGGCCTGAGTATCTTTGATTTGCCTGAATATCTTGGCGGACGCGACATCGAGCAGTGGCAGCCATTGCTGGACTGGATCGACGCAGAATAGTGGCTGGTCGGAGGTGTTCGGCCGGTTCCTTGGTTGACGCTCGCTCTGCCGGGCAGCTATAATTCCGCTTCTCGAAACCTGATTCGTCGGGGTTCGATCCGGTCGCGGGGTGGAGCAGTCTGGCAGCTCGTCGGGCTCATAACCCGAAGGTCGTAGGTTCAAATCCTGCCCCCGCAACCAATACCTGTTCTTTAAAAATTCAAACAACCGATGCGTGTGGGTGCTTCGTATTTGGGGCGCTTGGTGCGTAGGTGGTCATGGGTTATCGCCCGGTCTGTGTTCTGTCAAAGGGACGCAGGCG
>JBKJUC010000077.1:0-5321 GCA_046590325.1 Burkholderiales bacterium | reverse complement strand
GCCGACCTGCCGGCGGTATTCGACAAGGTCATGAAGGCGCAGATCCGCGGCCGCACGGTGGTCAAAATAGGTTAGAACGGAAGGGCAGTTGTCACCGCAAAGGCGCAAAGGACGCAAAGGAAGGCAAAAGCAAAGAAGACCGAGAGAAATGCCGGGTTGCAGTGGTCACGTTGGCACCGAGCTATCCTTGCTATCCCAGCAATTCTCTTTCGTCTCCCGGTTTCCTTTGCGTCCTTTGCGCCTTTGCGGTGACATCTGCCTTAGAAAATAAACACCGGGCGGCACTAGTCTCGGAGGAGGGGTAAAGTGGCACAGCGCTATGCGGATTTCCATCGGCGTTCGATCGACGATCGCGACGCGTTCTGGACCGAGCAGGCACGCCTGATCGACTGGCAGCGGCCGTTCGACTGCGTTCTCGACTACAGCCGTCCGCCCTTTGCGCGCTGGTTTCCCGGTGGTACCACGAACCTTTGCCACAATGCGGTAGACCGGCATCTTGCCGTTCGCGGCGACCAGAACGCATTGATCTGGATTTCCACGGAGGTCGAAAAGACCGAGGCGTTCACCTACCGGCAGTTGCATGCGCAAGTGAACCGGACCGCGGCAATGATGCACTCGCTCGGCGTGAAGCAGGGCGACCGGGTCATCATCTACATGCCCAACATGCCGGAGGCGGTGTTTGCCGTACTGGCCTGTGCGCGTCTGGGTGCCGTCCATTCCGTAGTGTTTGGCGGCTTTGCCGCCGCCAGCCTGGCCGCGCGCATCGACGATGCCCGGCCCGTGCTGATGATGACCACGGACGCCGGCAGCCGCATGGGCAAAGTGGTGCGCTACAAACCGCTGGTGGATGAAGCCATCCGGCTGTCGCAGCATCCAGCCGCAAAGGTGCTGATACTCGATCGCGGCCTGGATCCGGACATGCCGGCCGGCGAGCGCGATGTCGACTGGAAAGAACTGGCCTCGCGTTATCCGAACACGCAGGTTCCGTGCGCCTGGCTCGAGTCTTCCGAGCCGTCCTATATCCTGTATACGTCAGGAACCACCGGCAAGCCGAAGGGCGTGCAACGCGACGTCGGCGGGCACGCCGTGGCCATGGCAGCCTCCATGGAGCACATCTATTGCGGCGCTGCCGGGGAAACCATTTTTACCACCTCCGATATCGGCTGGGCGGTGGGGCATTCCTACATCATCTATGCACCGCTCATCGCGGGGCTGACGACCATACTCTACGAAGGCGTGCCCATTCGGCCGGATCCGGGCGTGTGGTGGAAAATCGTCCAGGACTACAAGGTGAACGTGATGTTCACCGCGCCGACGGCGATCCGCGTCCTGAAGAAGCATGATCCTGCGTATCTCAAAAAATACAATCTGTCGTCGCTGCGGCATCTGTTCCTTGCGGGCGAACCGCTGGATGAACCGACCCACGCCTGGATTTCTGAAGGCCTGGGCAAACCGGTGATCGACCACTACTGGCAGACCGAAACCGGCTGGCCTGTACTGACGGCCATGCACGGGGTGGAGAAGACGCCGATCAAGTACGGCAGCCCGTCGTTTCCCGCATACGGCTACGACCTCAAGCTGCTGCGCGAAAGCGATGCGAGCGAGGCAGGGGATGACGAGAAGGCGGTGGTGGTCATCGAACCGCCGTTGCCGCCGGGATGCATGACGACCATCTGGGGCGACGACGAGCGTTTCGTGAAGACCTATTTCTCCACGTTCTCGAAAAAGCTGGTTTACTCGACGTTCGACTGGGGCATTCGCGACAAGGACGGCTACTACTTCATCCTCGGCCGCACCGACGACGTGATCAACGTCGCCGGCCACCGCCTTGGCACGCGGGAGATCGAGGAAGCCGTGCAGGCGCACGCCAACGTCGCAGAAGTCGCGGTGGTCGGCGTCAACGATGCGCTCAAAGGGCAGATGCCGCTTGCCTTTGCAGTGCTCAAGGACTTATCGAAAATCGCCACGCCCGAACTGCGCGCGGCACAGGAGAAGGAAGTCATGGCGACGGTCGATGCGCAACTGGGCGCGATCGGACGGCCTTCGCGCGTGCATTTCGTCAGCATGCTGCCGAAGACCCGCTCCGGAAAACTGCTCCGGCGCAGCATCCAGGCTTTGGCGGAGGGCAGGGACCCAGGAGACCTGACAACGCTGGAAGATCCCAGCGCGCTGGATCAGATCCGCGACGCGGTTGCCGGGAAGTAGGCCTCAGTCGGTCGAGTAAAGCTCACCTTCCATCGTATAAGTCTTGAGCTGGCCATTCATCTTGCCCATGCCCGGTGAGTTGTTTGGCATGCCGGGCACGGCAAGCCCCACCGTGGTAGGGCGTTCCGCGAGCAGCCTGCGGATTGCCTGCGCCGGCACGTGCCCTTCGATGACATAGCCGTCCACCATGGCGGTATGGCAGCTCGCCATTTCCGGTTTCACGCCAGCCTGTTCCTTGATCGGCGTCAGGTTGCGCTGGTCGATTGCATTGACCTCGAAGCCTTCCTTGCGCAGGTATTCCACCCACTTGATGCAGCAGCCGCAGGTCGGTGTCTTGTAGACGGTGATGACCGGTTCGGCGATCGCGGTGCCAGCCGCCATCAGGAGCAGGCACGTCATCAAAAGGCGTTTTAGTTTGAGCATGGATTCTCTCCCTTGCGTGACCCGCATTCGAACACGAAACTGCGGGCCTGTTCCAATAAAAACGGGGCAGCATGGGCTGCCCCGGATTCGATACTTCCGACTTGTTACTGCTTGCGTGGATCGTCGTCGGGATTGACGTACTCGATGGCGTGTTCCTGTCCGCCTTCACCCATTTCCTGGATGATGACTTCGGAGCGGGCCCAGGCATAGTGCGGCACGTTGGCCTTGGTGACGTAGTACGCCCCCGCCTGGAATTCCTTCATCGCCAACGGGTTGTAGCGCTCGCCGACGCCGCTCCAGTAGGTGCCCTTGAGCACGGTGACGCTACGCTCGTCGGGATGCTTGTGCGGCGGCAGCTTGTAGCCGGAAGGCATCTTCGCCCGGAACACATACGGCCCCGGTTTCGCCGGATCGCCATACAGCACGACGATCTGCATGCCGTAAGGCGCCGACTTGTTCGCCGACCACTTGATGTTCTCGGGATCTGCCGTGACGAAGTTGCCGGTCATCTTGACGGTCATGTCATCGCCGTCGCCATGGGCCACGGGCAAGGCCACCAACCCGAGCGAAATCCCCGCGGCCAGCACCAGTTTATTGATCGCAGCTTGCATTCTTAACCTCTCCTCGTACGTTCTTTATGTTGGAATTTGTTGTTGTCCCCGCAGCGAAATGGTAACACCTTTGTGCGGGCAGACAATTGGATGAAAAGGCTGCGTCTGCGGATGCAGGGGAGGGCTGAATCCTGCCGGAAGGCCTTGTTTTCTTTGACAGGATGAACCTGTTCCCGTATTCTTCGCGCCTTCTGGAAACGTCAATCAAGCCTACGCAAAAGCATGAATTGTGTCGGCCCAAAGTCTCAAACGCGGAGAGGTGGATGAGTGGCTTAAGTCGCACGCCTGGAAAGCGTGTTTAGGGTCAAACCTAACGGGGGTTCGAATCCCCCCCTCTCCGCCAAACAAAAATGGACCCACATGGGGTCCATTTTTATTTGGCGCGATGGGGGTAGATTTGAACCCCTCTGGTTCGTCAACGTGTTCGCGCCGCGGAAAATTTGGGCCTTACTTCCAACTAATAGGCGCGAACCCGTTTAGGCAGCTGCTAACGTCTAGGGGCGAAGCCGATCGACGTTACGACGGCTGCCAATCCCCCCGACCCGATGCACCAACGTTATGACGGCCGCCAATCCCCACCTCTTCGCCACTGTCCCCAAAGAAGCATAACCACCGCGCCTGACCTTCAACATCCCGTCTTAGTGCGCAACGAGCGGGACTTCCGGCGTGATGCGCGCACTACTCACTACGGTAGGACCGATATTGCAGCGGATTTCGTTTGTGACTCGCCACACCGCCTACTTCAGCAAACGTTTGCCCTTGCCGAAGCCCGAACCGCCGATCACATCGTCGGCATGGAAATCGTTGATCACCTTTCTGGTGTCGAACGCGTCCCGGGTTTGTTTAAATAGGCAACTGCGTGGTCTGACCCCTGTTGCAGGGGCAGTGCCTCATTGTGTTGCTTCGCGAGGCCGCGCTGAGAATCGATGCCGCGACCACCCTGATGATTGTCGTCTGCGCGAACAGTCAGATTGCCATCGCTATTCCAGTCGCTGCCGCGCTTGGAACTTGACAGATCATTGCGGGACCTTGTCTCTCCTCTTTCCCAAGACTGTGTACCGGTTTTGTCGCTCTCGGCTACCTTGTCCCGATTGCGCTCGCCGACAATCACGGGCTGTCGGGGAGGTAGGGAGGCAGCTTTGCTGATTATGACCGCTGGTGTATTTATATCCTTGACGTAATACGACTGTCCATGGGCGACGTCCAGACAACCACCGGCATTACACACGGCGATGGCCCCTGCTGATACCGTCCCGGACACACTTTCGCCATAGACCACCGTGTATTCGGTGCCGCGAATGCCCATCGTTGCCACCGCCGTCTTCATTTCATAGGCGGATTGAATGGCCTTGCCGATGAGGCCGCTGATCGTGCGCAGCCCCCCCTTCATCAATTCCATGGCGACGCGCTCGGAGCCGTCCGGCTTGCCGCTGTACGAAAAGGCATTCACCCGAAATTCGGAATGCGGCGTCAACGATACGAATCCGCCGTCCCTGAAGCGCAATTGCACGCGGGCATCCTCACTGACCACGGTATCGCCAACGTGAATGTCCGATCCCTTTGTTAGTTCACGCTTCTCGCCAGAGATCGAAAGGGCGTAGGCGGTTCCCCACACAAACTCCACTTTTGCAGCTGTCGCGGCTAACAGCGACGACGACATCACGAGCATTACGAATAGCAGCAGGTAACTGCCCCATCTATTTACCGCCTGAGACATGATTCCCCCCAATTGTGGGGCGGGAACGATGCTGCACCCCGATGCCGGAATGCCTTGCCGTTCTCGCCAGTCGAATCAACCCGTCAGCGCGGTTGACCCTGTAGTGGAATGGCGCAAGAGCCATGCCCTCGGCAATGTTAGAATTTAGTTTAGACAAGATTCATAACATACTGATCGAAATATAAATATTATCTATAAAGAAGCGCGCCATACGGTAACACGCGTAGGCCGGAGATTAGTTCGCTGTATTTGCGTTAGAACATGACGCGAATGGTCGTTGTGAAAGAAAATACTTCGGTGTCAATTGGGGGGACGTCAAAGCGCAGATCGCGAGATCCGTCGAAGTCCAGAGTCAGCAGAAGTGG
>JBKJUC010000025.1:0-17246 GCA_046590325.1 Burkholderiales bacterium | reverse complement strand
TTCACCACCCTTTCGGAAGCACGCACGCCGCAGCAGGTGGTGGAACTGCTCAACGGCTATTTTGGCCGCCAGGTTGAGGTAATCTTCCGCCACAACGGCGCGCTCGACAAATTCATCGGCGATGCGATCATGGCCATCTGGGGAGCGCCGCTCGACGACGCGAAGCATGCCGAGAACGCGATCCATTGCGCGCTGGAAATGGCGGACACCTTGCAGGCCTTCAAGAACGACCTCAGTAAAGACGTTGGCGAACTGAGTTCCGATTTCGACGTTGGCATCGGCATCCACTCCGGCCCGGCCGTGGTGGGCCTGATCGGTTCCGAGCAAAGGCGCGAGTACACGGCCATCGGCGACACCGTGAACCTCGCCAGCCGGATCGAGGGCCTGACCAAGGGCGTGGCCCGCATCCTGGTGTCGGAGGAAACCGTAAAACTCTGCCCGGACGCCTTTGACTTTGTTCCGCGCGGACTTTATAAAGTAAAGGGCAGATTGCAGGACGTGCAGCTATTCGAACCGAAAAGGAAGACCGCATGAAGGCGGCGCCATGAGTAACCCGAAGCGGGCCATTTTGATACGGCTGTTTGCCGTGCTTCTGTTTGCCATTCCCGCGGCCGATGCCGCCGAAACTGGCTATACCCTGCGCGCGACCGAGGTGAAGGACAAACCCTTCCTCGACGCGGCAAGTGTCGTCACGCTGCCGGAAAAAACCCAGGTAGAGATTGTCACCCGCCAGGGCGCGTGGATGCAGATCAGGACCAGCGAAGTGAAATCGGGATGGGTGCGCATGCTGTCCGTGCGCCTTGGCAGCCCCGACCAGAAGTCGCAGACCCGCGGCAACCTGCTTTCGGCCATCGGCATCGGCAACCGGCCGAGGACCACCTCGTCCTCGACCGTAACCACCGGTGTGCGCGGCTTCTCCGAGGAAGATCTGGCCAAGGCCGCGCCCAACCCGGCGGAAGTCGAGAAGATGAAGGGCTTTGCCGTCACCCCGGCCGAGGCTGGCAGCTTTGCCAGTGCGGGCAAGTTGGCGGCCCAGGAAGTGGCTTACTTCGACAATGACGGCAAGCCTCTGAAGGTGAAAAAATGAGCGCCCTGAGGATGCTGATCACGGGACTTGTCGTGTTCGCAGCGGCGACGCTCGGTGCCTGCAAATCCGGCGGTGGATTCAGTGTCGAGAACATCAACCTGGACACCGTCGTCAAAAGCGTCGGCAACCTCCGCGAAGTGAAGGAACCGGAGGAAATCCAGATCGGCGACGGCATGGCGGAAACCCTGCTCGGCGCATCGCCCCTGCTCGACGATCCGGAACTGCAGAAATACGTCAACGGGATCGGCATGTGGGTGGCACTCCAGTCGGAGCGGCCCAATCTGCCCTGGCATTTCGGCGTCAACAGCTCTGACCACATCAATGCGTTTGCCGCGCCCGGCGGATACGTAATCGTGACCAAGGGCATGATGATGCAGTTGCGCAATGAAGCGGAACTGGCCGGGGTGCTGGGTCATGAGATTTCACACGTCACGCGCAAGCATCACCTCAACGCGCTGCGCAAGTCCGCACTGGTAAACCTGCTCGGCGAAGGCGTGTCCGTCGCCACCGACAGCAAGCATGCGGAACTGGTGAAACAGCTCGCCGGCCCGACCAAGGAGCTGTATGCGCGCGGCCTCGACAAGAGCGACGAGTTCGAAGCCGACCGCATCGGCGTGGTTTTGGCTGCCCGTGCCGGATACGACCCCTACGGCCTGCCGGCGGTGCTGACGACGCTGGCCACGGCCGATCCCAAGGACAACTTTCTCTCCCTGCTCTACAAAACCCACCCGTTGCCGCAGGTGCGCCTGGACAAGCTGGCGCCCGGCCTGGCAACCCTCGACGGCATCAAGGCGCCGCAAAACGCAAGCCGGTTCCAGCTGCTTACCAGAAAGCTCCGGGTCGCAGACGCCCAGTAGTTCGGTGCGCAAATGGGAAAACGGACCCTCCCTTTTCTCCTGCTAGTGGTCCTCGCGCTGCCGGCGCAAGCCGGCGAATCCGGCTTCGCGGCGAAAGCCGTCGACGTTCTGGCCCGCCCGGCTCCCAACGCGCCCGTCGTCACCAGATTCCCGAAACAGCAGCCTCTGGAAATCCTCGGCCGCGATGGCAGCTGGGCCCAGGTGAAGTCGGGCGCCGCCAGCGGCTGGGTGCGCCTGCTAGATGTGCGTTTCAACGTCCCCGCAAAGATTGCTCCGGCAGCAAAAGGCAAACCGCTCTTAAACAACGGCATTCGCGGATTCTCCGAGGAAGACCTGCTCGCGGGTACGCCCAGCCGCGGCGAACTGGAAAAACTCAGCTTTTACAGCGTGCCGCCAAAGGATGCCCTCGGCTTTGCGCGGGCGGCAGGACTGAAGGCGCGCCGTCAGGACTACATCGAACCGGGCGACTACACGTCGATGGACGAACTGCCGGAGGATTTCTTCGATGAATAGGCCTTCCCCCGCAATGCTCGCGTGCCTGGCCGCGGCGCTGGCGCTGTCGGCGTGCATGATGTCGCGCGGTCCCTCGGAGGAACAGCTGCGCGCCCAGCAGGAATGGGCCAACGAGCGCATGCGTGAAGCCACCGAGATGATGGAAACGCAGATGCAGGACATTCAGCAGCAGATGGAGAAGGCGCAGGCAGAGCAGCAAAGGCCTGCCGGATCGCTGACGCCGGAGGAAAAACAGAAACGCGCAGACGAATGGCGCGCGGCACGAGAGCAAATGAAGGCGGCCCGGCAGCAGGATGAGTCGACGAACGCCGAAATGCGCAAGGATCCGCGCATGGCGAAGGCGCTGGACGAGTCCGACAAGGAGCATCGCGAAATGATGCGCAAGGATCCGTCAGGCATGTATTCCCAGTTTAATCTCAGTGATGGGGAAGAAGCGGCGCTGGGCCTGGAGATGGTGCCCATGCTGATGGGACAACAGACGCTGGTCGACGATGCGGGATTGCAGCAATACGTCAACAAAGTCGGCACGTGGATCGCGCAACAGTGCGAGCGTCCCGGCCTGCCCTGGCGTTTCGGCGTGATCGACAGCGATACGGTGAACGCGTTTGCCGTTCCCGGCGGCTACGTATTCATCACCCGGGGCATGCTGGCATTGCTCGAGAGCGAATCCGAACTGGCGGGCGTGCTCGGGCACGAAATTTCGCATGTCGTGCGCAAGCACCATCTGCGCTGGGTGTACATGAACAAGGAAATGCAGTCGTCGATGCAGCGCTCGCAGGAGGCGATCCGCAAATACAACCCTTCGATGCTGCCCCAGATGCAGCGCATGGATCAACTCATGCAGAAGCAGGCGGCCTTCCTGAATTCCGGGCCGATGCGATCCACGTTATCGCAAAGCGAGGAAATGCAGGCGGACACCGACGGCGCGACGCTGGCCTGGCGCGCGGGCTACGATTCCTACGGACTGGTTTCGGCATTGCAGCGATTCGAGGCCTATCAGAGGCCCCGCTACGCGGCACAGCAGGGCGGACTGAGGGATCATCCGGAGCCGGTGCAGCGGCTGAAGATGCTGGACCTGGCGCTGCGTTCTCGCGCCGAGAAAGACACGCACGGCGAGGGCGGACTGGAGCGCTATCTGGAAGCGACCCGCTCGCTGCGCGACCGCCGCAGCTGAGCGCCGCACATGGGCAAGCGAGCATTGCTGGCGGGAGCCAGCGGTCTGGTCGGCGGTTACTGCCTGCACCGTCTCCTGGCGCATCCGGGGTACGACCGGGTGACGGTGTGGTCACGCCGGCCTCTGGCGATCGCACACCGGAAACTGGAAGTGGAACTGGTGGATTTCGACAGCCTGCCCGATGTGACCGGAGCCTGCGACGATGCCTTCTGCTGCCTCGGCACGACGATACGCGTTGCCGGTTCGAAGGCAGCCTTCCGGCGCGTGGATCACGACTATCCGCTCGCGATGGCGAAGTATGCGAGATCCGCCGGAGCGAAAGCCTTCCTCATGGTCTCCTCGCTGGGGGCGGATCCCGGTTCTTCGGTGTTCTACAGCCGGGTGAAGGGGGAAACGGAGCGGGAAGTGATGGCGGTTGGAATTGCCAGGACAATATTCCTGCGGCCTTCGATCCTGCTGGGGCCGCGCCGGGAGAGCCGGCAAGGCGAAAGGATTGGCATTTTCTTCGGCCGGCTGGTTGCGCCGCTGCTTGCCGGGTCGTGGAGGAAATACCGGCCGGTCCATGCTGACCAGGTAGCGGAGGCGATGATCCATGCAGCGAATCACGATGTGCCGTCCGGACCGATCGAATCGGATCGCATTACGGAACTGGGAAAAACACGGGACGCCTGAAATGAAGAAGCCGGCTTGCGCCGGCTTCTTCAAGTACAGCGAACGGCCGTATCAGGCGGCGACGGCACGGACCGGCTGCAGGCGGGTCGGCTGGGCGGCGTAGGCGTGATACGCGGCGGCTTCCGCTTCACCGAAGCGGACTTTCACACCCATGTCGGTGAACACGGTTTCCAGCGCGCACAGGCTTAGCATCACGTTTTCCATCTTGCAGGAGTAACCCATGAGCCCGAAACGCCAGATCTTGCCGGCCAGGTCGCCAAGTCCGGCACCAATTTCCAGGTTGTAATCCAGCAGCAGGCGCCGGCGCACTTCCTTCTCGTCGATGCCGGCCAAGATCTGGACCGCATTCATTTGCGGCAGACGGTAAGGCTCTTCCACCAGGTACTTCATTCCCAGGGATTCCAGGCCGGCTTTCAGCGCCTTGTGGTTGCGCTGGTGGCGGGCCCACGCGTTTTCCAGGCCCTCTTCACGCAGCATCAGCAGCGATTCGTGCAGGGCGTAGAGCGAATTGGTGGGCGCTGTGTGGTGATAAGTCCGGTTGGTTTCGCCCCAGTAACCGACCAGCAGGTTCAGGTCGAGGAACCAGCTGTGGACTTTATCCTTGCGGGCCTTGACCAGCTCCATCGCGCGGTCGCTGAAGCTGACCGGCGACAGGCCCGGCGTGCAGGACAGGCATTTTTGGGTGGCGGAGTAGACGGCGTCGATGCCCCATTCGTCAGTCAGCACCGGCGTGCCGGCAAGGGAAGTCACCGCGTCCATAATGGTCAGGGCGCCATATTTTCTGGCGATTTCGGCGAGCGTCTTCGCATCGGACTGGACGCCAGTCGAGGTCTCAGCGTGTACGAAAGCCAGGATTTTCGCATCGGGGTTGACCTTGAACGCGTCCTCGACCTTCTGCGGGCTGACCGGCGTGCCCCAGCGGTCTTCCACCACGACAGCCGTGCCGCCGCTGCGTTGCACGTTCTCGATCATGCGCCCGCCAAACACGCCGTTGCGGCAGACGATGACTTTGTCACCGGGACTTACCATGTTGACGAAGCAGATTTCCATGCCCGCGGAGCCGGGGCCGGAGACCGGGAAAGTCAGAGCGTTATGGGTCTGGAACGCGTAGCGCAGTGATTCCTTCAGTTCTTCCATCATCTCAACGAACACCGGGTCCAGGTAACCGATGGTCGGTTTGCCCATCGCCGAGAACACGCGTGGGTGGATCTCTGAGGGACCCGGCCCCATCAGGTGGCGTTGGGGGGGATAGAAGGACGAGATTTTTTTCTTGGGTGCGAAATCCTGGCTTGCCATGTTTGCTCCGGCTGGAAAGGGAATCGGGATCGACCGCCAGCGCTGTCAGGGCGCCCGGTTCGAAGAGCTGCGAAGTTTAACAGGGCTGCTGGGGTGGCAACGCCGGATTGCCCAATAAATAGGCAGGACAAGACCGAATCCGGCGGCGTGTCCAGCGCCGCGCATGAAGGTCGGCGGGACCGCTAAGTTTCTGGCCATAGCGGCATTACGTATTGTCCAGCCTGGTGGTCCGTGGGAGCCAGCACTTACTTGGGGGCCAGAGCGGCACCCACCCAGGCGGCAACCCCGGCGCGCCGCCTTACTCGTTGGCGGCCGTTTTCCCTATCGGCATCTGGATCAGCCTGGCCGAAAAATCTTCTTCGTCGAAGGCGATGTCGCCATCCTGGTAGGCGTCCGCCTGGGTTTTCAGGCTGAGGAAATCGAACTGTTTTGGATCCAGCAGATGGGAAGGCGAAACCCGCTGCAGGCTGGCGAACATGGTTTCCAGCCGTCCCGGGAAACGCTTCTCCCACTCACGCAGCATGTCCTTGACCACCTGGCGCTGCAGGTTGTCCTGGGAGCCGCAGAGGTTGCAGGGAATGATCGGGAACTGGCGCAACTTCGCATATTCCTCGAGGTCCGGCTCACGACAGTAGGCAAGCGGCCGGATCACGATGTGCTGGCCGTCGTCGCTGATCAGCTTTGGCGGCATGGCCTTGAGGCGGCCGCCATGGAACAGGTTCAGCAGGAAGGTTTCGAGGATGTCGTCGCGATGGTGACCGAGCGCGATCCGCGTTGCGCCGATTTCCTTCGCCACGCGGTAGAGCGCGCCGCGGCGAAGCCGCGAACACAGGGAGCACATGGTCTTGCCCTCTGGGATCACGCGCTTGACCACGCTGTAGGTGTCCTGCTCGACGATCCTGTAGGGCACGCCGACGGATGTCAGGTATTCCGGCAGTACATGTTCCGGGAAACCGGGGTGCTTCTGGTCGAGATTCACCGCGACGAGCTCGAAATTGACGGGCGCATGGGCTTTCAGGGAAATCAACACATCCAGAAGCGCATAACTGTCCTTGCCGCCGGACAGACAAACCATGACTTTGTCGCCCTCGCGAATCATGTCGAAATCGCCGATGGCCTGGCCCACCTGGCGGCGCAGCCGCTTGGCGAGTTTGTTGCCCTCGTACACCTGTTTCTGCAGCGTCGGCATATCTTTCTACTTCGTTCCGTGAATTTCGAATCCGACCGCATCGCAATCGGGATAGACGTCCGGTTTCTCGCTGGCTACCCGGGCAGCCATCACCCCGGGCCGGGCCAGGCAGATGGCGAGTATTCTCTCGCAGAACGTCTCCTGCAAATGGAAATGCCCACTGTCGGCCAGCGCAGCGATTTCCCTGTGCAGGAAATCGTAGTCCACGGTTTCGCTGATGTGGTCGCGCTGGATGCGCCCGCCGGGTTCTAGATAGAGGTCCACGTTGATCACCACGCGCTGCTTCGCCTGCTTCTCGAAATCGTGCACGCCGATCGAGATGCGGGTTTCGAAGTTGCGCAGGAATATGCGCCGGCTGTGCGCACTCCCGCTTGCCGCGGGCACCGGGGGCACCGGGGCCTCAGGTTTCGAACTGGACATCGCGCTTCATCGGCCAGAGATGCTGGCCGCCGTCCACCTGGAGGGTCGTGCCGGTCAGCGCCTTCGCCTCCACCACGAACCTCACCGCATTGACCACGTCGTCCGTGTCGGAGCTCCTGCCCAATGGCGCCAGACCGTGCGCGCGGGTGAAACTCTCCACACTCTGTTCCCCGCTGGTGAGCGTGATGCCCGGAGCGATGCCGCAGACCCGGATGCGCGGCGCAAGGGCCATCGCCAGCGCCCGTGTCGCGCCTTCGAGGCCGATTTTCGCGATCGTGTAGGAAAGGAAATCGGGATTCAGATTGAATACCTTCTGGTCGAGCATGTTGACGATGCAGCCGGTCGATCCCTCGGGCAACTGGCGAGCGAGGTCACGCGCCAGCAGCACGGGTGCCCGCAGATTGACGTTCATGTGCCGGTCCCACCTGCCGGGCTCCAGGCTGCCGACATCGTCGAACTCGAACAGCGCTGCATTGTTGATCAGGCAGGTAACCGGACCGAGACTGCGCTGGCATTCGTTCAACAATCCGCCAACCTGTTCCGCGTCCGCCAAGTCGCAGCCGATCGCAGCGGCCCTTACGCCGCGGGCGGTAATCTCCTCTGCGAGCGATGCGGCTTCGTCGCGCGAGCGCTGGAAATGAATCGCAATGTCCCAGCCGTCATCGGCGAGTCCGAGCGCAATGGCACGGCCGAGGCGGCGGCCGGCGCCGGTTACCAATGCCACCTGTCCCTTGCGCCTGCCGTGATCCATGCTTCCGCCGCAGTTGCACCTGATGCGGTGCCCGTTGTTGAATAGCGATTGTAGCTTAACCCCCCTCCCTTTCTTCCCCTCCCGGTGCGCGTTTTCCCTTATTCCGGCTCCAGCGAGTTACCACAGGCCGATGCCGTGGCCCGCGATCATGGCGAACGCGTCGCGGCGCGGATACGCGCGGACGTCGAGCGGTCGGGCGGCTGGATTTCCTTCGCGCGCTACATGGAGTTGGCGCTCTATTCGCCAGGGCTTGGATACTATGTTGCGGGAGCCGTAAAACTGGGCGCGCCGGGAGATTTCATCACCGCGCCTGAGCTATCACCGCTGTTCGGGGCCACGCTAGCCAGCCAGGTTGGCGAAATACTCGCGCAGACCGGCGGCATGGTGATGGAACTCGGGGCGGGTTCCGGCCGGCTTGCCGCGGATCTGCTCGCCGCCTTGCAGGAGCACGGCGGCCTGCCCGGGCGCTATCTGATTCTGGAGATCAGTCCGGATCTGGCCCGGCGCCAGCGCGAGACGCTGGAGAAGTGGGTGCCGGATCTGCTCGACCGGGTCGAATGGATCGACACGCTGCCGCAGGCATTTTCCGGAGTAATCCTCGCGAACGAAGTGCTGGACGCGTTGCCTATCCATTTGTTGGCTTGGCGGCAGGAGGGCGTTTGGGAGCGCGGTGTGAGTCTGGAACAAGGTGCGTTCGCCTGGTCGGAGCGTCGCCTGCAGCGGGGCGCGCTGCGGGACGCTGCCTCCGCGATTGACGTGCAAGCGCCTTACCTGAGCGAAGTTTCGCTGGCCGTACCGGCGCTGGCGGGCGCGCTTGCTGCCTGTCTGAAGCATGGCGCGCTGCTGTTCATCGACTACGGATTCGGCCGCGGTGAGTACTACCACCCGCAAAGGATACAAGGCACCCTCATGTGTCACTACCGGCATCGCGCGCACGGCGACCCGTTCTTCCTGCCCGGCTTGCAGGACATCACGGCACATGTCGACTTTACCGCGGTAGCCGAGGCGGGCCTCGGCGCAGGGCTGAAACTGCTGGGCTATACGACGCAGGCGCAATTCCTGGTTAACGCCGGCATCACCCGCTTGCTGGAGCAGAATTCGCCTGAGCGCCCCGGCACGTATCTGCCGGCTGTAGCGGCAGTACAGAAGTTGCTATCGCCGGCAGAGATGGGCGAATTGTTCAAAGTGATGGCGCTGGGACGGGCTGTCGAAATCGCACCGACCGGCTTTGCCGAAGGTGACAAGTCACGGCTGCTTTAAAAACATTTCTTCACCCGATCGGAACCCGGATGTCGACGATACTACGGCTTGGATTCATGTCGGCCCTCATTCTGGCACCCTTGCCCGGTTTCGCAGATGACGATGGCGCCCCCCCGAACGGCCTCAAGGAAAAAGCCATGACCGTTGCGCAAAACACCATCGACCAGGCGCGCAAGATCCTCGACGAGGGCGACAACATCCTGTACTTGAGCGGTTACTCTTATCACCACCGCGGCACTTATACCGCCGAGAAAATCGCCGGGTTCAACGAACAGGCCTGGGGCGCCGGATTTGGCCGGACGCTGATCGACGAAAACGGAAATTCGAATGCCCTGTTCGGACTCGCCTTCCTCGATTCCCACAACGACGTCGAAGCGCAGGTCGGCTACGTCCGCGAATGGCGCTGGCAGTTCGCGGAGCATGCAGCGGTCGGCGCGGGATTTGTCGCCATGCTTGTCAGCCGTTCCGACATGTTCAACAACTTCCCGTTTCCCGCGATCCTGCCCGTCGCCAGCGTCGAAGTGAAGCGCGTGGCGCTGATGGCGACGTACATCCCCAAACTGAGTTCGAGTGACGGCGGCAACGGCAACGTGCTCTTCCTCTTCGGCCGGATCAACCTCGGCAGGTAGCGGCCCGGCGCAGCCCTTGCTTTTGTCCCTCCTTCGTGTACCTTCGGGCGCTTCTTTACGGAGGTCGTAGTCCGTGCATATCCATATTCTCGGCATCTGCGGCACATTCATGGGCGGCATCGCGGTGATCGCCCGGCAGGCGGGGCATCGCGTGACCGGCTGCGACGCCAACGTTTATCCGCCGATGAGCACCCAGCTTCAGGCCCAGGGCATTGAACTGATCGAGGGCTTTGATCCCGGGCAAACGGCGCTCAAACCCGACCTGTTCGTAGTTGGCAACGTGGTGTCGCGCGGCAATCCGCTGATGGAGGAGATCCTCAACAAGGGCCTCGCTTTCATCTCGGGGCCGCAGTGGCTGGCCGAGAATGTACTGCGCGGACGCTGGGTGCTGGCGGTGGCCGGAACGCACGGCAAAACGACGACGACATCCATGCTGTCGTGGATCCTGGAACATGCCGGGCTGAACCCCGGTTTTCTGATTGGCGGTGTGCCGCTCAACTTTGGCATCTCCGCCCGAGTGACGGATTCGGCGTTCTTCGTGATCGAGGCCGACGAATACGACACGGCGTTCTTCGACAAGCGCTCGAAGTTTGTCCATTACCTGCCGCGAACCGCGATCCTGAACAACCTGGAGTTTGATCACGCCGATATCTTTCCAGACTTAGCGGCGATCGAAACCCAGTTCCATCACCTGGTGCGCACTGTTCCGGGCGACGGCCTGATCGTTGCCAACGGCCGTGAGCAAAGCATGAAGCGGGTGCTTTCGCGCGGCGTCTGGAGCAAGGTCGAATTGCTCGGCATGGGCGAGAGTTGGGTGACGAAGCCGCGCGACGAGCACTCCTTCGATGTCTTCTTCCAGGGCGGCCCGCGGGGCACCGTGAAGTGGGAACTGCTTGGCGAGCACAATGCCTACAACGCGCTCGCCGCGCTGGCCGCGGCGCGGCATGCCGGGGTCCCGGTGACCAAGGGTATCGATGCCCTCGCCGAATTCAGGAATGTAAAGCGGCGCCTGGAAGTGCGCGGCACCGTCGAGGGCGTCACCGTCTACGACGACTTCGCGCACCATCCCACCGCCATCCAGACCACCATCGCCGGCCTTCGCAGCAAGGTCGGCGGCGCACGAATCCTTGCGGTGCTGGAGCCGCGCTCTAATACCATGAAAATGGGTGTGATGAAGGACGCCCTTGCCGGCAGCCTGTCCGGTGCCGACCTCGTCTTCTGCTACACGAGCGATCTGGGCTGGGACGCGCAGCCCGTACTGGCACCGCTTGGCGTCAAGGCGCGCTGCTTCGACGATCTCGGCGAACTGGTCGGGGCGATCGTCGCGGAGGCGAAATCAGGCGATTACGTGCTGGTCATGAGCAATGGCGGATTCGGCGGCGTGCACGGAAAGCTTCTGGAAGCGCTCGCGCGGTAGTTCGCAAAGCTTTAAAGAATTTTCACCATAGAGGCGCAGAGGACGCAGAGAACGCAGAGAAAATCTGGGTGATCAATGCTTGCTGGCGAGATTTACGCGACAAGGTTGGCGTTGACTAACTCTCCGAACTTTTTCTAGTTGTCCTGGTTTTTCCTCCGTGCCCTCTGTGCCTCTGTGGTGAAAGCTGATTAGACCCAGAGGTTCTTAGGCACCATGCAGTGAACGGTCTTTTTCGATTCGGCGATGTCGCCCAGCCGGGAATCCATGGTCAGGCTCATCAGAGAATAGGCATCGAGCGTGGACATGTTCTTGCGCTTGGCGATTTGTTCGATCATGGCGAATGCCGCTTCGTTCATGGCGGTCTGCAGGTCGGACGATGAGGCGCTGGTCGCGAAGTAGCGCGGGGTCTCCTTGAGCGGGCGTACGCCGCGCTTCAGCTGGACTCCTGCCTTCGGGATCATGCAAAACACGCCCTTCATCTGGTTCACCACCTCGGCGATCCGACAGTCGTAGCGCGTTGCCATCCATTCTTCCACTCTCTCCGCCACGATGTCCCGGGTTTCGGCAAGGAAGGTTTTGGTCTCGGTCTTGAGGATCTCCAACGCCTTGTTCAGATCGCGGTCGTAGCCTACCGTGATCCACTGCGTCGGCGTCTCTATGCGTGGCCAGGCCATTGGCTTGCGCTTGATGACTTCGATGTGCAGCCGCAGCTCGTTGAAGGCGGTTTCAATTGCGGTCAGGTTGATCTCGCCATTGCCTTGCGCTGCGTGTGAATCGCCGCTCCAAAGCAGCGCCCCCTCGACAAAAACCGGCAGGTAGAGTGTGGTGCCCTCGATCATTTCGCGCACATCCATGTTGCCCCCGAAGGGACCGGGCGGCACGGTGCTGTAGCGGCCAGGATCCGCCCGCGCGACTCCGAGTACGCCGGGAAACGGCCGCAATGGCACCCGGACGCCCGGCGCGAACCAGGTGCTGGCCTGCTTCAGGTCGAAGTAAAAGTAACGCACCTGGCCGTCCGGAAAACGATCGGGAAACTGGCCGAGGCCGAGCTCGCCCGGCAGGTTCCAGTTGGCGCCGTAGGTTCTGGGGACGATGCGCTCGATGCGGATTTTCAGTACGTCTCCAGGCTCCGCTTCCTCCACGTAGATCGGGCCCGTGATGGTGTGCGGCCCGCGGCCCGGATAAGCGAGGCGCAACTTGGTGATTTCCTCGATGGATACGCCCGGCAGTACCTGATTTGCCGCGGCCATCTGGGTTTCCATGGACACGCGATCACCCGATCGCAACCGCAGTACCGGCGGCTGTGCGTTGTCGAACCAGCCCCATTGCGTGGTCTCGGGTGTTGCCGGCAGGACGTAAACGTCGCCGACTTTTGCGCCCACGGGTACGTTGGGGCGGGCCGCTTCCTCGGCGCGCACGGCGGCGGCCAGCCACGGCGCAGCGCCGAGCGCGGTGGCTTGCGCCAGGAATCGCCTGCGGGATTCTCCGTTCATGCGTGTTTCCTCCTGCGTTGACAGTGGCAAGCTACATGCCAGGTGCGGAGAGCGCAAATCGGCGCTAGCGATGCCGAATCCGCGGTGCTCCTGTGCGGCTCGGTCTGGCGCGAGCGAGATCTTGTGAAGGCCTGGTTTCGTAAAGACCAGGTTTCGTGCTGACCTGGTTTTGTGCAGAGTGGCGTCGTCGGGCACAATACCGGTGCACTCAGATTACACAATGATCCTCTACCTCCACGGATTCAACAGTTCCCCCGCTTCCCACAAGTCGAATCAGTTGCGCGAGCGGCTGCAGTCCCTGGGACGCGGTGCCGAGTTCCGCTGTCCGGCCCTGCCGCACCTGCCGCGCGAGGCGATGGCCTTGCTTGAGCGCGAGATCGAGAGCATCAGCGCAGACGGCATTACGCTGATCGGCAGTTCTCTCGGGGGATTCTACGCGACCTGGCTCACGGAGAAATACGGCGTGCGTTCGGTGCTGGTCAACCCGGCGATCACGCCCCAGGCGGGATTGCGCGCCTTTCTTGGCCCGCAGCAGAACCTCTATACCGGCGAGGCCTACCAGCTAACCGAAGAACACCTGCGCCAGCTTGCCCGCCTCCAGGTGAAGAAACCCGCCAGGCTCGACCGTTATCTTTTGATGCACACGACCGGCGACGAACTGCTTGACTGGCGTACCGCGGTGGACCACTACCCGGGCGGCCGCAGGATCATCGTCCAGGGCAGCGATCACGGTTTCAAGGAGTTCGGCGATTACCTGGATCCGGTGTTGCAGTTCGCAGGCTAGGACGTGGAATCCGCGCCCCTTCGCTCGCGTATAATCGCCGGTTCGCTTTGCTTCCCACCCCCACGCCTCAGTCGCGCAGCACATGAATGTTTTCTTCGAAGAGGACGGTGACTTCAAGGTGGGCACCGTTCTCGCCGACAACAACAGCTCGCTGCAGGTCGAAACCCAGCATGGCAAGCGCGCCAAGATCAAGGCGGCCAACGTGCTGGTCCGCTTCCAGCATGTTTCGCTTTCGCAGTTCATGGCCGATGCGCAGAAAATCGCGGAAGGGATCGACCCGGCTTTCCTGTGGGAGTGTTGTGGAGAGGCGGAGTTTTCCTTCGAGCAGCTGGGAGCCGAATACTTCGGCCGCCAGCCAAGGCCCGAGGAACAGGCTGCGTTACTCATGCGCCTGCATGCCACGCCCACACATTTCTACAAAAAGGGCAAAGGCCGCTACAAGTCAGCGCCGGCCGATGCGCTGAAGGCCGCGCTGGCCAGCATCGAGCGCAAGAAGAAGCAGGCGGAACAGCAGGCGCGTTATTCTGCGCAGCTCGCGCGCTTCGAGCTGCCCGAGGAATTCCGGCCCGCGCTCGCGGCCCTGCTCTATGACCCGGACAAGAATTCGGTCGAGTACAAGGCGCTGGAACAAGCCTCGGCGCAAACCCGGCTGTCGTTTCCCAAGCTGCTGGAAAAATGCGGCGCCCTGCCATCCAGCCACGACTATCACTTCGGCCGCTTCTTGTTCGAATACTTTCCCCGGGGCACCGGATTTGCGGAGAACCTGTCCGCGGCGGAACCTGAATTGCTCGAACTTTCGGCAGTGGCGGCATTCAGCATCGACGATGCCGAAACCACCGAGATCGACGATGCATTCTCCGTTACCCGCCTGGACAGCGGCAACTGGCAGGTCGGCATTCACATCGCCGCGCCAGCGCTGGGAATGCCGGCAGGTTCGGCGCTGGACGCCGAGGCCGCGAAGCGTCTGTCCACCGTCTATTTTCCGGGCAACAAGATCACCATGCTCCCGGAAGCGGCCATCGAACGGTTCACGCTGGCGGAAGGCCGCGAATGCACGACACTGTCGATGTACGTCGAATTGAACCCCGCACTCGAGACGGTCGGCAACCGCAGCGTGGCCGAACGTGTACGCGTGGTGGCAAATCTTCGCCACGCCACGCTGGAAGCCGAGTTCAACGAGGAACGTATCGCCGCCGGCCACACCGCGTTTGCCCACGGCAGCGAACTGATGCTGCTCTGGAATTTTGCCGTGCAACTGGAGAAGTCGCGCGGCAAGGTCGAACCGGGGACCAGTCGCGCCGACTACAATTTCTATGTCGATGACGATCGGGTAAGCATCGTCGAGCGCAAGCGCGGCTCGCCGATCGACAAGGTGGTGTCCGAGCTGATGATCCTGGTCAACACGGAATGGGGCCGCCAGCTTGCGCTGAACGAGATCCCAGCGCTTTATCGCGTACAGGGCAACGGCAAGGTGAAGATGTCCACCGTGCCGGCGGCGCATCAAGGGTTGGGCGTGGCGCAGTACATCTGGGCGAGCTCGCCCCTGCGCCGCTATGCCGACCTGGTGAACCAGAGGCAGTTGCTGGCGCTTTTCCGCAATGAAGACCCGCCCTATCCGCCGAAGGACGAGCGGCTGCTGGTGATTCTGCGCGACTTCGAACTCGCCTACGACGCCTATGCGGAATTCCAGCGCAACATGGAACGCTACTGGTGCCTGCGCTGGCTCCTGCAGGAAGGCGTGGAACTTGCCGGCGCGGTGGTGCTTCGGGACGACTTGGTGAGGCTGGACCGCATTCCCTTCGTCACCCGGGTGCCGTCGGTACCGCCACTCGCACCTGGAAGCCGGATCGAGCTGGCGCTGTCCGGGATCGACCTGCTCGAGGTAAGCCTGCACTGCGAATTCACGCGGCGCCTGGATGTGGATCCGCAGTAGGGTGCTGAATCCCGCCCGAATCGCTGTCAATTTAAGTGGCGGCTAATTAGAATTGTCGGAGCCCGACTACAGGCACGCGGAATTGCCGGATATCCCGATTAACGCGCTCCACACCCGAGGCGGCCTCGCAGCCAGCCTTCCGGCCTCGCCGCCGCCTTCCACCAGCGACATCCTGCCGATCACGCTGGCCGTATCCATCGTTTTCCACGCTGTCCTGCTCCTCATCACCTTCGCGCCGCCGCAGTTCAATCCATCGAAGTTCGCGCCGCAGCTCGACGTGGTGCTCGTCAATTCGAAAAGCGCGTCCCGGCCGGTAAAAGCCGACGCCCTTGCGCAAGCCAACCTAGACGGCGGGGGAAACACCGAGGCCGACCGCCGGGCCAGGACCAACCTGCCAAAAGTGCCCGACCTGGAATCGTCCCAGCAGGTGCAATTGGCGGTGAACCGCGCGCGGCAGCTGGAAGAAGAAGCGCAGCGCCTGCTGCAGTTGACACAAAGCGGCAATACCAACGCGATAATGAACCAGCCCTCCCCCGCGCAGCAACCACCGGAGCGTGTCGAGGATCCGGCCCTGCAGCAGCAGCGGCTGATGATCGCGCAACTGGAGGCGCAGATCGCGAAGGAGTGGAGCGACTACCAGAAACTGCCGCGGCGCAAGTTCATCGGCGCGCGCACCGAGGGGGTGGTCTACGCCGAGTACGTGGACAAATGGCGCCAGAAAATCGAGGAGGTCGGTACCCGGCATTTTCCCGAGGAGGCCAAGCGCAACCGAATCTATGGTTCGCTGGTGATGACCGTGCACATCAAGGCCGACGGCAGCGTGGAAAAAGTGGAAATCGACCGCTCTTCCGGCCATCGCCTGCTGGACGCCGCGGCGCGACGGGCGATCGACCTGGCCGGGCCCTTTCCGCCACTGCCGGCGGCAGTGCGCAAGGATTGGGATATCCTTAGCATCTCCCGCACCTTCAACTACACCCGCAGCGATCTCGAGCTGATTTCGCCGTGAGGGGCCACCTCACATGAGCGATCGCTACGCCGTCATCGGCAATCCAATCGCCCACAGCAAGTCGCCGGACATCCATGCGGCGTTCGCGCGCCAGACCGGCCAGGACGTGGAGTATTCGCGCTTGCTGGCACCGCTTGATGCTTTTCGCGCCGCAGCGGCAGAATTCCGCGCCAGCGGCGGCCGCGGACTTAACGTCACGCTGCCCTTCAAGCTGGACGCTTTCGATCTTGCCGACGAAGTCACCCGGCGGGCGAAAGATGCGCGGGCAGCCAACTTCCTCAGTTTCGAACCGGGACGCATACGGGCGGACAATACGGACGGAGCGGGACTCGTCGCCGACCTGACCGCCAACCTCGGCGTAACGATGGAGGCCCGGCGCGTGCTCCTGCTGGGTGCCGGGGGCGCCGTCCAGGGCGTGCTTGGCCCACTGCTGGCGCGACAGCCGGCCATCCTTACGATCGCCAACCGCTCCGTGGACAAGGCGCTGCGGCTGGCGGAAAACATGCGCCATCAACCGGCCGCCGCCAGTACGGTGATTTCGGGAGTTGGCTATGGCGACCTGGCCGGGCATCATTTCGACCTCGTGATCAATGCCACGTCCAGCAGCCTGCAAGGGGAATTGCCGCCGTTGCCGGCGGATTTATTCGCGCCCGATTCGCTGGCCTACGAGATGATGTACGGCAAAGAGCCCACGCCGTTTCTGGTCTTCGCGCGGGCGCAGGGCGCGGCACGCGTCGCAGACGGCCTGGGCATGCTGGTGGAACA